>NZ_JBJDQL010000010.1:0-219918 GCF_044903305.1 Streptomyces sp. NPDC019531 | reverse complement strand
ACCAGAAAGAACAACCTCCACCGACTCATCAGCCCCAAACCGAGAGGCGCGACAATACGACTCAAAGTGCCATACCTCAGATGAAAACGACCTCTAAGAGCTCGTCCGAAACCAGCCCGCCCCGCATCCTCTCCCCTAAGGTCACTTCGTGCTCTTTGGAATGGTGTGTGCCCTCGGTGCCTCGGTCTGTTTCGGAACGGCCACCGTGCTGCAGGCGATGGCGGCGCGGGCGGCGGACACGGGTGGGGGCGACGGCGAGGGGTCGGCGTTCGCGGTGACGCTGTTCCTGCGGGCGGTGCGGCAATGGCGGTATCTGGCGGGGCTGGCGCTGGACGGGCTGGGGTTTCTGCTGCAGATCGCCGCGTTGCGGTCGGTCCCGATCTACGCGGTCGGCGCGGCGCTCGCGTCGAGTCTCGCGGTGACCGCGGTGGTCTCGGCGCGGCTGCTGCGGGTTCGGCTGAGCGGGAGCGAATGGGGGGCGGTCGGGGTGGTGTGTGCGGGCATGGCGCTGCTGGGGATCGCGTCCGGGACGGAGGGCGACCGCGACGGGCCGGCGGGCCTGGCGTACGCGATGCTCGGGACGGCGCTGGCCGTGCTGGCGCTGGCGCTGCTGGGCGGGCGACTGCCGGAGCGGGGGCGGGCGTTGGCGCTCGGGCTGGGGGCCGGGTTCGGGTTCGGGGTGGTCGAGGTGGCGGTGCGGCTGATCGACTCGTTGGCTCCGTCGGACCTGTTGGCCAATCCGGCGGCCTACGCGCTCGTGCTCGGCGGAGGCGCGGCCTTTCTGTCGCTGACGTCGGCACTGCAGCGGGGGTCGGTGACCACGGCGACCGCCGGGATGGTGATCGGGGAGACGATCGGGCCCGCGCTGGTGGGGGTGGTGTGGCTCGGGGACCGCACCCGGGAGGGGTTGGCGTGGGTGGCGGTGCTGGGTTTCGTCGTGGCCGTCGCGGGGGCGTTGGCGCTGGCCCGCTTCGGCGAGGCGCCGGCAAATACCGCTTCACGATCAGTTCACTGAATTTCGTAAAGTTACCGCCGGTGCAGCTCGACAGAATGAGTCATGCTCGCCGAAAGCCCGATAAAGAGTCACGATCCGGACAGTCCAAAAAACATCGTTGAATATTTGAACGTGATGTGAAGGCATTGCGTACTGGGTGGCGTGAGCAGCAATCCCGTCACCGTCACCGTGGCCTATCACGTGGTGCCGGGCCGTGAGGCCGACTTCCACTCGTGGGGGTGGGCCATGCTGGCCGCGAGTTCGCGGCAGCCGGGCTTTCTGGGGGGTGGCGTCCTTGCCGACCAAGAGGCGGAGTGGCATGTGGTCTATCGCTTCGCCAGCGAGGGAACGGCCCGGGCCTGGGAGGATTCGTCCGCCCGGACACAGTGGGACGTCCAGGCGGTGGGCTTCGCCCGGCAGACGGACCGCAGGAGCGTGCGGGGCTCCAAGGTGTGGTTCGACTCCCAGACCTCGACACCCAAGGCGCCCGCCCCACCGGCGAAATGGAAACTGTGGTTCGTGAACATGAGCGCGGTATTTCCGCCGGTGCTCCTGTTCAATCTGATCGTTCTTCCTTATCTCGGCGGACTCAATCCGCTCATCCGCACGCTGCTGTTGTGCCTGTGTGTGACGGCTCTCGTCACCTGGATTCTCATGCCCCGGCTTCAGCGTTTCTTCAAGAAATGGCTGTATCCGCCGCTCCAGGCCCTCCGCGGACGGCACAAAAGACGGACCGCATAGGTCCGGAACGAACCGAGGGAGGTGGGCGGGTGAAGACCCTGCTCATCGACAATTACGACTCGTACACGTACAACCTGTTCCAGTTGATCGCCGAGGTCAACGGCGAGGAACCGGTCGTGGTCCTCAATGACGCGGTCGACGCGATTCCCGATCTCGGGGAATACCTTGCGGAGTTCGACAATGTCGTGGTGTCGCCCGGGCCCGGGCACCCGGCCGAACAGCGCGACTTCGGACTGAGTGCCGCCGTGCTCACCGAGTCACCGGTCCCCGTGCTCGGTGTCTGCCTGGGGCACCAGGGCATGGCGCTCGGCGAGGGAGGCCTGGTGGGGCCCGCCCCGGAACCGCGGCACGGGCATCTGTCGACGGTCCGGCACGACGGACGGGACCTGTTCCGGGGTCTGCCGCAGGACTTCACCGCGGTCCGCTACCACTCGCTGGCCGTGTCCGAGCCGCTTCCGGAGACGCTGGAGGCGACGGCCTGGGCCGAGGACGGCGTGCTGATGGGGCTCAGACACCGCGGTCGGCCGCTGTGGGGCGTGCAGTTCCATCCGGAGTCCGTACTCACCGACTACGGCCACCGCATGCTCGTCAACTTCCGCAATCTCACGGCGGAACGGGCCCGCAAGCAGCGTACGAAGAACACCGCCGTGCCCCCGCACGAGGCGCCGGCCCCCCGGTCCGCACCGGTCGTTCCGCGTCCCCGGCGGGCCGGTCCCGCCTACCGTCTGCACACCCGGCGTATCGCCGGCGCGGTCGACACGGAGGCCGCGTTCACCCGGATGTACGCGGCGTCGCGGCGGGCCTTCTGGCTGGACAGCGCACTGGTCGAGGAGGGGCGGTCGCGGTTCTCGTTCTTCGGCGACGACAGTGGGCCGCTGGCGGAGTTCGTCCGGTACGACGTCAAGAGCGGCAGGTGCGAGATCGAGCGGGCCGGGCGGCCGCCGCGGAAGGTCGCGGCGAGCGTCTTCGACTACCTGGGAAGGCAGTTGACGAGCCGCCGGGTGGACGGCGGGGGGCTGCCCTTCGACTTCACCGGGGGCTATGTCGGCTACTTCGGCTACGAAGCGAAGGCCGACTGCGGCTCACCGAACCGGCACACCTCCGAAGTCCCGGACGCCTGCTGGCTGTTCGCCGACCGCCTGATCGCCGTGGACCACCTCAAGAGGTTCACCTACGCGGTCTGTCTGGCCGAGGACACCCCGCAGGCCGCGCGGGAGGCCGAGGACTGGCTGGAGGGCGCGATGGCCCAGCTGACCTTCGTCGCCACCGAGCCCGATCCGACAACGGCCCCTGAACCGGCGGCGCGGGCCGAGCCCGGCCTGGGCGCGGCCGAGCCGTGGCTGGTGCGGGACCGGGAGGCGTATCTCGCCGACATCGAGTCCTGCGCGCGGGAGCTGCGGGCGGGTACGAGCTACGAGGTCTGTCTGACGAACGCGGCCCGGTTACCCGCGCCGCCGGACGCCTACGAGTTCTACCGGGTGCTGCGGCGGGTCAACCCGGCGCCCTACGCGGCGTTTCTGAGGTTCGGGGACGTCGACGTGGCCGGGTCCTCGCCCGAGAGGTTCCTGCGGATCACCCGGGACGGGGTCGCCGAGGCCCGTCCCATCAAGGGCACGGCGCCGCGCGGAGCCGGTCCGGAGGAGGACGCCCGGCTGCGGGACGCACTGGCCGCGGACGCGAAGACGCGCGCTGAGAACCTGATGATCGTCGACCTGCTCCGCAACGACCTGGGGCGGGTGTGCCGGACCGGGTCGGTACGGGTGACCCAGCTGATGGCGACGGAGACGTACGCGACCGTGCACCAGCTCGTGTCCACCGTGGAGGGGCGGCTGCGGGAGGGCACCCGGGCTGTGGACTGTGTGCGGGCCTGCTTTCCCGGCGGCTCGATGACCGGGGCGCCGAAGCTGCGCACGATGGAGATCATCGACTCCCTGGAGACCGAGGCCCGCGGTGTGTACTCCGGCGCCCTCGGATATCTGGGGTGCAGTGGGGGCGCGGATCTCAACATCGTGATCCGGACCGCCGTGTTCGCCGACGGGCTGATTCATCTCGGCGCCGGGGGCGCGATCGTCCTCGACTCCGACCCGGTCGCCGAGTACGACGAGATGCTGCTGAAGACGGCGGCCCAGATGAAGGCCCTGCATCTGCACACCGCGGAGCGAATAGCGGAGCAGCGGCGGCACACGGCGGTACGCGCCGACGCCCGCGGGGGACACACGGCCACCGAGGAGCCGGTCCGATGACGACTGCGCAGAGCATGCGGGCCCCGGTCGACGTCGACACCCCCGGGAACCTCGCCGCCCAGCTCGCCGATCTCGCCGAGCGGCGCGGTTGGGCCGGTCGGCCCGCCTTCCATCAGGGACACCGGTCCTGGACTCACGGTGAGGTGCACGCGCTCGCCGCCCGGGCGGCCACCGTGCTCGCCGGGCACGGGACGAAGGCGGGGGACCGGGTGGTGCTGGCCTTGCCGGACGGGATCGCCTGGGTGACGGCGTTCCTCGCCGTCGCGCGGCTCGGGGCGGTCGCCGTCCTCGTCAACCCCGAACTCCCCGCGGCGGACCACGCGTTCATGGCTGCGGACACCCGGGCCGTGCTGTGTGTGACGGGGCCGGGTCTGGAGGACCGGTTCGCCGACCGGGCCCGGCTCGGTGCGGACCAACTGCTCGCGCTCACCGCCTCCGCCGGGCCGGCGCCCGCTCATCCGGTCGACGCGCATGCGCCGTTGTACATCCAGTACACGTCGGGCACCACGGGCCGCCCCAAGGGGGTCGTGCACACGCACGGCGATCCGAAGGCGTACCACGACCTGATCGGCCGGCGGCTGCTGCGGATCACCGGGGACGACGTGACCCTGTCGGTGTCGAAGCTGTACTTCGCCTACGGCTTCGGGAACGCGTTCGTCTTCCCGCTGTTCTCGGGCTCCTCCGCGGTCCTGGTGGACCGGCGTCCGACCCCGGCGGCCGTGGACGAGCTGGTGGTCCGGCACCGGGTGACGCTGCTCTACTCGGTGCCGTCGGCGTACGCGGCGTTGGTGGCCGACCGGGGCAGCGGGCACGAGGGGTGTTTCGCCTCGGTGCGGGCCGCGGTGTCGGCTGGTGAGGGGCTGCCGGAGGCGGTGGGGCGGCGGGTCACGGAGTTGCTCGGCGCGCCGGTGCTGGAGCAGATCGGCTCCACAGAGGCCGGTCACGCCTTCTGCGCCAACGGTTTCGACCACAACACCCCGGGCACCGTCGGCCGCCCCGTGCCCGGCTTCGAGGTGGAGCTGCGCGACCGTGCGGGCCGGCCGGTCCAGGACGGTGCGGAGGGTGAACTGTGGGTGCGTGGGCCGACGGTGACCCCCGGCTATCTGAACCGGCCCGAGGAGACCGAGCGCACCCTGGTCCGCGGCTGGCTGGCCACCCACGACCGGGCGGTCCGTGAACCCGACGGCTCCTACCGGCATCTGGGCCGCGCCGACGACATGGAAATGGTCGGCGGCATCACCGTCTCCCCGCTGGAGGTGGAGGCCGTACTGCGGACTCATCCGGCGGTGAGGGAGGTCGCAGTCGTCGCCGTCACCGACGGGACCGGCGTCGGCCGACTGCGCGCCTTCGTCGTACCCACCGCCCCGGAGGGCACCGGCAGCGCCGGTCGCCAGGGGCTCCAGGAAGACCTCCTCCGGCTGGCCCGCGAACATCTGGCCCCCTTCAAGGTGCCCAGAAGCGTGAGCCTCGTCCCGTCCCTCCCTCGCACCCCGACCGGCAAGCTCCGCCGCCACCTGGTCCGCCAGGGCGCCTGGTGACACCACCGAAGCACCACCGATGCAGCGCAGAAGAAGCGCCAGAACAAGCGCAGAAGCACCCCAGAGGCACCGCAGAGAGGAACGGCCACATGCGAGAGCAGCAACCCCCGTTCACCGACCGGGGGTTCTACCTGGGCCCGGTGTTCCGCCGGGCTGCCGAGCGGCACGGCGCCGTCTTCGTCACCCTGGACCGGCGCCTGGACACCCACCCCGCCCTGGGTGTCGACCTCACCTACGCGGTGCTGGCGGATGTCGTCGAGGAGTTGTCGGGGCGGCTGTGGGAGGCGGGGGTACGGCCCTCGGAGCAGGTGGTCGTGCACAAGACGGACAACGTCGACATCGTGCTGCTGACCTGCGCGGTCTCCCATATCGGCGCCGTGCCGGTGCTGCTCTCCCCCGGCCTGGCCGGTGAGGTGGTCGGGGAGCTGATCGAGCGGCTCAGGCAGCCGTGGCTGGTGACCGACCGGGCCAAGATGGAGGGGCCGCTCAAGGGGGTCGGGCTTCGGGTGCGGCAGGTCCTCTCCGTGGACGACGCTCCAGGGGCCGAGCCCCTGGGGAAGTACGCGGGCGCCGAGCCCCCGGCCGCCGTCCGCCTCCACCCTCGCGAACCGGCGCTGATCACTCACAGTTCGGGCACCACCGGCCTCCCCAAGCTGGCCGTGCACTGCGCGAACACCATGTGGAACCGGCTCGTCCCGCAGAAGGCGATGGGCTGGCCCACGCGTGGGGAGACGGCTGCGCTGCACATGTCGTTCGTGCACTCGCGCTTCTACCATCTGCTCGGTGTCCTGCTGCACTTCGGCAGCCCGCTGGTGCTGATCACCGACCCGGACCCGGCCGCCGTGGGACCGCTTCTCACCAGGCACCGGCCCGGCATCGTGGAGACGCACCCCAACACCTTCGTGCTGTGGGAGGAGTTGGCCGACGCGCCCGGTGCTCCGCTGTCGCGCGTGCGGTCGTACGGCTCGACGTTCGACGCGATCCATCCGCGCACGGTAAGGCGGCTGCTCGATGCCTCGAAGCGCCGTGCGCCCTGGCTGATCCAGCTGTACGGGCAGAGCGAGACGGGACCGGTCGCCTTCCAGTGGTTCACGCGGCGCAGCGCGGCCCGCGCGGACGGGCGGCGGGTCGGGATCGGGATACCGGGCTTCACACGGGTGCGGGTCACCGGTCCGGACGGGCGGCCCGTCGCGCCGGGGCGGTCCGGGCGGATAGAGGCCCGGACCCGGGGCCGCATCCTCACCTATCTCGGCATGCAGGACCGCTACGACCGTCAACTCAACGACGGCTGGTGGGAGATGGGCGACATGGGCTACCGCGGCCGACTGGGCGGCCTGCACCTGATCGACCGGGAGATCGACCAGATCGACTCCGTGCACAGCAATCTGGAGGTCGAGGACACCCTGATGGAGCGTCTGGAGGAGCTGCGTGAGGTGGTCATCGTGCCCGGGGCGGACCGGGAGCCGGTGCCGGTGGTGTGCGTGCGCGGGGAGCAGCCCCTGGATCCCGAGCGCTGGCGGGAGGCGACGGCCGATCTGCCGGCCATGGCCGAGCCGCGGCAGTGGCGGTTCGAGGAGCTGCCGATGACCGCGACCTGGAAGGTGAAGCGGGTCGAGATCACCCGGATGCTCGCGGCGGGTGCGCGCGCGTGACACCCGTCGTGGTGGTCGGTGCCGGGCCCGTGGGCCTGTCGGCGGCGCTCGCGCTGCGGGCGCGCGGACTGCCGGTCGTGCTCCTGGAGGCGGACCCGAAGGACCGTGAACACCCCGGCAGCCGGGCCCTGTTCGTGCATCGCGAGACCCTCGCGCTGCTCGACGGGATGCAACCGGGACTGGCCAGGGAGATCACCTCGTACGGGCGGACCTGGCATACCCGGCGGACCCTGTACCGGGGCCGCGAGGTCTACTCCCGCACCTATCCGCCGCGACCGGGCCCGCCGCCCTTCACCAGTCTGCGCCAGATGGACACCGAGGGTTTTCTGCGGGCCGCGTGCGAGCGGGCGGGCGTGGAGTTCGTGTGGGACGCGCGGGTGCTGGACGTCCGCACGACGGCGACCGGCGTCTGGCTGAGCTGCGGGGACGGCCGGGAGTGGAGCTGCGAGTACGCCGTGGCCGCCGACGGCGCCCGGTCCGCGGTCCGGGGCGCCCTGGGCATCGCGATGGACGGCGAGCGGGGCGAGGGCTTCCATGTGGTCGTCGACGTGGCCGACCTCCCCGGTGCCGAGCTGCCGCTGGAGCGGGTCTTCCACTACGAGCATCCGGGTGTCGACGGCCGCAGTGTGATGCGGGTGCCGTTCACCGGGGGCTTCCAGGTGGACCTGCAGTGCCGGGACGACGACCCGGAGGAGGAGTTCGGGACCGAGGAGGCGGTACGGCGATGGCTGCCGGCGGTCGTGGGCGAGGGGTACGGCGAGCGGGTCCTGTGGGTGTCGACGTACCGTTTCCTGCGCAAGGTGGCCGCCTCGTTCACCGACCCGCACGGGCGGGTGCTGCTCGTCGGGGAGGCGGCGCATCTCTTCCCGCCGTTCGGGGCGCGGGGCATGAACAGCGGGATCGCGGACGCGGCGGCCGCGGCGGAGGCGATCGCGGGCGGGACAGTCGAGGCGTTCGCAGCGGCACGACGGTCCGCGGGGCTGTTCAACAGTGCCGCCGCCGGTGCCGCGCTGGACCATCTGCGGCCCCGGCGCCTGATCGTGCGGGTCAGGCAGCGGGCTGCGGCAGCGCTGGCGCCGGTGCTGCCGTGGTGCGGGTCGTGGCTGGAGCACGCGCCGTACGGGCCGCGGCACGGAGCGCCGGTGAACGTCGGCGGCAAGTACTGAGGAAGGAGCGGCTGTGACGCAACCGGTCATCGCAGAGGGGCTGTTGGCCTGGTCACCGGCTCGTGGGCTGACCCCGGCGACGGAACCGACGGCGGCGCCCCTTCTCGTCGCGGACTCCTGGCTGGTGCGGGACGGCGGGGTGCGTGGGCTCGAACGGCACCGGGAGCGGTTCCTGCGGGCCTGCGGCGAGGTCGGCGGGCCGCCGCTGCGCAGGCTGCTGGAGTTCTGGCGGGACATGACCGACGTGCTGCCCCGCACGGGTGAGTGGTTCCCCCGGGTCGAACTGGCCCCCGGGTCCCTGGAGTTGCGGCTGTTGCTGCGGCACGCGCCCCCGCTCGGGACCGGCGTACGGGTGTGGGCGGCCGGTCAGTCCGATCCGCGGACCGTGCCCCGCCGCAAGGGTCCCGACCTGGACACTCTGGCCCGGCTCCGCGCGCGGGCGTCAGGTGAGGGCGCGCAGGAGGCGGTGCTGGTGGCTCCTTCCGGCAGTGTGCTGGAGGCGGCCACGGCCAGCGTGCTGTGGTGGGAGGGCGACACCCTGTGCCTGCCCCCGCCCCGGCTGCCGGTGCTGCCCGGGGTGACCGTGACGCTGCTTCAGGAGCGGGCCCGGCACGAGGGCATCCAAGTCGCCCACCGCGAGCGGACCGTGGCCGAACTGGACGGCCATGAGGTGTGGCTGGTGAACGCACTGCATGGAATCCGGCCGGTGACGCAGTGGACGGGCGGGTCGCTGAAAGCGGCGCCGGCGGACCGCGCACCGGAATGGCGGGCATGGCTGGACGGCATTATGGAGCCACTGCCGGAGAAATAGAACGAAGAAAGGTCGGGTATCGGCGCGGATTTCCGATACCCGTATTCGACGTTATTTCTTGGCCGGTTGATAGCCCCCCGGGACCATCCGCGTGGCGATGGCGATCCGGTTGTACGCGTTGATGACGGTGGCCGCCCAGATCAGCGCCGCGATCTGCTGCTCGTCGAAGACCTCCGCGGCCTCGGCGTAGACCGCGTCCGGCACATGTCCGTCGTGGACCAGGGTCACGGCCTCGGCCAACGCCAGTGCGGCGCGCTCGCGTCCGGTGAAGAAGGGGGTCTCCCGCCAGGCGTTCAGGGCGTAGACACGCTGCTCGGTCTCGCCGGTCGCGCGGGCGTCCTTGGTGTGCATGTCGATGCAGAACGCACAGCCGTTGATCTGCGAGGCGCGGATCCGGATCAGTTCCAAGAGTTCCGGTTCGACCTTGGCGTCCTGGGCCGCGGAAACGGCGGCGGCGTGCAGGGAGCCCATGGCCGCGGACACGTCGGGGGTGATTTTCTTCAGGGCCACACGGGATATGGATTCACTGTTGCTCATGGGGCGACTCTATCCGCGGGACCGTATTCGGGAATGGTGAACAGCCCAAACAGGCCGCGTTATTCGGGCAACACCGCGCAGAGCGCCTCCAGCGCTCCCGACCAGGCGTGGTCCGGCGGGGTCCCGTAGCCCACGACGAGCGCGTCGCGCCGTTCGACCGTCGCTTCCGGGTGCTGGTAGCGGTTCAGTGCGTGCACCGCGAGACTCTGCCAGGCCGCCGCCCGCAGTGCCGGCCGCTCGGTGCCGGGCGGGAGCCGCAGCACCACATGCAGGCCCGCCGCGATCCCGGTGGCGTGGACCTGCGGGGCCCGCCGGGCGAGTTCAACCATCAGGGCGTCGCGGCGGCGCCGGTAGCGCAGTCGGGCGGCGCGCACATGACGGTCGTAGGCGCCGGAGGTGAGGAACTCGGCGAGGGTCAGCTGGTCCAGGGCCCCGCAGCTGTCGATGCCGCCCTTGGCGCCGAGCACCTCCCGCATCAGGTCCGGTGGCAGCACCAGCCAGGCCAGCCGGAGGCCGGGGGCGAGGGACTTGCTGGCCGTGCCCGCGTAGACGACGTGGTCGGGGTCCAGTCCCTGGAGGGCGCCGACGGGCTGGCGGTCGTAGCGGAACTCGCCGTCGTAGTCGTCCTCGACGACCAGTCCGCCGGTGCGGCGGGCCCACTCGACTACGGCCGCGCGCCGGTCGCGGTGCAGGGTGCCGCCCATCGGGAACTGGTGGGCGGGGGTGAGCAGGACCGCGTCCTGGTCGGTCAACTCCCCCGGATCCGTGCCGCGTTCGTCGAACGGCAACGGCACGGTGCGCAGGCCGGCGTCCGCGAGCAGGTTCCAGTGCACGTCGAGGCCGTACGACTCCACGGCGACCGTGCGCGCACCGCGTGCCCGCAGCACCGCGCCGAGGATGCGCAGTCCCTGCGAGAACCCGGCGCAGACCAGGACGCGTTCGGGGTCGGCGCGCACGCCGCGGGCGCGGGAGAGATAGCCGGCGAGGGCGGTGCGCAGTTCGACGCGGCCGCGGGGGTCGCCGTAGTCGAAGGCCTGGTTGGGGGCGGTGGAGAGGGCTCGGCGGGCCGCCTTGAGCCACTGGGTGCGAGGGAAGGAGGCGAGGTCCGGGGTGCCGGGGATCAGGTTGTACGCGGGGCGGGGCGCGGGCGGGGGCGGAAGACCGAGGGCGCGGCGAGAGGCGGGGGTGGGGGCGGGTGGGAGACCGGACGTGTCGGGGCGGGCGGTGGAGCCCGGCGGTGATGTGACCGTCCGTTCGGCCACCCGTGTGCCCGAGCCCTGGCGGGCCATGAGCCAGCCCTCCGCGACCAGGTCGGCGTAGGCGTCGGCGACCGTGTTGCGGGCCACGCCCAGGTCGGCGGCGAGGGAGCGGGAGGAGGGCAGCCGGGTGCCGGGGGCCAGGCGGCCGGTGCGGGCGGCCTCGCGGAGGGCGTCGGTGAGGCCCCGGCGGATGCCGGGACCGGTGGGTTCCAGGTGCAGGTCGACGCCGAAAGTGGCCCAGGGTTTCGCCATGGAAGTGGACCATACTCTTGGGCTGCCTGGCTCCTAGGGTCGAGGCATGACCACGGAGGAGACCGTCCCGCACGCCCCTGAACACACGCCCCGCCTGGCCTGGGCCCAGCACGCCCCTGAGGTCTACAAGGCGATGCTCCGCCTCGACACGGCCGCCCGGCAGGGCCTCGACCCCCGGCTGCTGGAGCTCGTGAAGATCCGGGCTTCGCAGCTCAACCACTGCGCGTTCTGTCTGGACATGCACTCCAAGGACGCCCTCGCGGCCGGAGAGAGCGTCGAGCGGATCATCCAGCTCGGCGCGTGGGAGGAGTCGAGGCACTTCTACACGGAGCAGGAGATCGCGGCCCTCGAACTGACCGACGCGGTCACCGTCCTCACCGACGGCTTCGTGCCGGACGAGGTGTACGCGCACGCGGCCAAGCACTTCGAGGAGGCCGAGCTGGCCCGGCTGATCGCCGCGATCACGGTGATCAACGCCTGGAACCGGTTCGGTGTGACCTGCCGTATGGTCCCGGGTCACTACGAGGCGGGGAACCACCGGTGAGCCGTACGGACCAGCTCGACCGCGAGGTCGGCCAAGCCCTGTCCGCGCTCAGCGCCACCGCGAAACGGGGACTCGGCGACCCCGCTCTCGCCGAACTCGTCGTCATCCGGGCCTCGCAGCTCAACCACTGCGCGTTCTGCCTGGACATGCATCTCCGGATCGCCCGCGCGCACGGCGTGAGCGAGCGGCAACTGGATCTGCTCGCCGCCTGGGAGGAGGCCGAGGGCGTCTACGACGAGCGGGAGCGGGCCGCGCTCGCGCTGACGGAGGCGGTGACCGTCCTCACGGAGGGATTCGTGCCGGACGACGTGTACGCCACCGCCGCCAAGCACTTCGACGACAGTCGACTCGCCCATCTCATCGCCCTGATCGTCGCCATCAACAACTGGAACCGGGTGATGGTCAGCCGCCGGATCCCGCCGGGAGGTCACACGCCGTGAGAAAGGTGGACGTCTTCCGCGCCCTGCACCGCAACCGCCTCCCGGGCGACCCGCTCGTCCTGCCCGGTCCCTGGGACGCGATCAGTGCCCGGGTGTGCGAGGAGGCCGGCTTTCCCGCGCTCGCCACGCCGAGCGCGGGGATCGCCGCCTCGCTCGGCCACCGGGACGGAGCCACCCCGGCCGACGAGATGTTCGCCGCGGTGGCGCGCGTCTGCGGGGCCGTGGACGTGCCCGTGTCCGCCGACATCGAGGGCGGGTACGGGCTGACGCCGAAGGAGCTGGTGGAGCGGCTGCTGGCGGCGGGGGCCGTGGGCTGCAACCTGGAGGACTCCGAGGACGGGACCCTCAAGGACGCGCACCGGCACGCCGACTGGCTGGCCGAGGTGCGGTACGAGGCCGGTGACGAGCTCTTCGTCAACGCCCGGGTGGACACCTTCGCCTATGGCGACGGAGATCCCGAACGGGCCATCGAGCGGGCCGCGTTGTATGTCGCCGCGGGTGCCGAGTGCGTCTATCCGATCGGCGCCCCGGCGGACGTACTGCCCCTTCTGCGGTCCGGGATCCAGGGACCGATCAACCTGGGGGGCCGACTGGACGGCAAGGGCCCCTCGCCCACCACACTCGGTGAACTCGGGGCCACTCGCGTCACGTTCGGGCCGGGTCTGCAGCGCTGGGCGGCACTGGCGCTGCAGGGGATGGTCGGCGAACTGAAGCGCTGAACGTGATCAGGACAGCCACGCCTTCCAGGTGGACGCGTGGCTGCCGACCCACTTCTTCGCCGCCTCGTCCGGTGTCAGCTTCTGGTCGGCGATCATCAGGGAGACCTCGTTCTGGTCCTCGGTCGTCCACTTGAACTTCTTCAGGAAGGCCGCCGCCTTGCCGCCGGACTTGGCGAAGTCCGTGTTGAGGTACTTCTGGAGCGGGGTGTGCGGATAGGCGCAGGCGACCTTCGCCGGGTCCGCGTCACAGCCCTCCTTGTACGCGGGGAGCTTCACCTCGGTCATGGGGACCTTCTTGAAGAGCCACTGCGGGGCGTACCAGTACGTCAGGAAGGGCTTCTTCTCCTTGGCGAACTGCCTCAACTGGGTGATCTGGGCGGCCTCCGAACCGGCGAACACCACCTGGTAGTCCAGGCCGAGGTTCTGCACCAGCGCCTTGTCGTTGGTGACGTAGGACGGGGAGCCGTCCATCAGCTGGCCCTTGCCGCCGCTCTCCGCGGTGCGCAGCTGCGAGGCGTACTTGTTGAGGTTCTTCCAGTTGGTGACGTCCGGGTGCTGCTTGGCGAAGTACGTCGGGACGTACCAGCCGATGTGCCCGGTCACCCCGAGCCCGCCGCCCGGCGTGATCGTCTTCTTGTCCTTGACGTAGCGCTGTTCCTGATCGGGGTGGCCCCAGTCCTCCAGGATCGCGTCGACCCGGCCCTGGCTGAGCGCGTCCCAGGCGGGGACCTCGTCGACCTGCACGGTGTCGACGCGGTAGCCGAGCTTGTGCTCCAGGAGGTACTGGGCGACGGCCACGTTGGCCTGTGCGCCGACCCAGGACTGGACGGACAGGGTCACGCTCTTGGCACCCTGGGCGTTGGCGAAGGGCGAGGCCTGCTTGGTCATGTCGGCGGCACCGCAGCCGGTGAGCAGCAGCAGGGCGCCGACCCCGGCGATCATACGTACGCGCATGTCAGGCCCCCTTCCTCGTACGGCGTTCCGTGGGCTGGGTGACCCGGTCGAGCATCAGGCCGAGGCAGACGATGGCCGCGCCGGCGACCAGGCCGGTCGCCAGGTCGCCCTGGGCCAGGCCGAAGACGGTGTCGTAGCCGAGCGCGCCACCGCCGACCAGACCGCCGATGACGACGACGGCGAGGACGAGGACCACGCCCTGGTTGACGGCGAGCAGCAACGCGGGGCGGGCGAGCGGGAGTTGGACCTGCCGCAGCTGCTGCCAGCTGGTCGCGCCGAGCGACCTCGACGACTCCATGGCAGCCGGGTCGACCTGGCGCAGGCCCTGTGTGGTGATGCGGACGACCGCGGGCAGCGCGTAGACGACGGCCGCCGCTGCGGCGGGCGCGCGGCCCACGCCGAACAGCGCGACGACCGGGATCAGGTACACGAACTGCGGCATGGTCTGGAAGACGTCCAGGACGGGCCGGAGGAGCCGTTCCACGCGGTCGCTGCGGGCCGCCGCGACGGCGGTCGCAAAGCCCAGGACGAGCGTGACGGCGACGGCGGCGAGGACCTGCGACAGGGTGTCCAGCGCGGGTGTCCACACGCCGAGCACGCCGATCGCGGCCATGGCGAGGACCGCGGTGAGCGCGGTGCGCCAGGTGCCGATCAGCCAGGCCAGGGTGGCGACGACGAGCAGCACGGACCACCAGGGCAGCCCCTGGAGGCCGTCGCGGACCGGGTCGAGGACCCAGGTGGTGAAGTGGCCCGCCCAGTCGGCGGTGCCGCCGACGACGGGGACACCGGAGTAGAGGTGGTCCGTCATCCAGTCGACGGCCCGGTTGACGGGCTCGGCGATGTTCACGACCCAGGCGTCGGGCCAGTCGAGTCGGCCGACGAGGCGCCCGGCGACCGCCACGAGGACGGCCCCGGCAAGGGCGTACGCCCATCCCGCGCGCCCTTGTCCCTCGGTGCCGTCGCCCGCCGCACCCGTCACCCGGTCGAGGACCACGGCCAGCAGCACGATCGGGATGCCGGCCGCGAGGGCCGCGCCCACGTCGACCGAGGCCAGCGCCTGGTAGACGCGGTCACCGAGACCGGCGGCGCCGATCACGGACGCGATGACGGCCATCGACAGCGCCATCATGATCGTCTGGTTGAGACCGAGGAGGAGTTCCTTGCGGGCCAGCGGGATACGGGCGGTCAGCAGCCGTTGGCGGGCGGTGGTGCCGAGCGACTCGACCGCCTCCAGGACCTCCTTGTCCGCGCCCTGGAGACCGAGCGCGGTGAGGCGGGCCATGGGCGGTGCGGCGTAGACGACGGTCGCGAGGACCGCGGCGGGCACGCCCATGCCGAAGACCAGGACGACCGGCAGGAGGTAGGCGTAGGCGGGCATGACCTGCATGGTGTCCAGGACCGGGCGCAGGACCTTGTCCATACGGCGGGACAGCCCGGCGGCGAGACCCAGCAGGACACCGACGACGACCGAGGCGAGGACGGCGACGACCATCAGGGCGAGGGTCTGCATGGTGGGGACCCACATGCCGAGCAGTCCGCAGGCGAGGAACGCCACCGCCGTACCCACGGCGAGCCTGACGCCGGCGACCCGCCAGGCCACGAGGGCGCCGAGCGCGGTGACTCCGGCCCAGCCCGCGGCGAGCAGGACGAGGTACACGGCGCGTACGGAGATCACGACCGCGTTGCTGACGTAGCCGAAGCCGTAGAGGAACAGGGGGTGGCTGTCCCGGTTGTCGATGATCCAGTCGCTCGCGCTGGTGAGCGGGTTGGTGAGGTCGACGGTGAGGGCGTCAGGCCAACTGCCACTGGCCCAGCGGGCGTTGGCGAGCGGAACGAGGACCGCGGCGGCGAGGGCGATGAGCAGGAGTTTGTGGACCGCCCGGTGCCTGAGCAGTCCGGTGGGCAGTGTGCGTGGCGTGGACGCGGTGACGGTGGCCATCAGACGGTCTCCTCGCGGAGCTCCGTCCCGGCGGCTCCCTTGCCGAGCTCCGTCCCGGCGACGACGCCGAGCAGACGTTCGTGGTCGACGACGCCCAGGCACCGTCCGTTCTCCACGACGCAGGCCGGCCTGCCGCTGCCGGCGACGACCTTGATGGCCTCGGCGACCACGGCGTCGGGGGCCAGCGCGCCCGGGTGGCTCGAGCCCTCGCAGTCGCCCGGCTTCATGGCCCTGCGGACCGTCATGACCTGTTCGCGCGGCACGTCCCGGACGAACTCGCGGACGTAGCCGTCGGTCGGGGAGCCGACGATCTCCTCGGGGGTGCCCAGCTGGACCACCTTGCCGTCGCGCATCAGGGCGATGCGGTCGCCGAGCTTCAGCGCCTCGCTCAGGTCATGGGTGATGAAGACCATCGTGCGGCCCTCCTCGCGGTGCAGGCGGACGACCTCCTCCTGCATGTCCCGCCGGATCAGCGGGTCGAGGGCGCTGAACGGCTCGTCGAAGAGGAGGACCTGCGGGTCCACCGCCAACGCCCGTGCCAGGCCGACGCGTTGCTGCTGGCCGCCGGACAGCTGGGAGGGCTTGCGCTGTTCCATGCCCTCCAGGCCGACCTTGGCGACGACCTCGGCGGCCCGCGCCCGGCGCTCGGCCTTGCCGACGCCCTGGATCTCCAGGCCGTACGCCACGTTGTCGAGGACCGTGCGGTGCGGGAGCAGTCCGAAGTGCTGGAAGACCATCGCGGCGCGGTGGCGGCGCAGTTCGCGCAGCCGGGACTTGTCCATCGCGCGGACGTCCTCGCCGTCGATGCAGATCGTGCCCGCCGTCGGCTCGATGAGCCGGGTCAGACAGCGCACCAGCGTGGACTTTCCTGAGCCGGACAGGCCCATGACGACGAAGACCTCGCCCTTGCGGACGTCGAAGCCGACGTCCCGGACGGCCGCCGTGCAGCCCGTGCGGGCGCGCAGTTCGGCGGGGTCGAGGGCGGACAGTTCGGTGTCGGCGGGCACACGGTCCGCCTTGGGGCCGAAGACCTTCCACAGGCCGTCGACGGAGAAGACGGGGTTTTCCATGGTCGTACTCGTGACCGTACTCATCACGCACCACCTCCCAGCAGATCGACGGCTTTCTCACCGACCATGAGCACCCCGATCATGGGGTTCACGGCGGTCATGGTCGGGAACACGGAGGCGTCCGCGATGCGGATGCCGTCCAGGCCGCGGACCCGCAACTCGGGGTCGACGACGGCCAGTTCGTCCTCGGCGGCTCCCATACGGCAGGTGCCCGCCGGGTGGTACACGGTGTGCGCGACCTTACGGGCGTACTCACTGAGCTCCTCGTCGCCGATGACGTCGGGGCCCGGGCACACCTCCCGCTTCAGCCAGCCGGCGAGCGGTTCCGTCCGCGCGATCTCGCGGGCGATCCTGATCCCGTCGACGAGGGTGCGGCCGTCGTAGTCGTCCTCGTCGGTGAAGTACCGGAAGTCGAGGGCGGGCTTCACGGACGGGTCCGCGCTCGTGAGGTACAGGCGGCCGCGGCTCTTCGGCTTGGGGATGTTCGGGGTCATCGAGACGCCGTACGCCGGGCGTTCGTAACCGAGACGTTCCGGGTTGTCCGTGAAGGGCACCTGGTAGAAGTGGAACATCAGGTCCGGGCCCGCGTGTTCGGGGTCACGGCGCACGAACAGGCCCGCGTCGGAGTCCATCGCAGAGTTCTCGGGGATCGGCCCGTGCGTCTCCCAGACGATCACCGACTCGGGGTGGTCGAGGAGGTTCTCGCCGACGCCCGGGAGATCGTGCGCGACCGGGATGCCGAGCGCTTCGAGGTCCTCGCGGGGGCCGATGCCGGAGTGGAGCAGCAGGCGGGGCGAGTCGACGGCCCCGGCGCACAGGACGACCTCGCGGCGGGCCCTGATCAGGGTCTCCTCGCCGTCCTTCGACCGCACGTGCACGCCTTCCGCGCGCGTGCCGTTCAGCTCCAGTTTGTACGCCCACGTCTCCAGCAGGATGCGCAGGTTCGGCCGCTCGTCCATCACCGGGTGCAGATACGCCACCGACGCCGAGGAGCGCTTGTTGTTCTCCGGGTGGTAGGCCAGGTCGAAGAAGCCGACGCCGTCGTCGAACGGCTTCTCGTTGAAGCCCTCGACACGGGGGACCCGCAGCGCCTTCTGGGCGGCGTCGACGAAGTCGCGGGCGATCGCGTTCCGGTCCTTCTCGTCGACCGGGACGATGTTGTTCTTCAGCCGGGCGTAGTACGCCTCCATCGGCACCGCGCCCCAGCCCTTGGCGCCACCCCGCTCCCACTGGTCCCAGTCGGAGGGGAGCGGCTTGAAGGCGATCAGGGTGTTGTGGGAGGAGCAGCCGCCGAGGACGCGGGCGCGGCTGTGCCGGATGTGGGAGTTGCCGCGCGGCTGTTCGGTGGTGGGGTAGTCGTAGTCGAGCTCGCCGCCGAGCAGGCCCATCCAGCGGCGCAGGGTGAGGACGTCGTCTCTGCCGACGTCTGTGGGGCCGCCTTCGATGACGGCGACCGTGGTGTCGGGGTTCTCGGTGAGGCGGGAGGCTATGACGGAGCCGGCCGTTCCACCGCCGATGACGACGTAGTCGTATATGTGGGGGTTCTCGGACATGGGGGGACTCCAGGTGGTCTTTCGGGTGCGGGTCCGTGGGGCTGGTCGCGCCCGCGCGGCGGAGCCGCACATTGATGCAGTCCCGCGCCCCTGGGTGGGCTGCGGTCAGCCTTTGAACCAGCGGACCGGCGTCGGTGCCAGGTTCTGGTAGACGTGCTTCGTCTCTCGGTACTCGGCCAAGCCCGTCGGACCCAGCTCTCGGCCCACTCCGCTCTTTCCGAAGCCGCCCCACTCCGCCTGCGGGAGGTAGGGGTGGAAGTCGTTGATCCAGACGGTGCCGTGGCGCAGCCGTCCCGCGACTCGGCGGGCGCGGCCCGCGTCGGCGGTCCAGACGGCGCCGGCGAGGCCGTACTCGGTGTCGTTGGCGAGGGCGATCGCCTCGTCCTCGGTGCGGAAGGTCTCGACGGTGAGGACAGGGCCGAAGACCTCCTCCCGCACGACCCGCATCTCGCGGTGGCAGCGGTCGAGGACGGTCGGCTCGTAGAAGTAGCCCTCGGCGGGGCGCTCCGCCGACGGCTCCGGGCGCCGGCCGCCGGAGCGCAGCACCGCGCCCTCCGCGAGCGCGGAGGCGACGTACGACTCGACCTTGGTGCGCTGCTGCTCGGAGACCAGCGGCCCGCACTCGACGCCGTCCTCGGTGCCGCGGCCGAGGCGGATCTTGCCGGCCCGGCGAGCGAGTTCGGCGACGAAGCGGTCCCTGACGGACTCCTCGACGATGAGGCGGCCGCCCGCGGAGCAGACCTGGCCGCTGTGGATGAAGGCTGCGTTGAGGGCCTGGTCGACGGCGGTGTCGAAGCCCTCGGGGGTCGTGCAGGCGTCGGCGAAGACGACGTTGGGGTTCTTGCCGCCGAGTTCGAGGGCGACCTTCTTGACGGAGGGGGCGGCGGCCTGGGCCACCTTGGTGCCGCTGACCAGACCGCCGGTGAAGGAGACGAGGTCGACGTCGGGGTGCTCGGCGAGCCGGGCACCGACGGTGTGGCCGGGTCCGGTGACGATGTTGGCGACACCCTCGGGCAGACCGGCCTCGGCGAGCAGGTCGATGAGCGCGATCGTCGTCATCGGGGTGATCTCGCTCGGCTTGACCACGAAGGTGTTGCCCGCGGCGAGCGCCGGGGCGATCTTCCAACTGGCCTGCAGGAGCGGGTAGTTCCAGGGCGTGATCAGCGCGCAGACCCCGACGGGCTCGTGCACGACCACGCTGTGGATGTCGGGCGAGCCCGCGTCCACGACCCGGCCCGGGGCCTCGGCGGCGACCAGGTCGGCGAAGTAGCGGAAGGCGTCGGCGACACAGTCGATGTCGACCCGGCCCTCCTCGACGGTCTTGCCCGCGTCCCGGCTCTCCAGCAGACCGAGCTCCTCGCGGTCACGTACGAGGAGATCGGCCACGCGGCGCAGCAGTGCGGCACGTTCGGCGACGGGAGTGCGCGGCCAGACGCCCTGACCGCCGTCGAAGGCCTGGCGGGCGGCGGCGACCGCCAGGTCGGTGTCCTTCTCGTCGCCCTCCGCGACCGCGGTGAACGGCTTCCCGTCCGCGGGGTCGAGGATCTCTCGGGTGGCCCCGGAGACGGCTGCGCGCCATTCGCCGCCCGCGTGGATGGTCTGCGGCGCCTGCCGCGCCTGCTGTCCGGCCATGATCGGTGTTGCCTTCCGTTCCTGTTCAGTGCCCCTGCGTCACACGTGTGTCACTCACGGGGACCGGGACCGCCTGCCCCCGGGTCTCGATTGCATGCGCAATCGGTGGCCGAAAGTGGGCTGGGTCACTGAAGATGCGGGCAAACCGCGCAAAACGCACGCTGGATGTGCCCGCCATCACGGATGGCCATGGCCGACCACGGCTGGTTCAGTCGATCGACGCCGCGTCGCAGGCGTAGGGGGCGCAGAAGCCGGAGAGCGCGGTGGTCAGGAGTTCGAGTTCGTCCTCGCCGCCGCCCTTCTCCAGGCCGTACGCGGCTATCGCGTAGATGAAGCCGTCCTGGGCGACGAAACGCTCGTCGTAGACGTGCCAGGGACCGACGTCCGGCTCGCCGCTGAGGGTGTCGGCCACGTACTCCAGGCGTTCGCCGGTGAACCCGCCCTCCTCGACGGGCCGCAGGTCCAGCTTCTGGAAACCGTCCGGCTTGGCGGTGTCGTCGGACAGGTACAGCTCGAAGGACGCCTCCGGGGACTCCTCCGCGACCTGGTACACCTGGAGCCTGCGTTCGCCGTCCGCGCTGCGGTAGTTGACCACGTCGATGCCGTACTGCGAGCCCACGGTGCTGCGGGACCACCCCGCGGGGCGTGCGATACGGAAGCCCTCCTCGTCCTCGTACAGCTCGTACCCGGCGGGGAGTTCGGGCTCCGAGGCGAGCGGTGACGCGGTCTCCTCGGTTGGCGAAGGGGTCGTTGACGGGTACGGGTCGCTCTGCTGCGAGACGGTCCCCGTGGGCGTCGGGCTCGTGTCGACCGCCTTGTCGTCCTCGTCCCCGCCGCCGACGACCAGCGTCAGCACCAGAGTCGTGGCGACACCGACGGCGGCGGCACCGATGAGCACGGACCAGACGAGTCGGCGGTTCCTCCCCGCGGGAGGCGCGGGAACGGCGGTCTGCCCGGCGGACGACCAGGAGGTCCCCGACCACTCGGCCGACGGCACGGCAGCGCCACCGACCTGCTCGACCGAGGACCAGCCGTCACCGGGAGCATCGGCAGCGCCGGGCCCGTGCCAGGTACTGCCGGTACCGGCGCCGGGCCAGCCAGGGGGCGGAGGCGGCGAGGAGGTCGGTGCGTCCGGCCCCGGCCCGGACGGCGGCGCGCTCGGGCCCCGGTCAGCCGTGGACCAGGCCGACGTCGCACCGGCGTCCGCGGGGGCCGTGACAGAGCCGGGGTCCGCCCCGCCCGATCCGGCCGCCGGCGGCCACACCGGCGCGGGCGGATCCGCGGCAGGAGTCTTGCCCTCGGCCGTCGGCGCCTCGGTGTCCCCCACGCCCGACGACACACCGGCGGCCCCTGCGCCCGACACCCCCGGCGGCCATGTCGGTACGGCCCCCGGGCGGGCCGGCGGCGGCGGGGTGACCGGACCGGTGGCCGTCCGGCCCCCGTCCCCGTCCTCCCAGCGCTGGGTCTCCTCGTTCCAGTACCGCGCTCCCCCACTCATGCCGTCCCCCTCACAACCCCAGCAACCCGGCCACGGCCCCGGCCGAGGCGATCAGACCGACCAGTGCCTGCGAGTCGTCCAGCAACCCCCGCAGACGTTCCCGACGCGTCGGCCCCGCCTGACCGGTCGTGACGATCTCCTCCTCCGTCTCGGCCAACGCCGTGTCCAGCGCGGCCGTTTCGTCGGTGGCCCGGACTCGCGTGAGGTCGGCACGGAGTTCCCGTACCGCGGTCAGGAGCGCCTCCGCGGCCTCGTCGCGCCCCGGCGCCGTACCGTGGTGGCTCTCGGCGTGCGCGTGGCTGCCGATGGCGAAGGTGCTGCCGTGGACACCGCCGCTGATGTTGACGCCCGGCTCATCCGTTGCCATTGCTGCCGCTTCCCTTCTGCGACGCGGAACCCGCGCCCGCCGTACCCGTGGTGGAGGTGGCCGTGGCCTGCGAGCCCACGGCGAACGTGCTGCCGTGGATGCCGCCCTCGACGTTCACTCCGCCGCTGCTGATGTTGACGATCTTCTGGACGAACTCCCCGGTCTGGTAACCGGATTCGGCCAGCGCGGTCAGCACGCCGTGTGCGACCCGGTCCTGCACGCTCCTGAGATAGCGGTAGGCGTCCATCTCCTGGAAGAGGGACCCGTAGTCCATCGAGCCCAACTCCCGCACCGACAGCGCCGGACCGTCCGGCAGCGCGCCCGCGTAGCCGCCGGTGAGCAGCTTCCACGCGTACGCCACGCCCTTGCCGAGGGTGACGAGGGAGCGAGCCGCGGAGCCCGGCACCCTGGCCACCGCCCAGGCGGCCTTCCCGAGCACGTTGTTGTGCCGGTAGGTGTGCGCCGCGCGATCGGCGTCCTTGAAGTCCTCGCGCACCGGCATCAGCGCATGCGGGGCGATCTCCAGCATGAGCATGCGGCCCTGGGTGTGGACGCGCACGAAGACCGTGACGACCAGCTCCTCCTCCCAGCCGCCGACCCGGACGCGCAGGAAGTGCCGCCGCTTCTCGGCGCCCTCCTCCACGGCACGCGCCCGGTGGTCCTCGAAGGCCTGCGGGTGGTACGGCGCCTCCTCGCGCCGGCGCAGCCCCTCCGCGGGCAGGAACACGCACTCGTCGATCTCCAGCCACCGCAGCCGGTCGCGGACCGTGTGCCCGGCGAACTCGGAGGGCAGCCGCAGCTGTTCGAGCAGCGGGCGGATCTTCTCCAGGACCGCGCGGTTGTTCAGCGGCAGCTGTTCCTTCTTCGTCTCGTCGGGCCGCAGCTCGACGGCAAGCACCCAGGTCTCGTACGCGGCGCCGGCCCCGCAGAAGGGACGCTTCTCGTGGTACATGACCAGCGGCGCGTGCTGCTCGATCCGGATGCGTTCCTTCAGCCGCTGGAACCGCTGGCCCTCGGCCCGCTCGGCGGGGTCGCCGGCCGCGTCCGGGAAGCGCTCGGGGGACAGTTCGGCGCCCACCGCCCTGGCGAACTGTCCGCGCTGCGCCGCCACGCACCCCGCGATCAGCGCGAAGACGACGACCACCAGCCAGGCCTGCGCGGGCCCGACGAGCGCACCGACCCCGTCGAAGTCGGGGAAGAGCAGGTCGGACAGGTCGGTGGAGTCGCCGTAGGAGCCGTACGAATCGCCGTAGCCGTACGAGTCGCCGAAGGAGGACGAGCCACCGTAGGACGACGAGGAATCGTCGCCTCCGCCGAACGCGACGACGAGGGCGACGATCAGCAAGGTCGCGAAGGTGAGCCGTCCCCACCAGCGCAGGAGGAAGGCGGGCACCCGCCGGTACAGCGGCGGGTTCGGGCCCTTGCCGCGGATCCAGGAGGCGACCGCGAGCATCAGGCTGGGGCCGAGGAAGACGAACAGCAGCCCGCCGGTCAGCGGCACCCCGATCACCCACAGGCCCAGGATCAGCCCGGCCCACATCAGCTCCTGGCGGCGGGCCCGCAACGCGTGCGCGAGTACCCGGGCCGCGTCGAGGCCGAGTGAGGGCGCCACGATCCGCTGTTCGTTCAGGTGGAGCTGCTCGATGACCCGGTCACGGTATCCGGAATCCAGGTAGGTGCCCGCGCACAGCAGCCGGGTCGCCTCGCTGGCGTGCGGTGGTGTGATGGGCCCCGGTGGCGCGGACTGCGGTTGCCGAGGCACAGATGTAGTAGTCACGCGACTCCCCCGATGCGTGCAAAATCCTTGCTCAAGTCAGCTGTTGACAAACAATCAGCATAGAGGTGCGGGTGGGAACCGGAAACCGGAATCTCATTCCGATGGACGCCCCACATTCCTTTGACTACAGTCAAAGATTATGGATCCGGTGTCGGCAGAGCACGTGGCGGAGATCCGCCGGTTCAACCGCTACTTCACCCGCCGTATCGGCGCCCTGGACGACCACTACCTCGGCCAGGACCGCCCGCTCGGTGAGGCACGGCTGCTGTTCGAGATCGGCGAGGGTGTCTCGCTGCGCGAGCTCAGGACCCGGCTCGGCCTGGACGCCGGCTACCTCAGCCGGATGACGAAGACCCTCCAGTCACAGGGCCTGGTCCGGGTCAGCGTCCACCCGCACGACAGCCGGCTGCGCATGGTCGAGCCGACCCGCGCCGGACAAGTCGAGCTCAAGGAGCAGAACCGCCGGGCCGACGCCCTCGCGGCCGGACTCCTCGAAGGACTCACCGGGCCCCAGCGGGACCGGCTCACCGAGGCGATGGACACCGCCCGGCGCCTGCTGCGCCTGGCCGCCATCACCGTGGACCGGGTCGACGGCGCCGCCCCCGACGCCCGCGCCTGCCTCGACACCTACGCCGCCGACATCGACGCCCGCTTCCCGGAGGGCTTCGACAAGACCGACCTGGTGCGGCCCGAGGAGGTCTCCGGGGCGGCGGGCGCGTTCTTCGTGGCGTACGAGGAGGGCCGCCCGGTGGGCTGCGGGGCGCTGCGGCGGCTGGAGGCGGGCGTCGGCGAGATCCGCCATGTGTGGGTGCACCCGGACGCCCGCCGCCTCGGCCTCGCCCGGCGGCTCCTCGCAGCCCTGGAGACGGAGGCCGCCGCGCGCGGCTTCGCCGTCCTGCGTCTCGACACGCACGCGTCGCTCACCGAGGCGCAGACGATGTACCGGGCGTGCGGATACACGGAGATCCCGCCCTACGTCGATCACGTCTACGCCGACCACTGGTTCGAGAAACGACTGCCCGGCAGGACCGGCTGAGCGCTTCGACGACGGCAGCCGCCCGGCCCCCCGGCCGGCGACCACCGCGCCAACAGCTCCCGCATCGAGTGAGTAGGGAAAGGCCCCGACCGCCCCCACTACCCACCGCCTCAGGCCGAGTTCGGCGAGCGCGCCTCGCCGATCGACGCGTGCGGCTTGCCGCCCGCCCTCCCCCTGGGCGTCACCGTCCTGGCGATCGTGGGACACCGCCACCGATCCGGAGAATCGCGCACTATCGCGTCCATCCAGAAACGAGTACTATCGCGTCCGCCCCACCGCCTGCCCAACCACCCCTGCCCGCCCCCGAGTTGACCGAGGAGCCCGCCGTGCCCTCCCTCCTGAACCCGGTCATCGGCCTGCTGATGCTTCGCGGCATCGTCACCGAGACCGAACAACTGACGGCCCGCATGCGCCGCGTGCGCATCGAGGACGACTCCCTCGCCGGGCTCGACGTCCGCCCCGGACAACAGGTCCGCGTCCTGGTCGGCTCCGGCCTGGCCCGTCGTACGTACTCCCTGTGGCGCTACGACCCTTCCGGCGCCGTCGAGTTGTGCGTGCTGGACCACGCCGGGGCTGGGCCGGGAGCGGCCTGGGGCCGCGGTGTGGCGGTCGGTGAGCAGGTGCGTCTCGGCCGCCCCGAGGGCTCGTTCACCCTCCGCCCCGACGCCACCCACCATGTCTTCTTCGGCGAGGAGACCGCCTCCGTCGCCTTCGGCGCCATGCTCGCCGCACTGCCGGAAGAGGCACGGATCTCCGGCTGCGTGGAGACCGAGACACCCGCGGACCGGCTCCCCCTCCGCCACTCCGACCGCCTCGACTGGCTGACCAGGGGCGCGACTTCACTCCCGGACGCGGTCCGGCGACTGACCCCGGAGCCGGGCGGGGTGGCGTACGTCGCCGGAGAGGCCCGGACCGTGCAGACCGTACGACAGCTGCTGGTCCGGGAGTTGGGCTGGAACCGCCGGTCGGTCCTCACCAAACCGTTCTGGGCGCCGGGAAGACGGGGACTGGAGTAACGGCTCGGCCTCAGCCGCACTCCGTGTCCGCCGGACAGAAGGAGGCCAGTGCCCTGGTGAGCGGCTCGCGGACCAGGGCGGGCGACAGCGAGGCGGGGCCGGTGGCGCGGATCGCGTACAGCGTGCCGTCGGCGGCCTCGAAGCGGTGGTCGACGACCTGGCGGGCGCCGAGGTCCGGATCGTCGTAGCGGTAGGCGAGTTCGGCCCAGGTGGTTCCGGAGGCGCGGTCGAGGACCCGGTAGCCGGGCTGACGCGCGAAGCCGTAGCCGGGGTCGTTCTCGGCCAGGTCGAGGGAGTCGGCCGGGGTGTCCTCCGCGAGCCGGAAGAGCTGGAGCCGACGGCCGTCGGCGGGGGCGTCGTAGACGACGACCGGAGCGGACCGCCCCTGCTTCTCGGTGCGGGTCCAGCCCCGGGGGACGTCGACGGTGTAACCGACGGGGTCCTGGACGCGGCGGTACCCGGCGGCCGTGGAGGCCGAGGGGGACGCGGACGAGGGGGCCATGACACTCGGGGCCGGACCCGGTCCGGAGCGGGCCCCGAGGGAGGTGTCCCGAAGGAGGAACCAGACCCCCGCACCGACCGAGACCCCGACCAGGACGGCCACGGCGAGGGCGGCGAACACCCGCCGGACCCGGTGCGGGGCGTGCGGCGGGGCCACGGGAGCCGGCGCGGACGAAGTCCAGGGCGGGGTGGGCGAAGCCGTCGCCCAGGGCGGCGCGAGCGGTGACGCCTGCGTCTTTGCCGTGGACCACGGCGGCGCGACCCCCGCCCGCGTCTCCCCCGAGCTCCAGGCCGCCCGGCCTCTCTCCTCGCTCGGTTCGTGTTCCGCTCCGGAATCGGAGCTGTAGCCGTTCCAGCCGTTCATCGCGAACCCCCCGAATCACCCCACCGGGTACGACTTGGACCGTAGGGCGAAAAACGGCCACGGGCCCCGCTCCGGAAGAAACCGGAACAGGGCCCGTGCAGGCTCGTGACAGAGCTGTCGAGAGGACTCGGCGTTCGGGAGGACTCAGATGAGGCCGAGCGCGCGGACCGCCTCGCGCTCCTCCTCCAGCTCCTTCACCGACGCGTCGATGCGGGCGCGGGAGAACTCGTTGACGTCCAGACCCTGGACGATCTCGTAGACACCGTCCTTGGTGGTGACGGGGAAGGAGGAGATCAGGCCCTCCGGGACGCCGTAGGAACCGTCCGACGGGATGCCCATGGAGGTCCAGTCGCCGTCCGCGGTGCCGTTGACCCAGGTGTACACGTGGTCGATGGCCGCGTTGGCGGCGGAGGCGGCCGAGGAGGCGCCGCGGGCCTCGATGATGGCCGCGCCGCGCTTGGCGACGGTCGGAATGAACTCCTCGGCCAGCCACTTCTCGTCGTTGACGGTCTCGGCGGCGTTCTTGCCGGCGACCGTGGCGTGGAAGATGTCCGGGTACTGGGTGGCGGAGTGGTTGCCCCAGATGGTCAGCCGCTTGATGTCGGCGACCGTCGAACCCGTCTTCTTCGCCAGCTGCGTCAGCGCCCGGTTGTGGTCGAGGCGGGTCATCGCGGTGAAGCGCTCGGCCGGTACGTCCGGGGCGGCGGCCTGGGCGATCAGCGCGTTGGTGTTCGCCGGGTTGCCGACGACCAGGATCTTGACGTCGTCCGCGGCGTGGTCGTTGATGGCCTTGCCCTGCGGCTTGAAGATGCCGCCGTTGGCGGAGAGCAGGTCACCGCGCTCCATGCCCTTGGTGCGGGGACGGGCGCCGACGAGCAGACCGACGTTGGTGCCGTCGAAGGCGACGTTCGGGTCGTCCGTGATGTCGATGCCCTGAAGCAGCGGGAAGGCGCAGTCGTCGAGCTCCATGGCGGTGCCCTCGGCGGCCTTCAGCGCGGGGGTGATCTCCAGGAGGCGGAGCTTGACCGGCACGTCCGCGCCGAGCAGCTGGCCGGAGGCGATGCGGAAGAGCAGGGCGTAACCGATCTGGCCGGCCGCGCCGGTGACGGTGACGTTCACGGGAGTGCGGGTCATGGCGTTCTCCGTATGACAGCTGGCGGTGGGGCGGCGTCCCTGCCCCGGACGTTTGATCGATCTCTCGGCATCAAGAGATCCACTGGTCAGGCTATCGCGCATCCGGGATCCCGGACGTCCGGGTCCGTGTGGCCCACCCCACAGCCCACCACGAAAAGCGGCGGCCGCCCGTCCGGGAGAGGGTGGACGAAGGCGGCCGCCGTATGGGGGTACCGATTTCCGGACTCCCGTGGGGGTAGTTCTCGCGTGCCCGCGATCGGGGAGCCCATGCACACTCCTCGAAGATTTCCCCCTCAGGGGCGCGGGGCTGTGTCGACATACGGCTCCGCCGCGGGGCGCGACCAGCCGAAACGAGCCCGCAGCCGACGACGAAAACCCCCCGGCACCCCCTCAGTCGGTGCACCCCTGCTGCCCAGAAGCCAAGGTCACACACGCCTTCGCCTCACCCGCGTCCTTCACGGCGACCATCGGCGTATAGGCGATCGTGTCCCCCACCTCGGTGATACTCCCGCTCTGCTCCGACACCTTCCCGGCGGACACATCGACCTTGTCCCCCTGCCCGGCCTGAGTGACCCGCCCCCAGGCCGCCCCACAGGTCTCGCTGTACCGCACCTCGACCACGGTCGCCCCCACCGTCGCGGTCTTGGCGGTGGTCACCAGATCCCCGCTGCACCCCATGGCCTCGGCGTCCTTCCCGGTGCACCCCTCGCCGCTGCACTTCACCCCGGCAGGCAGCGAGACGGACGCGCTGGCGGACGGCGACGGCGACTTCTCCGCCTGGTCCTTCTTGCCCCCGCCCCTCTCGGTCAGGAAGAACACAGCGGCGACCACGACAAGGACCCCGACGACCCCCGCGAGGAACATCGTCAGCCGCCGCTTGCCCCCACCGGAACCACCGGAGCCACCGGAACCGCCGGAGCCACCGTCCCCAGGACGCGCGTCCTGCGGTTGGTCGTACGGCCCGGGCGCCCCCGGCGTCCACCCCGGCCCGTCGGCCGAGACAGGCGCCGCGGCGGCCGTACGCCCAGGAGCCTGTGACGGCCCCTGATACCCGGCCACACCCCAGGAGTTGCCGCCCGAGGAACCACTCGTGCCGTCCGCTTCCGCCGCGGTCGGCTGCGGCGGCACCGTGGGCGCGACTCCCGCCGGCCCCGCCACCCCCGGTGTGGCCGTCGCGCTACCGCTCTTACGGGCCGTCTTGCTGCCCTTGGGGCTCGCGGGCGGCGCTCCGAACTCGCCGAGCGCGGCCCGCGCCTGGGAGATCCGGATGGCCTCCATGGTCATGTCGTGGCGCATCTCCGAGCGGCTCCAGGCGCGTTCGGCGAGCTCCCACATCGTGGTCAGGTGAATGGGGCTGGCGCCCGTGACCTCGGCCAGGGCGACGATCGCACCCTTCGGCGCGAGCAGCCGCCCGTTGAGATATCGCTCCCAGGACGTCTTGCTGTAGCCCGTGCGGTCGGCGACGGCCGCGATGCTCAGGCCGCTGCGGTCCACGAGCCGCCGCAACTGGCTCGCGAACTCCCTGACCTGCGGGTCCATTTCATCCGGCAAGGCCCTCCAACGAGGCATTGCTCCCCCCTCTTTCCCCCGGTCGGTGCTGGCTGTTCCCCGCTCTTCCCCCTGCCACAAGGATCTCAGCTTCCCGGGCGGGGGCGCACCGGAGCATCAGCAAGTTCGACACGTTAGCCGTGCTGTCGAACAGCTCCATATCAAATACGCAAACTTGTCGATACATCGTCACAGGTGGAACACACCGGAAATAACGGCCGTCACGGGAGTCCCGGATCACCCAGACGCAACGGCACCGACCACCCCGAGCAGCAGGAGGAGCAGGAGCAGCAGCGCGGCGGACAGCAGCAGGCGGTTCATGCCGCGCGCACTCTCCTTGGGAGCCTCGTCCCACCACGGCAACGTGGGATCGTCCTCGTACTTCTCGCCCTCCTCGCCCCCGGCCGGCTGCGCGGGCGCCGCCGGCCGGGGCCAGGCCTGGACCGCCAGCTCCCAGCGCACGGCGAAGCGTTCGGCTTCGGTGCCGTCGAGGCCGGCGATCCGGCACAGGGCGGCGACGGCCTGGCGGGGCGGGGGCTGGGTGGCGTTGAGATAGCGGTGCCAGGAGGATTTGCTGTACGCGGTGCGGGCGCCGAGCGAGACGAGGCTGAGCCCCGTCCGGTCCTTTAGCTGCCTGAGCTGCTCCACGAAGAGCCGCACCTCCGGCGGCAGATCGTCGGGCAGCGCCTGCCAGCCACTCATCGCCCACCTCCACGGCGTTCTTCAGCTGCTTCCAGGCAATTGACGACGTCAGTGGCCTGATCGGTTCCTGGGAACGGGTCGGCTGTGGCGGGTCACGCACACCATGCCGGAACCGTCACCGCTGTGCCACAGCGCACTGACAGTGGTTGAACAGGCTGTTCAGGGCGCGGGAGGCTGGGGCGTGGCGGCGGGCCGTCCCTCATCGGGGGAGGGGACGGACCGCCGTCGTACGCGCGGGTTCAGCTGCTGCTGACCGTGAAGTGCAGGGTGTCCTTGAGGAAGGGGATCACCAGCCACGGGTTCGGCTGCACCATCATCGCCAGCAGGACGATCACGGTGCCGAGCACACCGTAGGTGGCGATGTCGGTGAAGCGGGAGCGCACGGCGAGCATGCCGACGTCCGGCAGCAGCCAGCGCAGCACCGCACCGGTGAGCAGGGCCAGTCCGATGAACAGCGTGCCGTAGCGGAACCGGTCGAGGGCGGTCACCAGCAGCCCGAGTCCGACCATGGCCAGCACGGCGAGCACCGGCCACTGCCGAGCGGGCGCGGGCGCGTCCCGCGGCGCGGCCCGGCCGCCACCCTCGGGCCGCGCGGTGTCCCTGGTGAACAGCGGAAACCGCCGCGTCGCCCGCCGCGGCCGCCCATCGATATCGGGCGCACTGATCGCATCCCGTACGACGACTTCGGCCTCCGCCTCGAGGCCCTGGGCGTCGGCCGAACCGCCGTCCGACTCCCGAGCCGCACGCCCAGCGGCAGCGGCCGCACCGGACTCGTGGGACTCCCTCACGCCGGTCGCCCGAGAGCCCGACTCCCCGACCTCACCCGACCCGCTCATCCGGCCACCCGACTCCCGGGACCCACCTGACCCGGCCGGGCTCGCACCCGACTCCCGGAACTCACCCGACCCGGCCGGGCTCGCACCCTGCGCGGACTCCCTCACGCCGGTCGCCCGAGAGCCCGACCCCGCGACCTCACCCGACCCGCTCATCCAGCCACCCGACTCCCGGGACTCACCCGACCCGGCCGACCCCGCACCCGACTCCCGGGACTCACCCGACCCGGCCGACCCCGCACCCGATTCCCGGGGCTCCTCCGCCCCGGTCACCCGGTCACCCGGCTCCCCGGACTCGCCCGACCCGGCCGACCCCGCATCCCGTCCCTGAGAACCCCGCACCGCGACCGCCCGTGAGCCCGACTCGCGAACCCGACCCGATCCCGCCGACCCCGCACCCCGCTCCGCGGCCTCCCCCACGCCGGTCGCCTGGGTACCGGACTCCCTGGACTCACCCGAACCGGCGGCCGGACTCGCACCCGGCTCCCGGGGCACCTCCGCCCCAGTCCCGGTCGGCCGGGCTGCCATGCCCTGTTCCTTCGGCCCGCGTGCCTCAGCCGACACTGCGTTCCGCCGCCTCGACCACGTTGACGAGCAGTTGGGCGCGGGTCATCGGGCCGACTCCGCCGGGGTTCGGGGAGATGAAGGCGGCGACCTCGGCGACGTCGGGGTGGACGTCGCCCACGATCCTGCCCTCGGCGTTGCGGGAGACACCGACGTCGAGGACGGCGGCGCCCGGCTTCACGTCCTCGGGACGGATCAGGTGGGCGGAACCGGCGGCGGCGACGATGATGTCGGCGCGCTTGAGGTGCGAGGAGAGGTCACGGGTGCCGGTGTGGCACTGGGTCACCGTCGCGTTCTCGCTGCGCCGCGTCAGCAGCAGCGGCATCGGGCGGCCGATGGTGACCCCACGACCGACGACCACGACCTCTGCGCCCTTGATCTCGACGCCGTAGCGACGCAGAAGGGTGAGGACGCCGTTGGGCGTGCAGGGCAGCGGCGCGGGCTCGTTCAGCACGAGCCGCCCCAGGTTCATCGGGTGCAGGCCGTCCGCGTCCTTGTCCGGGTCCATGAGCTCCAGGATCCGGTTCTCGTCGATGCCCTTGGGCAGCGGCAGCTGGACGATGTAACCGGTGCACACCGGGTCGTCGTTCAGTTCACGGACGACCGCCTCGATCTCCTCCTGAGTGGCGGTCTCGGGCAGTTCGCGCTGGATGGAGGCGATACCGACCTGCGCGCAGTCCCGGTGTTTCCCGGCCACGTACTTCTGGCTGCCGGGGTCGCTCCCGACGAGGATCGTGCCGAGGCCGGGCGTGACGCCCTTCTCCTTCAGCGCCGCCACGCGGGCGGTCAGATCGGACTTGATCGCGGCTGCGGTGGCCTTGCCATCGAGAATCTGGGCGGTCATGCCCCCATCCTCGCGGATGACCCGGCCCCGGTTCCAATCCGGGTTCCTCCGACAGCCCGTCCAAGATCGACGAGGTTGCACTTGCACAACACATAGGGAAGCGGGCTGGACAACATCTCACCTCCCTAGAACGATGTCTGGCGCAGTGTCGCGGTTGATGTTCGGGGGGCAAACCGCTCAGATCGTGACGTTCCTCCGCGCAGTCCGCATTGTCCCCAGCTTGGCCAACGGAGGATCACCATGAGTTTCGGCTCGCCCAACAACCCTTACGGACAGCCGCAGGACCCCAAGCAGCAGCCGCAGCAGCAGCCCGGTTACGGCTACCCCCAGCAGCCGCCGCAGCCCCAGCCCGGTTACGGCTACCCGCAGCAGGCCCCGCAGGGCGTGCCGCCGCAGCAGGGATACCCGCAGCAGCCGGGTTACGGCTACCCGCAGGCGCCGCAGGTCCCGGCCTCCGCCTACGGCTACCCGCAGCAGCCGGGCTACGGCATGCAGCCCTCGTACGCGAACTGGGGCCAGCGCTTCCTCGGCACCCTGGTCGACATGCTCGTGTTCGTGGTCCCGTACATCATCGTGGGCGTCGGTACGGCCAACAGGACGTCGGCTCTGGTGATCATCGGCTACCTCGGCGTCATCGGCGTCGCGATATGGCTGCTGATCATGGAGGGCCGTACCGGTCAGACGCTCGGCAAGAAGGCGCTCGGCATCCGGCTGGTGCGGGAGAGCGACGGGCAGCCCCTCGGCGTCGGCATGGCCTTCGTCCGCAGGCTCGCGCACTTCCTGGACAGCCTCGCCTGCTACCTCGGCTGGCTGTGGCCGGCCTGGGACGCCAAGCGTCAGACCTTCGCCGACAAGGTCTGCTCTTCGATCGTCATCCGTACGAACTGAGCGCCGCCGCACCACAGTCGACGGCGGATCGCCATGTCGCCTTCCCGCCGCGCTTTCCCCGGGGCCGTGTCACGTCGTGACACGGCCCCGGGGCGTCACCCACCCCGGCTCGTGGACAGGCGGGGACGGGGCGACGGACTCGGCTCGGTCCCCGCGCGAGTTCCCGCCGATCCAGCCGCAGGCACCGCAGCGCGGATGGGAGCGGGCATCACCCGAACTCCGGTCCCAGGCGTCCACCCCGACGGCACGCACGTGCCCCGACCGGCATCCGATCGCGTTCCCCCCGTATCCCCGGCACTCCCGGCCGCCGGACGATAGCCTCTCACCAGCCAACTGGCGTTACATGAGAGCACGTTGCGAAAGAAGAGGCAGGTCGGGGGGCCGTGACAGACATACCGGCGGTCGGTGACACCGCGCTGCGGCAGACGGGCGCGGCCCCGCTGCTGCCCGCCGATCCCCGGCGGATCGGACCGTACGTCCCGCTCGGACTGCTCGGCAGCGGTGGCATGGGCCGGGTCTACCTGGCCCGGCGTGCCGACGACGGCCCCGGGCTCGCCGCGGTGAAGGTGATCCGGCCTGAGTACGCCGAAGGTCCGGACTTCCGGCGGCGGTTCGAGCGGGAGGCCGCCGTGCACGGGCGGGTCCGTACACCGCGCGCGCCGCATCTGCTCGGCACCGGGTTCGACGACACGCTGCTGTGGATGGCCAGCGAGTACCTGCCAGGACTCAGCCTCACCGAGGCCGTCCGCGAGTGCGGGCTGATGGAGCCGGCCGGGGTGTGGCGGCTGGTGGCGGAACTCGGGGAGGCACTGTCGGCGCTGGCCGCCGCCGGGGTCGTGCACCGGGATCTCAAGCCGTCCAACGTGATCCTGTCCCCCAGGGGCACTCACGTCATCGACTTCGGCATCTCGCACGCCGTGGACAGCAGCGCGATCACCACGACCGGCAACCGGGTCGGCACGCCCGCGTACATGGCGCCCGAATACCTTCGCGAGGGCCGCTGCGACGCCGCCTCCGACGTCTTCTCCCTCGGCTGCACCCTCGTCTACGCCGCCACCGGGCACGCCCCCTTCGGCGACGGCACCGGCGTGGATGTCATGCACCGGGTCGCCTTCGAGGCACCCGACGCCGAGGTCATGGCCGAACTCACGGAGACGGACCCCGCGTTGGCCGGGCTGCTGGCCGCCTGTCTCGCCAAGGACCCCGCCGGACGCCCCGGCCCACGGCAGCTGACCGACGCCGCCACGGCCGCCGGGCACGGCCGTGCCTCCAACTGGCAGGAACCCCTGGCCGGCCGGCTCCGCGACCGGCAGCAGGGGTGCGCGGTGCTGGAGGGCCTGCCCGTCCGGCAGACCGGCCTGTTCCGCACACCCACCGAGCCGGTGCTCTCACCGGTCCCGGCCCCCGCCGCCGCGGAGCCGAAGCGCAGGAGGCCGTATCTGGTCGGCGTCGCGGGCATCGCTGTCGGGGCCGTTGCCGTGGGTGCCTTCCTGCTCACCCGCCCGGGCCCGGACTCCCAGACCGCCGCCCCCACGGGCTCCAGCAGCGTCACCGCCTCCGCCACACCGGCCCCTTCAGGGCCCAGCGCATCCGCTTCGCCCTCCCTCACACCTGAGGGCGAGAAGAAGAAGGACAAGAGCGAGGACCAGCAGCCCGCCGCCGAGGAAAGCAGCCGAGAACCTGACAGCACGCCCTCCCCGACCGCCACCCGTGACAGCGGCAGCACGGGCGGCGGCAGCGACACCGCTCCCACCCCCACCACCACGGTCACCAAGACCGCCCCGGCCCCGGCCACCCCCGCGTGGATCTCCGGCTGCACCTACTACTCCGGCACCGCACTCACCGACTACGGCGACACCGGCCAGCGGGTCGTGCAGGTGCAGTGCATGCTCACCAAGCGCGGCTACAGCGTGGGCGGTTCGGGTGTGGACGGCGAGTTCGGCAAGGACACCCAGTCGGCGGTCAAGCAGTTCCAGAGCGCCAAGGGACTGGAGGTGGACGGCCAGGTGGGGCCCAACACCTGGGCGGCGCTACGCAGTTCGACGTAGCGCCGCCAGGTTGGTGTCCGGTCAGTGGAAGAAGTGCCGCGTCCCCGTGAAGTACATCGTGATGCCGGCCTTCTTCGCGGCCTCGACGACGAGTTCGTCACGGATCGAGCCACCCGGCTGGACGATCGCCCTGACTCCTGCGGCGGCCAGGACCTCGATGTTGTCCGGGAACGGGAAGTACGCGTCCGACGCGACGTAAGAACCGCGCGCGCGCTCCTCGCCGGCCCGCTCGATGGCCAGCTTGCAGGAGTCGACCCGGTTGACCTGGCCCATGCCCACACCGACCGAGGCGCCGTCCTTGGCGAGCAGGATGGCGTTGGACTTGACGGCCCGGCAGGCCCGCCAGGCGAACGCGAGATCGCCGAGTTCGTCGGCGCTCAGGGCCTCTCCGGTGGCCAGGGTCCAGTTCGCCGGGTCGTCGCCCTCGGCCTGGAGGCGGTCGGTGATCTGGAGGAGCGCACCGCCGTCGATGGGCTTGACCTCGGCGGGGTGCGCGGGCGCGGCCGGGGCCTTCAGGACGCGGATGTTCTTCTTCTTGGCGAGGGCTTCGAGGGCGCCGTCCTCGTAGTCGGGCGCGACGATGACCTCGGTGAAGATCTCGGCGACCTGCTCGGCCATCTCCTTGCTGACGGGCCGGTTGACGGCGATGACCCCGCCGAAGGCCGACAGCGGGTCACACGCGTGTGCCTTGCGGTGCGCCTCGGCGACGTCCGAACCGACCGCGATACCGCAGGGGTTGGCGTGCTTGATGATCGCGACGGCGGGCTCGGCGTGGTCGTACGCGGCACGGCGGGCGGCGTCCGTGTCCGTGTAGTTGTTGTACGACATCTCCTTGCCGTGCAGCTGCTCGGCCTCGGCGAGACCGACACCCGTGCCGTCGACGTACAGGGCGGCGGGCTGGTGCGGGTTCTCGCCGTAGCGCAGGGTGCTGCGGCGCTCCAGGGTGGCGCCGAGGAAGTCGGGGAAGAACGACTCGTCCACGGGGGCGTAGGCGCTGGCGAACCAGCTCGCGACCGCGATGTCGTACTCGGCGGTGTGCCGGAAGGCCTCGGCGGCGAGCCGCTTGCGGGTGGTGAGGTCGAAGCCGCCGTCCTTGACCGCGGCGAGGACGTCGCCGTACCGCGCGGGGCTCGTGACGATCGCGACGGACGGGTGGTTCTTGGCGGCCGCGCGCACCATCGACGGGCCGCCGATGTCGATCTGCTCGACGCACTCGTCGGGGGTGGCACCGGAGGCGACGGTCTCGCGGAACGGGTAGAGGTTGCTGACGACCAGGTCGAACGGCTCGATGCCCAGCTCGGCCAGCTGCTGCCGGTGGTCCTCGAGCCGCAGGTCGGCGAGGATGCCGGCGTGCACGCGCGGGTGCAGGGTCTTGACGCGGCCGTCCAGGCACTCGGGGAAGCCGGTGAGCTCCTCGACCTTGGTGACGGGGACGCCGGCGGCGGCGATACGGCCCGCGGTGGACCCGGTGGAGACGAGCTCCACGCCCGCCTCGTGCAGCCCGCGCGCGAGATCTTCCAGGCCGGTCTTGTCGTAGACGCTGACGAGCGCCCGGCGAATGGGCCGCTTGTTGCTCTCGGCGGTCACTGGATAACTACCTTTCGTCCCTCAATGCGATAGCCGTTGCGGGCGAGCCGCCCCACGACCTCGACGAGCAGCCTTCGCTCGACTTCCTTGATGCGCTCGTGCAGAGCGCTCTCGTCGTCCTCGTCCCGGATCTCCACCACGCCCTGGGCGATGATCGGTCCGGTGTCGACGCCGTCGTCGACGAAGTGGACGGTGCAGCCGGTGACCCTGGCGCCGTACGCGAGCGCGTCGCGCACACCGTGGGCCCCCGGGAAACTGGGCAGCAGGGCGGGATGGGTGTTCACGAACCGCCCCCCGAAGCGGGCGAGGAACTCCTTGCCCACGATCTTCATGAACCCGGCGGAGACGACGAGGTCGGGTTCGTGGGCGGAGACGGCCTCGGCGAGGGCGGCGTCCCACTCCTCGCGGGTCGCGTGGTCCTTGACCTTGCACACGAAGGTCGGCAGCCCGGCCCGCTCGGCACGCGCGAGCCCCTCGATGTTCTCCCGGTCGGCCCCGACGGCCACGATCTCGGCGCCGTACGCCTCGGGCCCGGTCGTCACGATGGCGTCCAGCAGCGCCTGGAGGTTCGTGCCGGATCCGGAGACCAGTACGACCAGGCGCTTGACCGGCTTGGCCTGCTTGGCCACGGGCTTGGCGGCCACGGCGGGGCCCTTTCTCGGGGGTGCGTCTTCTCGCGGCCGGCGCTTTGTACATTCATACGAATGCTTCGGGCCCGGGGATACGGGGAAGCCTACGAAGCGGCCGACCGTCAGCAACGATACCGGCACACCGGGCGGCCCCCGTGGGACGGGGGCGTGGCCGGAAGGTAGCGTCTGGGGAGGGGCCGGTCCGGGAACGCGGGTGGTGCGCGGTGCGTTCACGGGGTGACGGCTCACGCCGGACGCTTCACGTACTCGACGGACTCCAAGGGGAAGACGCTCACTTGATGCCGGACCGCAGCCTGCGACTCCTCACGCTCCCCCAGCACTCGGTGCAGGGAGGGGAGCGCAGCGGCGTGCTGCTGCGGGAGCAGCCCGCCTCGCCGCCGGACGCGCCTTCCTCGGACGATTCCTCAGGCAAGAAGAACGGCCAGGGCGATGCGACCGGGGAGGACAACCCCTTCGCCCCGCCGCCGGAGGGCACCCCGGACCGCCCGTGGCAGCCGCGCCGCCCCGAGGGCTCGGACGACGGCCAAGGCGACGGAAGCGGCGGCCACACCCCGTGGGGCAGCCACTGGAGCGACCGCCAGCCCGGCCGGTCCGAAAGCGGTTTCGGCGACCGCCCCGGCAGCGGTTCCGGCGGTGGCCCGGAGAAGCAGGGGAACACGGGCCCGGGTCTGCGCTGGGACCCGACGGACCCCGGCCAGCGCCGCGCCCGCTACGCCCTGCTCTCCGGCATGTGGGCCTTCTTCTTCGTCCTCTTCGGCTGGCCGTCCGTGGGCCTGCTGCTGGGCGCCCTGGCCCTGTACTGGGGCATCAGCTCCCTCCGCGCCAAGCCCCGAACTCCGGACCCCGACACCCCGGCCCCGCCCCAGTCGGCCCGCCCGCAGACCACGGCAGCGGTGAGCGGCCTGGTCACGGCCTCGCTGGCGATCATTTTCGTGGCGGCGAGCTTCACCGCGAGGCTCGTCTACGACGACTACTACACCTGCACGAACGACGCCCTCACCAACCAGGCCCAGCAGTCCTGCACGGACCTGCTCCCGAAGGAACTCCGGGGCCTGCTGGGCACGAACAGCTGAGGTCAGTCGGCGGGACCGGGCTTGTCGGGCTCCTCCAAGGGCGCGGACGCCTCCTTCAGCGCCGCCCAGCGGGACTCGCGTGCCGCGTCCTCGTGCCAGGGGGCCGACGCGGAGAGCGGGCTCACCGAGGGCTCGACGGGCAGGACTCCGTACGGCTCGTAGGTGTCATCCTCGACGTGGGGGACGTAGGGGACGCCCTGGTCGTAGGGGGTGTCCTGCGTGCTGCTCGGCTCCACCGGACCGGCCCCAGGCGTGGCCCCGGTGCCCTCCGTCGCCTTCCGCCGCGAGTACCAGCCCCGCATCGACAGCACCCGCTTTCGCGGTCCGCCGCGCGAGCGCCCCCGCCAGGCCCACACCCCCAGCGCCACCGGCACTCCCGTCCCCGTGATCCACACCAGCACCGCCCCGCCCACCTGCCACCACACCGGCCCGAAGCTGGCCAGCGCGCCCACCCCCAGCGCCCCTCCGGCCAGCGCGGCCAGTACGGCGACCGCTCCCGCGCACAGGACCACCGCCCAGCACGCGGCACCCACCGCCCTCCCCCCGGACCAGTCCGAGCCGGCGGCCCGCCCCACGAACCACCCCACGACGACACCGGCCACCACCGGTACGGCGGCCGCCGCCCAGTGCACCGGCCCGCCGGTCCCCTCCCCCGGCACCGCCGCCAGCAACGGAAACGGTGGCAGCAGCGGCGCGGGGTCCGACGACAGCGGCCCCACCACATGCCCGGCGCCGAGCACGAACCCGGGTCCGACGGCGTAACCCACCGCCCACACGGCCGCGTTGGGCGCCAGCGTCAGACACAGCAGCAGGACCGCGAACCGTCCCGACCACCCCTCCGTCAGCTGCAGCAACGACCCGCGCGTGGCCCCGCCGTGCATCACCAGCGACACCCCGAGGAGCACTGACCCGCCCCCGAGGAGCGCGGAGACCCCGGCCGCCGCCGCCCGCGCCGCGACCCCGAGGCCGGCCCGCGCGTCCACCCCGAGGACAAGCCGTCGCAGCGCCGCGGGCAGCAGCACCAGTACGCCGTCCAACGCCTCGGAGGGACGGCCGTACGCCGTCCACACCCCCGCGCCTGCCGCGCCCATCACGACGACCGGCAGACCCGCGCAGGTCCATCCCCACGAGGGTCGCAGCATCCCGCCGGACGCATACAGCGCGGCGGCCGCACCCACAGCGAGGTACCCGAGCACGACCCCGGCCCACGCCGTCCGCGCGGACGCGGGCGGCGGCCCCTCCTCCCCGGAGGCCACGTCCCGCGCCGCCCGGTGCACCAGCCACAACGGCAGCGCGAGCAGCAGCAAGGGGGTCACTCCGACGGGTGCCGGGACACCGGAGAGGGTGTCCGTCCGGACCAGCTCCGCCCCGTGCGCGAGCAGCCACAGCGCCGCGGCCACGTGCAGCGCGCCCCCCGGACCGCTGTCGGGATACGGCGAGCTGATCCACAGCACCATCACGAGCACGGCGAACGAACCCAGCCCGAGGCCGGCGGCCACCGCGCCACCCAGGAGGCTGGCGGCCAGGCCTGGCGTTCGGTCGCGCAGCCGGGTGAGCAGGGGCGACAACGACGTTCGGCGAGCGGTCATCTGGATCACGACCGCCATGCTCCCAACGACACGCGCTTTCTCGTCGTAACAGGCGAACCCCCGATGTGTCGCTCAATATATGACTATGTACTTTTTTGTACGAAGGGGCGCCCTGTGACACAGAGTCCTGCGACCCCCCTTCCCTCCCCCGAGGAACGCCGACGCCTGCGCGAGGCAGGTGCGTTGACGCGGGATCAAGTGGCGGCGCGGGTGGGTGTGACCCCCGGCACGATCCGCGCGTGGGAGTCCGGCCGTACGACTCCGCGCGGCCGCAAGCGGGAGACGTACGCGAAACTGCTGGCCGAACTCCCGTCCGAACCGGAGGTCCCGGTCACCCCCCTGACACCCGCTCAGGCGTTCGACGCGCTGTACGCGTTCTGCTCCCCCGCCCTGGTCCGGCAGGCCTTTCTGCTCACCGGACGTCGTGAGCTCGCCCGCGAGTCGGTCGAACGGGCCTTCCAACTCGCCTGGCAGCGCTGGCCCGAGGTGGCGGTCGACCGGGACCCCGCGGGCTGGGTACGGGCCATGGCGTACGAGTACGCCCTCTCCCCCTGGCACCGCTTCCGCCCCCGCCACCGGAGCCCCGAGGCGCCCGTCACCGAACCGTCCCACCGCGCGCTGATGGCCGTACTCCTGGAACTCCCGCCGTCACAGCGGCGCACGCTGGTGCTGTACGACGGTGTCGGCCTCGGTCTTCCGGAGACGGCGGCGGAGACGGAGGCGAGCACGCCGACGACGGTCGGCCGACTGCTGCGGGCCCGCGAGGCGGTCGCCGTGCGTCTGCCGGAGCTGGCCGACTCCGCCGACCTGCACCGACGGCTGGCCGAGCTGGCATCCACGGAGGGGTTGCGCGCCGCGAAGCCACGCACGGTGCGGACGGAGGGTGAGCGCCGGGCCCGCTTCTGGACGCGGGCCGCCATCGCGTTCACGGTGGCGCTGATCGGCACGACGGCGCTGACCCTGCGGACGGCACCGACGCATTACGAGCCGCCGATCGCGCCGGGGGCGGAGGTGCAGGGGGTGCCGGCGCGGGTGGGGCAGGGTGCTTTGTCGGACGCGGAGGTGAAGCTGAGGGAGAAGTTGCGGGAGTCGATAGTGAGCGGTCCGGAGAGGCTCGTACCGGTTGGCCGTTGAGTGCGGGCCGGTGAGGGCTGGTCTTTCAAGGGCGCGGGGCTGTGTCGATCTGCGGCTCCGCCGCGGGGCGCGACCAGCCACGACGAACCCGCACCCGACCACGAACGCACCGATGGGCCCGCCCCAACCCAGGGAACGGGCCCATCAACGTTCAGCTAGATATTGCTCAACCGGCCAGGATCTCGCGCGCCAGCTTCGCCGTCTCGGTCGGCGTCTTGCCGACCTTGACGCCGGCGGCCTCAAGGGCCTCCTTCTTCGCGGCAGCCGTACCGGAGGAACCGGAGACGATGGCGCCGGCGTGGCCCATGGTCTTGCCCTCGGGCGCGGTGAAGCCCGCGACGTAACCGACGACCGGCTTCGTCACGTTCTTCTGGATGAAGGCCGCGGCCCGCTCCTCGGCGTCGCCACCGATCTCACCGATCATCACGATCAGGTCGGTGTCGGGGTCGGCCTCGAACGCGGCGAGCGCGTCGATGTGCGTGGTGCCGATGACCGGGTCGCCACCGATGCCGACGGCGGACGAGAAGCCGATGTCACGCAGCTCGTACATCATCTGGTACGTCAGCGTGCCGGACTTCGAGACCAGACCGATACGGCCCGGCTTGGTGATGTCGCCCGGGATGATGCCGGCGTTCGACTGGCCCGGCGTGATGAGGCCGGGACAGTTCGGGCCGATGATCCGGGTCTTGTTGCCCTGCGACACGGCGTACGCGTAGAACGCGGCCGAGTCGTGGACCGCGATGCCCTCGGTGATGACGACCGCGAGCGGGATCTCGGCGTCGATCGCCTCGACCACGGCGGCCTTGGCGAAGGCCGGCGGTACGAAGAGGACGGATACGTTCGCGCCCGTCTTCTCGATCGCCTCGGCGACCGTGCCGAAGACCGGGATCTCGTTGCCGTCGATGTCGACGGACGTGCCCGCCTTGCGGGGGTTCACTCCACCGACGATGTTGGTGCCGTCCGCCAGCATGAGCTTGGTGTGCTTCATGCCCGTGGCACCGGTCATGCCCTGGACGATGACCTTGCTGTCCTTGTTGAGGAAGATAGCCATGGCTGTGTCTGTCCCTCTTCCTTACTTCGCAGCCGCGAGCTCGGCGGCCTTGTCGGCCGCGCCGTCCATGGTGTCCACGCGCTGGACCAGCGGGTGGTTGGCGTCGGAGAGGATCTTGCGACCCAGCTCGGCGTTGTTGCCGTCGAGGCGGACGACGAGGGGCTTGGTGACTTCCTCGCCCTTGTCCGCGAGCAGCTGCAGCGCCTGGACGATGCCGTTGGCGACCTCGTCGCACGCGGTGATGCCGCCGAAGACGTTGACGAACACGGACTTGACGTCCGGGTCGCCGAGGATGATCTCCAGGCCGTTCGCCATGACGGCCGCGGAGGCGCCGCCGCCGATGTCGAGGAAGTTGGCGGGCTTGACGCCACCGTGCGCCTCACCGGCGTACGCGACGACGTCCAGGGTGCTCATGACGAGACCCGCGCCGTTGCCGATGATGCCGACCTCGCCGTCGAGCTTGACGTAGTTGAGGTTCTTCTCCTTGGCGGCGGCCTCCAGCGGGTTCGCGGAGTCCTTGTCCTGGAGGGCCTCGTGCTCCGGCTGACGGAACTCGGCGTTCTCGTCGAGGGAGACCTTGCCGTCGAGGGCGATGACGTCACCGGAGGCGACCTTGGCCAGCGGGTTGACCTCGACCAGGAGGGCGTCCTCCTCGATGAAGGTCTTCCACAGGGTGACCAGGACGTTCGCGACCTTGTCGGCGACCTCGGCCGGGAACTTCGCGGCCTCGACGATCTGGCGCGCGACCTCGGGGGTCACACCCACGTTGGCGTCGATCGGCGTCTTGGCGACGGCCTCGGGGCGGGTCTCCGCCACCTCCTCGATCTCCATGCCGCCCTCGACGGACGCGATGGAGAGGAAGGTGCGGTTGGCACGGTCCAGGAGGAAGGAGACGTAGTACTCCTCGACGATCTCCGGGGCCGTCTCGGCGATCATCACCTTGTGGACCGTGTGGCCCTTGATGTCCATGCCGAGGATGTTGGTCGCGTGCTCGACCGCCTCGTCGGCGGTGGCTGCGAGCTTCACGCCGCCGGCCTTGCCGCGACCGCCGACCTTCACCTGGGCCTTGACTACGGACTTGCCACCGAGACGCTCGGTGGCTGCGCGGGCCGCCTCAGGCGTGTCGATGACTTCACCGGCCAGCACCGGTACATCGTGCTTGGCGAAGAGGTCCCTCGCCTGGTACTCGAACAGGTCCACGCGCTTCCGTCCCTATCAGTGATCTCGCGGTTCGTTGTCTGCGTGGGCGTGCCGCGAGGGCAACGTGACGTCCGACCGTGTCTGTCACAAGGGAGGCGCACACGGTGACCGAGCGCGCGGCATGTCCGTCTCGCAGGTTATCGCTGCTTGCGGGAGGCCCCTAAATCGAGAGTCACACCTGAGCGGTGATACCTGTCACATGATGCCGCGCTCACTGGCACCCCGTGCCGGAGGTGAAGGGCCTCACCGGGATGGGGTTGTCCCGGTGAGGCCCCTTGAGCAGCCCCTGGGAGGGGCCCAGGGCGGTCGATCCCCACCCCAATGGGGACCTCTTCGCCCCGCCCGTGAGCTTCCGGCAGGACGGGCCGACGGCTTTCGGCCGTCCGGGGCCGTCGCCTCACGGAGTCGGTTGAGGGGGGCGGTCAGGCGCGGTAAGGGATGCCCTTGCGCGTGACCCGGGGTGACTGGAGCGGCGTCGCCGCCGACGCCGGACGTGATGCCGGACGTGATGGAGTGACGTCACTCGTGACACCGCACGCCAGGGTCGTGGCGCTGCCGACGACCGGCCGGACCGTGCGGGTCACGGTGTCGACGACGGGCTCGACGGCCCCCAGGCGCGCTAGCCGGGGAAGACGGGGATGTCCCGGTACCTGTCCCGGGTCCCGGCCGCGTGGATGCTCGCGGCGGCGCCGGGCACGAGCCGCAGCGGCGCCCGGTGGTGGGGGGTGATGGCGTGTGCGTCGCTGTGTCGCGACGAGCCGTTGTCCACGGCCGACCTGCCGCCCAGGGCGCCGCCCTGGTCGTCGGCGGGCGCCTGGTGCGCGGGCGCGTGGGCGGTGGAGGTGCCGCGCGGAGCGGAGGTGCCGCGCGGAGCGGAGGTGCGCGCGGCGGCCTCGGTCGCGGTGCCGTGACCGGCGAACCGCGGCCCGTACGGGGCACTGGCGCCCAGGGAGCCGTCGCCGTCGGCCGGATTCGTCGCCGCGTCACCGCCCGACTGGGGTTGCGGCGCCGGGGTGACCGGGGCGGGCAGTGTCTGGACCGGCGCGGGCAGTGTATGGACCGGGGCCGCGGGCAGGCCCGGCACCGTGGGAAGACCAGGCACCGTGGGCAACTCCGCCGACGGGGGTATCCCGATCGTCTCGGTCAGCCCCGTGGTCACCGTCTCGGCCAGATCACCGACCGGCTGCACGACACGGTCGCCCACGGTCCGTACGACGCCCTCGACCACCGGAAGCAGGACCTCGTCGCCGGCCGGGCGAGCGACTACGCCGGTGAGCGGGCCGCTGCTCCGGCCGTGCTCTACGGGAGCGCCGGAGCCGGGATGGGGGGCAACGGACTCGGCGGCAACGGGCTCAAGGACAGCAGGCAGCTCAGGGGCGACAGGTTCAGGGGCAACAAGCTTGCGGGCGCTGTCCTTTGCCGTGGCGGTGGTGGCCTTGCCCGGTAACGCCCCGAGACCGTCCGCCGCGTGCGCCTGCTCCCCGCAGAGGAACCCGAGCACGAACAACCCGCCCACCAACAGCCCCACCTGCAGCGCACGCCGCCCGACCGCCGTACGCAGCACACGCACAACGGCACCGGGAAAGGCTGCTGACCAGGTCAAGAGGGGACGGGTCCTTCCGCACGACGGAACCAAGCGAAACGGGATGGAGAAGGGGGGAAACGGAACGGAAGCGTGAAGACTGTGGAGACGTCGATCCTTGCACGGCGCGCCCGAGGTTGCGCAAGTCCCCTGTTACCGATGCGTAGTCATGTCCGTTTTGCTGATGGAGCCGCAGGTCGCCGGATCGACAAATCACCAAGGGGCGGCCCGGGTTCACGCCGTTTCCGGTATCGGAAGCGGCCGTTTCTCGATGGCCGCCGCCATCACCTCCGGGAACAGGTCGGGTGTGCAGGCGAAGGCCGGGGCGCCCAACGCGGCGAGCGCGGCGGCGTGTTCCCTGTCGTAGGCGGGCGCCCCCTCGTCCGACAGCGCGAGCAGCGTCACGAACTGCACTCCGGATGCCTTCATCGCCGCGACCCGCTTGAGCATCTCGTCGCGTATCCCGCCCTCGTAGAGGTCGCTGATCAGCACCACCACCGTCTCCCCGGGCCGGGTGATCTGCGACTGGCAGTACGCCAGCGCCCGGTTGATGTCCGTGCCGCCGCCGAGCTGGGTACCGAACAGCACGTCCACCGGGTCGTCGAGCTGGTCGGTGAGGTCGACGACCGCCGTGTCGAAGACGACGAGCCGTGTGTCGATCGACCTCATGGACGCCAGCACCGCCCCGAACACGGACGCGTAGACGACGGACGCAGCCATCGACCCCGACTGGTCGATGCAGAGAACGACCTCCTTCTTCACCGACCGGGAGGCCCGGCCGTATCCGATCAGCCGCTCCGGCACGATCGTCCGGTACTCGGGGAGGTAGTGCTTGAGGTTGGCCGAGATCGTACGGTTCCAGTCGATGTCGTGATGGCGCGGTCGGTTGACCCGGGCACTGCGGTCGAGGGCACCGGTGAGCGTGGCCCGTGTGCGGGTGGCGAGTCGCTTCTCCAGGTCCTCGACGACCTTGCGCACGACGGCCCGTGCCGTCTCCTTCGTCGTCTCCGGCATCGCCTTGTTGAGCGACAGCAGCGTGCCGACCAGGTGCACGTCGGCCTCGACCGCCTCCAGCATCTCCGGCTCAAGCAGCAGGGTGGACAGTCCGAGCCGGTCGATGGCGTCCCGCTGCATCACCTGGACGACGGAGGAGGGGAAGTACGTCCGGATGTCCCCCAACCACCGGGCAACGGACGGCGCAGACGCCCCGAGACCCGCCGAACGCTCCTTGCCCGCCTGCCCCTTCCCGTCCCCCCTGCCGTACAGCGCGGCCAACGCCCCGTCCATCCCCGCGTCCTGCCCGCTCAACGCACAGCCGGTCCCATCGGCCGACCCCCCACCGAGCACAAGCCGCCACCGCCGCATCCGCTCATCGGCCGGGGCGGGAGCGTCGGCGTCGGCGTCGGCGTCGGCGTCGGCGTCAGCGTCAGCCAAGGTGGGGATCGCGGGAGCGGTCGGGTCAGAGGTGAAGGCGTCGGCCTGGTCGGCAGCGAACGGGGGGATCGGCACCCGTGCCGGGGGCGTGGCCCCCCTTTCCACACCACCCTCCCTCAACTGTCCGTCGGCCGAATCGGCGGCCGGAGCAGCGACCGGAACCTGAGCCGGCCTCGTGGCCGGACCTGTCGTCTCCGGTGTCGTCAGTCCGTTCGGCTCGGTCGTCATCGCCAGGCCCCCGTCCGGAACCGGTCCCAGAGCGGGACCACGGCCACGGTCGTCAGCGAGCCGTGCTTCGCCCGAGCCCCGGCCCGGTGCCCGGGTGCGCCTCCATGCCCGCCACCGACGGAGCCCGCCGTACCGGACCCGTCTCCCGGTGTCCGCGGTGCCTCGGTCATCATCCCGCCACCCCCGCAAGGTCGTTGTCGTCGGCGTTCGCCAAGTCGTCGTCGTGGTCGTCGTCCAGGCCGAGCAGCAGTCGCACCACCGGCAGCACGGCGTCCGCCCGGTCGCCGTCGAGGTCGGCGCCGAAGCCCGGTGCCGCGGAACCGGCCCCCGCACCGTTCCCCCGCTGCCCCGAGCCGCGCCGGACCAGTTCGCCCAGGGTCCGGCGAACCCCCGGTTCGTACGCCGAGAATGTGCGCCGCAGCAGAGGCAGCACATCGGTGAACGCCTGCGCCGGCACCCCGGTCAGCCAGGCGTCGACCAGGCCGAGCAGCCGGTCATCGTGGACGAGGAGCATCCCGCCGCCGGATCCACCTCCGACGAACCCCTCGATCCACGCGGCCGCGTCCCCCGGCTCGGTCCCCGGCGACAGTACGAGCCCCATGAGCCGCGCCGCCTCGTCGTGAGCCAACTCCCCGTCGTCCAGCAGCAGCCGAACAGCCCGCCCCCTGATGACACCGGGCACGGTGTCCCGCCCGGAGAGCACCCTGAGCACCGTGAGCCAACGGCCCCGCAGGCCCCGGTGCGCCGGAGCCGGGCCGTCACCTCCACCGTCCGGTGCGGGTACGGCGGCGACAGCCGGAACGGCGCCCACCGGTACGGAAACGACCCCGTCCCCCGAGGTGTGTTGCTCCGGTGCCGTCACCTCACTCAGCAGCCCCACCGCTCCGTGCACCGCGTCCACATGGCGCCGCATCTCCTCCGCCGCCTCGGCGTCGAGGGCGGCGCAGGCCGGGGGCAGGCCGACGAAGACCCGTTCGGCGAGACCCGAGGCGACCTCCGCCAGGGCGCCGGTGCCGGTGCCGCGCACATCGCCGTAGCGCAGCGAGCGGACGAGGGCCGGGAGGGCCTGGGCGAGGTGCCCGACGTCCGCGTCGAGTGCCGCACGGTCGGCGAGGATCTGCATCACCGTGGGCAGGGCGTCCGGGAGTTCGGCGAGCAGACAGCGCTCGGCGAGGGCGGTGACGTCGGCGAGGCCCGACGCGGAGACGGCGTCCGCCTCCGCCCTGGCCGTCGCGGCGGCGAGCACGGTCGTGCCCCACACTCCCGCCTCGGCGACCCGCACCGACAACTCCGGCTCCCACCGCAGCCGCCACGTCTCCCGGAAGGTGCCCGTACTCCCCCGCGAAGCCGCCGGCTCCCCCCACGCCACGCCCAGCAGCCGCAGCCGGTGCAGCAGCCTGCTGCGCTCCGCGTCGTTCTCCTTGCGCAGGTCGAGCTCCAACTCCCGCTCCAGCGCCTCCGGCTTGAGCCGCAGCCGCCGCTGGAGCCGGTCGAGGTCACGCTGCAACGGCACCGCGGGCGCCGCCTGCGGCACCTCTCCCAGCATGTCCCCCACGACCAGCCGGTCCTGCACGAGCGCCAACGGCACGTCGGAGCCCTCGCACATCACGGCCCGCACGGCGTCGGTCGTCTCGCTCAAACCGGGCAGCGGTCGGCCGCGCATCGCCGCGAGTGTCTCGGCCAGCCGAACGGCCTCGATGACGTGGGCCGAGGACACTGTCCGGTCCTCCTCCCGCAACAGGCCCGCCACCTTGGTCAGCCACCGCTCGACCGGCCGGTCCTGCGTGCGGAACAGGTGCCCGTACCAGCCGGGCGAGTCGATACCGGCGCCGTAGCCGCTGTGCCGCGACAGCCTGCGATGCGTCCACGGCACCCACGTCATGTCGGCCTTGACCTTGGGCAACCCCTTCAGCAGGGCCTTGTCGGCGGCCACAGTGGTCCTGTGCCGCAGTGCGGGGACGTGCCAGGCCCCGCACACCACGGCCACGTCGTCCCCGAACTCGCGCTGCGCCGCCCGCACCTGGAGCCGCATGTACGCCTCCCGCACCAGGTCCCGGTCGTGTCCCCCGCTCCCGTAGGTCTCCCGCAGCACCTCCATCGCCTCCTCCAGCACGGTGAACGGCTCGAACACGTCCCCCGCCCCCGCTCCCCGGTGCTCTACGACGTCCTCCCACCACCGCTCGGGATCGTCGTAACCGGCGGCCTCGGCGAGCACCCCGAGCGGATCGACACGGACGGCCGCGCGGGTGACGTGGATGTTGTCCGAGTCGTCGGTGTCGTTCGCGTTCGGCGCTTCGGCGGTCGGCTCCTCCTCCGTGTCCCGACCCCAGGCAAGCGTGTGCGTGGCCGGCAGGTCGATGAAGCGGGCCGGGATGTGGTGCTCCAGCGCCCAGCGGATCGCCACCCACTCCGGAGAGAACTCGGCGAGCGGCCAGAACGCCGATCGTCCGGGCTCGTCCACGGCATGGGCGAGCAGCGCGACCGGCGGTCGCATGTCCTCGTCGGCGGCCAGTGGAATCAGCGCGTCGGCCTCGGGCGGTCCCTCGATCAGCACGACCCCGGGCCGGGCCACGTCCAGCGCCGCCCGCACGGACCGCGCCGACCCGGGCCCGTGATGCCGCACACCGAGCAACAGCGGTCCCAACCCACGCTCCCGACTGCCCCGGCTGCCGACACCGGCCGAACCGCCACTCCCGGAGTCACCGACGCCGACGACACCGCTGCCCCCAGGCGCGCCGACACCGGCCACACCCCCGCTCCCGGTCACAACGCCTCCCTCCGTTCCCCTACCGACTGACACCTGGGCGCGCCTCGCCCTGTCGCTCCCGGACGCGCCGCCCCGGGCCACGCCCCCGCTCGCCGGCCCGCCCGCGCCGGCCACTCCGTCGTTTCCGGACTCGCCGGAGTCGTTCACCTCTCCGCTCCCGACCTCACCGACGCCCGTCACGCCGTCGCCCTCCCCTCCGAGGCCACTTGGAGTCGTCCTCGCCGACCGTCCCGATCCCGTCCCGCTCAAGACCTGTCACGCCCGTCCCCCTTGATTCCGCTTGCTTCCCCGCCCCTCGGCGGCCCGCCCCGAGACCCCCGCGACCGCCCCGAAACCCCACGCACCCGCGAACGACGAACCACCGCCCGCCCCTTGACTCCCGCCACTCCGACGCCCCCACCCCAGGTCTTCGTTCACGCACTCACCTCACGGCAGGCCCGGTAGAAGTCCTTCCAGCCGTCCCGCTCGCGGACGACCGCCTCCAGGTACTCCTGCCAGATCACTCGGTCGGCCGCCGGATCACGGACGACCGCGCCGAGGATGCCCGCGGCGACATCACCGGCCCGCAAAACGCCGTCGCCGAAGTGGGAGGCGAGGGCGAGCCCGCCCGTGACGACGGAGATCGCCTCGGCCGTCGACAAGGTGCCGCTGGGCGACTTCAGCTTCGTACGGCCGTCGGAGGTCACCCCGTCGCGCAGTTCACGGAAGACCGTCACGACACGGCGGATCTCCGCGACGCCGTCGGGCGCGGCCGGCAGATCGAGGGAGCGGCCGATCTGGTCGACGCGGCGCGAGACGATGTCGACCTCGGCCTCGACGCTCTCCGGCAGCGGCAGCACGACCGTGTTGAAGCGGCGGCGCAGGGCGCTGGAGAGGTCGTTGACCCCGCGGTCGCGGTCGTTGGCCGTGGCGATGACGTTGAAGCCGCGGACCGCCTGCACTTCCTGCCCCAACTCCGGTATGGGCAGCGTCTTCTCGGACAGGATCGTGATCAGCGAGTCCTGCACGTCGGCCGGGATCCGCGTCAGCTCCTCCACCCGGGCCGTCATCCCCTCTGCCATGGCCCGCATCACCGGGCTGGGCACGAGGGCGTCGCGGCTCGGGCCGTTCGCCAGCAGTTGCGCGTAGTTCCAGCCGTACCGGATCGCCTCCTCCGGCGTGCCCGCCGTGCCCTGCACGAGCAGCGTCGAGTCGCCGCTGACCGCCGCGGCCAGATGCTCGGACACCCAGGTCTTCGCGGTGCCGGGCACACCCAGCAGAAGCAGGGCGCGATCGGTGGCGAGAGTGGTGACGGCGACCTCGACGAGGCGGCGCGGGCCCACGTACTTCGGGGTGATCACCGTGCCGTCCGGCAGGGTGCCGCCGAGCAGGTAGGTCGCCACCGCCCACGGCGACAGCTTCCAGCGGGCCGGGCGCGGGCGGTCGTCCTGCGCGGCCAGCGCGGCGAGTTCACCGGCGAAGGCGTCTTCGGCATGCGGCCGCAACGCCTCGGCGGACTCCCCCTGCTTCGGTTCCACGGTCGTCGGTTCAACAGACACAGACATGGCTGAGGCCCCCTCCAGCTCGGCCGGTTCGAATCTGTCACCAACCGTGCACCACGCCACTGACAATGCGATCCGACCTGCGGAAACGCGCTCACGGCCGACGACTCGGGGCCGATTGTCAGTGGGAGGATCTACCTTCGATGGCATGACTCAGCAGGGGGTGCGCTGGACGGCGGATCAGGTGCTGGCACTGGCTCCTGACGCCGCCTCACGCAAGGCGGGAAGCAGACTCGGCGCGGCCGGGCCGTGGTCCGAGGCGGGCAGTTCCGAGGAGGGGACGCTGTGGGGGCTGTGCAAGGGCAGTGGCAGCAAGCCGTATCAGACGGTCATCGACATCGCGGACGCCGCGGGGCCCGCGTACAAGTGCAGTTGCCCGAGCCGCAAGTTCCCGTGCAAGCACGCCCTCGGGCTGCTGCTGCTCTGGGCGGGCGGGGAGGGTGCGGTGGCGGCGGGTTCGGCACCGGACTGGGCCGAGCAGTGGATAGCGGGGAGAAGGCAGCGCGCGCAGGAAAAGCGGACCACGGGTGTTGCCGCCGCCGGGTCCGGTGATCCGGAGGCGGCGCGGCGCAGGGCGGAGCGCCGGGCCGTGCGGATCACGGCGGGGGCCACGGAGCTGGAGCAGCGGCTGGCGGACCTGTTGCGCGGCGGTCTCGCCGGGGCGGAGCAGGCGGGGTACGGCATGTGGGAGGAGACGGCGGCCCGCATGGTCGACGCCCAGGCACCGGGACTCGCCGCCCGCGTGCGGGAGTTGGGGTCGATTCCGTCGTCCGGTCCTGGCTGGCCGGTGCGGCTCCTTGAGGAGTGTGCCCTCATCCACCTTCTCGACCAGGGCTGGCTGCGCCGCGAGCGACTGCCGGGCGGCCTGGCGTCGACGGTCCGTTCGCGGATCGGCCTGCCCGCCTCGGCCGACGGACCGCCGGTGCGGGACCGCTGGCTGGTCCTCGCCCAGTACGACACGGCGGACTCCCGTCTGACGACCCGACGGATCTGGCTGCACGGCGTCGACTCGGGCCGTTCGGCTCTCCTCCTCTCCTACGGCGCCGCCGGCCGCGCCCCCGAACTGGCGCTGCCGGTGGGGCTGGAGCTGGAGGCGGAGGTGTCCGCGTATCCCGGCACCGGGCAGCTGCGAGCGGCCCTCGGCGAGCAGTTCGCACCGCCCGCTCCCTCGACGGCACAGCCGCCCGGGGTGACGACTGATCAGGCGGCAGCCCGCTACGGCGAGGCGCTGCGGGACGACCCGTGGCTGGACTCCGTCCCGGTGACGCTGGACCGGGTGATACCGACACCGGACGCGGAGTCCTGGCAACTCGCGGATGCCGACGGTGGCTCGGCTCTGCCGCTCACGGCCGCCGTCGGCTCCCGTCCCGGCCTGTGGCGTCTGGTCGCGCTCTCGGGCGGCGCCCCGGTCAAGGTCTTCGGCGAGTGCGGCCACCGCGGCTTCACCCCGCTGACGGCCTGGCCAGAGGGTGCTGGCGAGGCGGTGCGGCTGTGCTGAACGGAACGGCTCAAGCACCCGACCGGACGGAAAGGAACCGTATGGACAAGCTCTCCGCTCCCGCGCCGGACGCCTGGGAGGAGCTCGTCACCTCGGCCCTGCTCGGCACCGCGCGCCGGACCCCGCCCGGGTTGGCGTCCGGTCCCGAGGCTCCGGTGGCGTTGCTGGACGCGGCGGCCGTGGCGACCGTACGACGGCGGGCCGGGCTACGGCCGGCGCGCGCGGCGGAGCGGCCGCGGCCGGCAGCCGAGGACGCGCGCCCTCCGCTGCCCGCGGCGGCGGCCCGGCGGCTCTCGATGCTGCTCGCCGACCGGCCCGGCTCCGGCACCGGCGGTCGCAGGGGCACGGCGCCGGACCTGATGGAGCTGCTGCCGCAGTGGCTCTCGACGGCGAACGCCAGCGGTTACGCGCCGCCCCCGCACCTGCTGCCCGCGCTGCTGGACGCGGCCCGGGGGCGTACGGACCTGCGGCCGGCGGCGCTGGCGTTCGCGGGACCGCGTGCCACCTGGCTCGCCCGGCTCAACCCGGACTGGCGGTTCGCCCTGCGCGCGACACCCGGCGGTGGTACCGCGCTGCCGCCGCCCGAGGACACCGCTGGGGTCCAACGGCTCTGGGAGGAGGGCTTGTTCGCGGAGCGGGTCGCGCTTCTCGCGGCGATACGGGCCCGGGACGCCGGCGCCGCACGCGAGCTGCTCGCGACGACGTGGGCGACCGAGCGGGCCGAGGACCGGCTGATGTTCCTCGACTCGCTGCGAACACGTCTGGGGGCGGACGACGAGCCGTTCCTGGAGCAGGCGCTGGCCGACCGGAGCCGCAACGTGCGGGCCACGGCCGCGGAGTTGTTGTCGGCGCTGCCGGATTCGGCGTTGGCGGCGCGGATGGCGGTCAGGGCCGGGGCGTGCGTGGCCGTCGACCACACGCAGGACACGGCGACGATCGTCGTGGAGGCACCGCACGAGTGCGACCCGGGCATGGAGCGCGACGGCGTCGTGCCCAAGCCGCCCTCGGGGAGGGGGGAACGGTCGTGGTGGTTCGGGCAGTTGGTGGAGGCGGCGCCGCTGGGGGTGTGGCCGGGGCGACTCGGCGGGCGGACACCCGAGGAGATCGTGGCGTTGCCGGTGGCGGACGAGTGGCGCAACGAGTTGCATGCGGCCTGGTGCCGGGCCGCCGTGCGGCAGCGCGACGCCGCCTGGGCGCGGGCGTTGCTCGGCACGCCCGCGGCGCCGGAGGCCGGGGGACCGGGGGCGGTGTCACTGGCCGAGCGGGCGAAGCTGCTGAGCACCTTGGGTTCGGCCGAACGGGCCGAGTGGGTGGCGGGGTTCATCGCGACGCACGGGTTGTCCGAGGCGTTCCAGCTGCTCGGGGTGTGCGCGGTGCCGTGGGCCGCGCCGTTGGGGCGGGCGGTGGTCGATGCGCTCGAAATCGCGCGGGACGCGGGGAGTTATCCGTGGAGTTTCAGTGGGGTGATGGGGCTGGCGGAGCGGTGTCTCGATCCGTCCGAAGCCGGGCGGATGGAGGCGCTGATGGCGGTGCCGGACGAAGGGGAGGACGCGAGTCCTGGTGCGGGCGGTTACTGGGCGGAGGCGTTCCAGCGGCTGGTGACGACCTTGCGGTTGCGGGCGGCGATGGCGGAGGAGCTGGGGGGCGTGTAGGAGGGTTCCCGCGTCGTGCCGTCCGGTGGGTGCAGGCCGGTGGGGGCTGGTCGCGCAGTTCGCCGCGCCCCTCAGGTCGGTGCAGTCCCGCCGACCTGGCTGGAACCCACCTAGGGGCGCAGGGAACTGCGCGACCAGCCATGACGACCCCGCACTCGCAAGCGGACCTCTCACATCCCCGTCGGCTGCCGCGCAATCGCCCCTCTCACATCCCCGTCGGCTGCCGCACAGTCGCCCGCACCCAGTCCACGATCGACTGAGTCGTCGCCCCCGGCGTGAAGATCTCCGCGACACCCTTCTCCTTCAGGAGCGGAATGTCGGCCTCGGGGATGATCCCCCCGCCGAACACCAGGATGTCCTCGGCATCCCGCTCCCTCAGCAAATCGATCACCGCCGCGAACAGCGTGTTGTGGGCACCCGAGAGGATGGAGAGGCCGATCGCGTCGGCGTCCTCCTGGATCGCGGTGTCGACGATCTGCTCGGGGGTCTGGTGGAGGCCGGTGTAGATGACCTCCATGCCCGCGTCGCGCAGCGCCCTCGCGATCACCTTGGCTCCGCGATCATGGCCGTCGAGCCCTGGCTTGGCCACCACCACGCGGATCGGACCGGCTCCCACACCCATCACTGCCTCCATGAAGCGACTGCGTGCATTCCTACCGACTGGTACCACACAGGGCGGGAATGTGAACGAACGTTATCGCCACCTTCCCGCAACCGGCAGTTTCACGGTGCATGCGGAGGGGGAAATCACAAGGTGGGACACGTTTCGGGAGCCGCAACGAGGTTGCCGCACCGCCGCGGCGCAAACCGCGCGTCACGGCGGTGCGGCGCACCGGCGACGGCACGAAGGGCACGTAGGACAGGTAAGGCACGACAGCGGGGAACCTCGTCGCCACACGGACAGGGTGACTCATCACGTCAACGGCGCACCACCAGCACCATCCGCACCACCTGCACTATCGGCACTGTCGGCCCAGCCGGCACCGTCAGCACAGCCCGCACCGCCCGCACCACCGGTTCCGTCAGCTCCGCCGGATCACCCGGTGGCTCCGGAGCCCCGCGCCGCTCGCCCCACCCATCCCCCGCGCGCCACTCGCGCCGCGTCGATGTCGACCACGACCTTCGCCGCGACTTCCCATAAGCGCACACGGGGGACGGAGCCGTCCTCCCGTGTGCCGACAGGAGGTCGGCCATGAAGGTCACCAAGGCGGCGCTGCCGTTTCTCCCGCTCTGCCAGCGTCTGCTCCCCGGCAGGCTGGCGGGACTCTCCCTGGCCCTCCTGAAGGCGACCGCCCTGGAGCTCGCGATCCTCGCGGGGCATCTCCTCCTCTACCCCGTCGGCATCACCCAGGAGCGCCGCTCCCCCCTGCCCGCGCTCCCCGCACCGGAGGACGGCGCCGCGCAGCTCCCGACGGAGGCCAAGCCGCCGGTCGTGCTGCTGCACGGCTTCATCGACAACCGCTCGGTCTTCGTGCTCCTGCGCCGCAGCCTCGCCCAGCACGGCAGGCAGCAGGTCGAGTCGCTCAACTACTCCCCGCTGACCTGCGACATCCGCGCCGCGGCGGAGCTGCTCGGCCGGCACATAGAGGAGATCTGCGAGCGCACGGGCAGCAGGCAGGTCGACATCGTCGGGCACAGCCTCGGTGGCCTGATCGCGCGTTACTACGTCCAGCGCCTCGGCGGTGACCACCGGGTCCGGACGCTGGTGACGCTCGGCACCCCGCACTCCGGCACCCGGGTGATGGCGCTGGCGAACGCACACCCGATCGTGCGGCAGATGCGCCCCGGCTCGGAACTGCTCCAGGAGCTCACCCAGCCGGCCCCGGGCTGCCGTACACACTTCGTCAGCTTCTGGAGCGACCTCGACCACCTGATGGACCCGCTGGAGACCGCCTGCATCAACCACGAGGATCTGCTGGCGCAGAACGTCCGGGTGAGCGGGATCGGGCATCTCGCCCTCCCCGTGCACCCCGCCGTCGCGGCAGGGATACGGCAGGCGCTCGACACCGCGTGGACCGGAGAGGAGCGGAGCGGCCGCGCAGGTGGACTGACCGTGGCGTAACGGTTCGTATCGACCATCGGACACAGGACGTCAACAGCCCGTTGACAGTCACCGACTCCCGGCCCGATATCGAACAATCTTCGAACGCAAAGCCAAAGTCACGCCCGCCGTCCCCCGAAACACGGGCGAATGCCCGTTTCCTGCGCGCCCGAAACCAGTTGAAGATTGTCGCGCCCGCATACCGCCGGGTACAGTCGCCGCACTGCTCTGGCAGCCCCTGTTGTCGAGGCGAAAGAGAAGTTGGTGAACGACCGTCACCCGTCGGGGACCATGACCACCCCGGCTCCGGCTTCCGACGCCGAATCGTCGCACTATGCGTCGTACGGCACCCAGGAGGCCCAATACGGCGACTTCACCACGTGCGGCGCCTACGACGCCACTGGTTTCGACGCCACGGGCACCATTGGCGCACACGCCACCGGCAGCTTCGACACGGACCCGCTGTTCGGCAACATGCCGGACGACAGCACCGGTTCGTACGACGCCTCGACCTGGACCACCGGCGGGCACCAGACCCTGAACTACGACATGTACGCGGCCCAGCACCACGCCGCCTACGACACCGGCGCGTACGACGCCACCCAGTGGGGCGCCGACCACCAGCAGCTCGCCGCGATCCCCTCGCAGGCGAACCACACCGACACCAGCGGCCACTGGGACGCGAACGCGTGGGTCCAGCCCGACCAGCCCGCGGGCCCGGCCGACCAGACCCAGCACTGGGAATGGGGCACACAGGCCTTCGACACCGGCGCGTACGACGCCACACAGTGGAACTCCGACGGTACGGCGGCCGACCCGCAGCAGACGGCCACCTTCGAGGAGACCGGGCACGACGAGACCCACACGTACGACGAGACCCACGCGTACGACGAGGCGAACCCATACGGCAACGTCTACGCCGAACACACCGCGCACGACGGCGAGTCGACGGCCACCGGTGAGATGCACGCCGTTCACGACGCGGACGCCCCTCTCCTCGACGACCAGGAAGAGCCCGCCCCGGCTCCGGCCGCCGTTCCCGCCCCCGGGTCACGCGTGGCCGCGCGCAACGCCGGCCGCTCCCGTCGCCGTATGCCCGCGAAGCGCTCCGCCCTGCTGACGATCGCGGTTCCCTCGGCGTGTGTCATGGGCGTCGCGGGGGTGGCCGTAGCGTCGGTCGGCACGCTGACCGGTGACAACAAGGACACCTCGGCGACCGCCGCGGACACGACCGCCCTCAAGCCGTCCGCCGCGAACAACAAGCTGGACACCCAGCTGGAGAGCCTCTCGGCCGGCGCCGACGACTTCGCCGACCGGGCCAGCCGTACGCAGGAACGTATCGACCTCAAGGCCCAGCAGGTGGCCGAGAAGAAGAAGGCGGCGGAGGAGGCGGCCCGCAAGGAGCGGCTGCGCCCGAAGTTCGCGCTTCCGGTCGCGCAGCACGGTCTCAGCGCCTACTACGGCCAGTCCGGCATCAACTGGATGTCCGTCCACACCGGCATCGACTTCCCGGTGTCGTACGGCACGACCGTGATGGCCGCGACCGATGGCACCGTCCGGACTCAGTGGAACAGCGCCTACGGCAACATGTTGGTCGTGACGGCGAAGGACGGCACGGAGACGTGGTACTGCCACCTCTCCAGCTATCGCGTCGCCTCCGGTACGACGGTCAAGGCCGGCGACCCGGTCGCGTACTCCGGCAACTCCGGCAACTCGACCGGCCCCCACCTGCACTTCGAGGTGCACCCGGCGGGCGGTTCGGCCATAGACCCGCTGCCGTGGCTGCGCAGCCACGGGCTGGACCCGACGTAACCCGTCGGGCCCCTGCGAACTACAGCTTCTCCACCGGCGCGTACCGCAGCAGCAGCCGCTTCGGCTTGGCCTCTCCGAAGTCGACCGTCGCCTCGGCGTTCGCGCCCGTGCCCTTGACCCCGACCACCGTGCCGAGCCCGAACTGGTCGTGGGTGACGCGGTCGCCGACGGCCAGCGAGACCACCGGCTTCTCCGCACCCCTGCGGGTGGCGAAACCGGACGCCCCCGACGCCGAGGAGCGCGAGCGGGACGAGGACAGCGACGCGGCGACCCCCGAGACCGGCCCCGCGGGAGCGGCGGTCGGACCCGTCCGCTTCCAGTCGACGTGCTGCGCCGGGATCTCCTCCAGGAAGCGGGAGGGCGGGTTGTACGACGGCTGCCCCCACGCGCTGCGCAACGAGGACCGGGTCAGATACAACCGCTCACGCGCGCGCGTGATGCCGACGTACGCCAGGCGCCGCTCCTCCTCCAGCTCCTTGGTCTGGCCGAGGGCGCGCATGTGCGGGAAGACGCCGTCCTCCATGCCGGTGAGGAAGACGACCGGGAACTCCAGGCCCTTGGCGGTGTGCAGGGTCATCAGGGTGATGACGCCGGAGCCGTCCTGGTCCTCGTCGGGGATCTGGTCGGAGTCGGCGACGAGCGCGACCCGCTCCAGGAAGTCGGAGAGCGAGCCTGAGGTCTCTCCCTCGCCGGACTCCTGCTCGAACTCCAGGGCCACGGCGGCGAGTTCCTGGAGGTTCTCGATGCGAGTCTCGTCCTGGGGGTCGGTGGACGCCTGCAACTCGGCGAGATAGCCGGTGCGTTCGAGGACGGCCTCCAGGACGGTCGCCGGGCCCGCGCCGGACTCGACGATCGTCCGGAGCTCCTCCATCAGCACGTTGAACCGCTTCACGGCGTTGGTGGAGCGCGCGGCCATGCCGTACGCCTCATCGACGCGCTTGAGCGCCTGCGGGAAGCTGATTTTCTCGCGCTGGGAGAGGGCGTCGATCATCGCCTCCGCGCGGTCGCCGATGCCCCGCTTGGGAACGTTGAGGATCCGGCGCAGCGGCACGGAGTCCTCCGGGTTGGCGAGGACGCGCAGATAGGCCAGGACGTCCCGGACCTCCTTGCGCTCGTAGAAGCGGACGCCGCCGACGACCTTGTACGGCAGGCCGACGCGGATGAAGACCTCTTCGAAGACACGGGACTGGGCGTTGGTGCGGTAGAAGACGGCCATGTCACCGGCCTTCGCGTGCCCCGCGTCGGTGAGACGGTCTATCTCGTCGGCGACGAACTGCGCCTCGTCGTGCTCGGTGTCGGCGACATAGCCGGTGATGCGCGCGCCCGCGCCCGCGTTGGTCCACAGGTTCTTGGGGCGGCGGGACTCGTTGCGCTCGATGACGGCGTTGGCGGCGGTGAGGATCGTCTGGGTGGAACGGTAGTTCTGCTCCAGGAGGATCGTCGTCGCGTCCGGGTAATCCTCCTCGAACTGGAGGATGTTGCGGATGGTCGCGCCGCGGAAGGCGTAGATCGACTGGTCGGCGTCACCCACTACGCAGAGTTCGGCGGGCGCCAGGTCGTGCTCGCTCGGCGGTACGTCCACAGGGTGCTCGGAGGTCCCGACCAGCTCCCTGACCAGCGCGTACTGGGCGTGGTTGGTGTCCTGGTACTCGTCGACGAGGACATGCCGGAAGCGGCGGCGGTAGTGCTCGGCGACGTCGGGGAACGCCCGGAGCAGATTGACCGTCGTCATGATCAGGTCGTCGAAGTCGAGGGCGTTGGCCTCGCGCAGGCGCGACTGGTACATGGCGTAGGCCTGGGCGAGGGTCTTCTCGAAACCGTCGGTGGCCTGCGCTGCGAAGTCCTCCTCGTCGATCAGCTCGTTCTTCAGGTTGCTGATCTTGGCGCTGAAGGACTTCGGCGGGTACCGCTTGGGGTCGAGGTCCAGGTCGCGGCAGACCAGGGCCATGAGCCGCTTGGAGTCGGCGGCGTCGTAGATCGAGAAGGAGGAGGTGAACCCGAGCTTCTTCGACTCCCTGCGCAGGATCCGCACGCACGCGGAGTGGAAGGTCATCACCCACATCGCGTTGGCGCGCGGGCCGACGAGCTGCTCGACACGCTCCTTCATCTCGCCCGCGGCCTTGTTGGTGAAGGTGATCGCGAGGATCTGGCCGGGGTGGACATGCCGCTCGCCGAGGAGGTGGGCGATGCGGTGGGTGAGCACCCGGGTCTTGCCGGAGCCGGCGCCGGCCACGATGAGCAGCGGGGTGCCGGAGTGCACGACGGCTGCACGCTGGTTCTCGTTCAGCCCCTCCAGGAGCGCGGCGGGGTCGATCGCCGGGCGCGGGGCGCCGTCGCGGTAGTAGGCGTCCCGGTCCGGCGGCACGTCGAACTTCCCGCCGAACAGATCGTCCGGAACCGGCTCCGGTCCGTGCTCGTCCTCGGGCGGCGGCGGGGGTTCCCCCTCGTGCCCGCGAGGGGCTTGGAGGTCCGCCAGGAAGCTGTCGTCAAAGAGGCTGCTCATCGCTCTCCGAGTCTAGGGTGCCCCACTGACAGCCCGCTGCCGCCCCGAGAACATCACCGGAACCGGGTGCTCGCGAAAGGGCCTCCCTCAGAACCCGAGGATCTTCCAGACCTGGCCGCCCGGTGTCCTCCGACCGTCCAGGACCGTGCCGTCACGGTCCGCGATCGACCAGGCCGAGACGTAGACCTTGCCGTCGTGGGGGTCCACGGCGACGCCCGCAGGGAACGGCACCTTCACATCGGTCCGCTTGCCGTGCGAGACCTTGGTCACGACACCCGCGAAGAGCTGGCTGACGTACATCTGGCCGTCGTCGTTGAAGGCGAGGCCGGTGATCGAGCCGAAGCCGGACTTCCAGCCGAGGATCCTGCCGGTCCACGGATCGACCTTCCACACGCGCGCGGTGGGCCTCGCCGCCTCGCCGTTCAGTTCGCCGACGTAGAGCTTGCCGTCGGGGCCGAGCGCCAGGGACGTCGGCACGGACTGGTTCCCGTCGTGGTCCGGGAAGACCGTGAAGGGCCGCGCCTTGGCGTGCGGCGAAACGACGACCAGGTCGTTCCCGGCAGCATCCGCGACGATCTTCCGTCCGTCGGGGAGCGCGAGGACGGCGTACGGGTTGGACTCCACGGACGCCTTGTGCGGGTTGTACTTCAGCTCTACGGCGGTGATGTCCGCGGCGATCCTCGCCTTGCCGTGCCCGACGTGCAGCAGCTTGCCGAGAGTGTTCCAGGGCGGCTTCGTCGGCACCCCGGCTTCCGGCGGGGCGTAGGTCTCGACGCTCCAGAGCTCGCCGTGGAACGCGGAGACGCCGTCCACGCCGGTCGCGAAACCGCCGTCGGGGGCGGCGCCCGACGGGAGCCCCTGCACCACCCTGCGGTGCTTCCACGCGCCCCCGTCCCAGTAGATCTTGGTGACCGCGGAGCTGAGCCCAATGCAGGTCTCGCCCTCGGGGCCCTCACCGACGCACTTCCCGCCGCCCCGGCCCGCCTCGCCGACGTACACGTGCCCGTCGGCGTAGGAGAGCTGGCGCGGGTTGTCGAGACCCTTGGCGATCACACGGACCACCGGCTCGCCTCCACCGTGCCGCGCCGTCGCCGCAGCGGGGGCGATGCCCGCGGTGGCGGCGAGCGCGACCGACGTGGCGACGACGAGTCCTGCGCGCATCCTCATGGCCGTACCCCTCCAACCGGGCCGCGGCACCCCACCGCGGCTGGCTGGAAGCTAGACCCATGAAGCGGGCGGACGTCGCCACTCCGGTGAAAATACGCCCAAGTCATGGCAGATCACTCCGGATTGGCCACGCGGAGCGACGTTTGGGACCAAGGTCACGAAAATGTATCGGGCATATCGAACATCAACCTTCACACGGGCCACACCCGTTGGTTACGGTTCCGAGCAGGCCGTACGACCCCCACCGGCGAACGTCGCCGGGCCGCACGGCCTCCGCCGAGTCCGCAGCGCCGCCGCGCGCCCGGAGCCGGGGACCCACCGAACTTGGGGTGAATCGGCCGACTCCCGCGCACGGGAGCGCCGTAGGGCAACCCTTCCGAACCACCCGCCCGAACCCGACAGCTAACCCGGTAGGCGGAGCACTGGAAGGAGTCGCCTCCCTTGGCGTCGCACCGCAAGTCGCGTCCCGCTGGTACGCGCGTAGCAGGCATACGGACCCCGGCCCTCGCGACGGCCGCCCTCACCTCCGTGGCCCTGCTGTCCCAGACGGCCAACGCCGCGCCGGCCGATGACAAGCCGAGTCTCGAAGAGGTCGAGAAGAAGGTCGACGACCTCTACCGCCAGGCCGAGTCGGCGACCGACAACTACAACGCGGCCAAGGAGAAGACGACCAAGCAGCGCAAGCAGGTCGACACGCTCCTCGACGACGTCGCCCAGCGCACCCAGAAGCTCAACGAGGCGCGGGAGGAGCTCGGTGCCTTCGCCGCCGCCCAGTACCGCACCGGCGCCGCCGCGCCCGACACCGCGACCTTCCTGCTCTCCGACACCCCGCAGGACTACTTCGACCAGACGCAGCTGATGGGTCGTTTGACGAGCCGCCAGAAGGGCGCGGTCGACGACTACGTCTCCGAGCAGTCCGCGACGATGAAGAAGCGTCAGGAGGCCTCCCAGAGCCTTCAGACGCTCACCGAGACGCAGAGCGACCTCAAGACCGCCAAGGCGACCGTCCAGAAGAAGCTCGCCGACGCGCGCGACCTGCTGTCGGAGCTGACGGCCCAGGAGAAGGCTCGTCTCGCGGCGATCGAGAAGGAGAAGCAGGAGGCGGCGGCCCGCAAGGCCGCGGAGCTGGCGCAGCAGCAGGCGGCCGCGGAGAAGGCCGCCCAGGAGGCGGCTCAGCAGGAGAGCTCGTCGAGTTCGAGTTCGAGTTCGTCCACGACGACCGACTCCTCGTACGCCACCAAGGCCGCCAAGGCGCTCGCCTTCGCCCGCGCGCAGATCGGCAAACCGTACGTCTGGGGCGCCACCGGTCCCGACTCCTACGACTGCTCGGGCCTCACCCAGGCCGCCTGGAAGGCCGCCGGCGTCTCCCTCCCCCGCGTCACCTACGACCAGGTCAACGCGGGCACCACGGTCTCGCTCGCCGATGCCCAGCCGGGTGACCTGGTCTTCTTCTACGACGACATCAGCCACGTCGGCCTCTACATAGGCAACGGCATGATGATCCACGCCCCGAAGCCGGGCGCGTACGTCCGCGAGGAGTCGATCTACTACGACGGCGAGTCGGCGATCCACAGCGTGGTGCGGCCGGCCTGAGGCGCCGCCCATAGGGCGGGCCTCGCGAGGCGCAACCATTGCGCGGCTCGCCGGCCACCGCGTCCCTCGCGACGCACCCGGAGACGCGCACGCCTCCCCGGGTGCGGGAGGGGTCAGACGCGCCGCACGCGCGCATGGAGGGGTCGGAAGCCGCACGCGCGCGCGTGGCCCGCTCCCTCGCCCGCGCGATTTCCGCACGCGCGCGTGCGCGCCCCGCCCGCGCGGCACACCGAGCTTCCTAGCATCGGCCCCATGTCCGGTACCTCCCCGCACTCCCCCCTGCGCGTCTGGTGGACGCAGCGCCCGCCCGCGGCCGGGGCCGCCGTGATAGCGACCGGCATCATGTCGGTCGGGTTGCATCTGACCGGCTACGAGACGCTGTCCCGGTTCGCCCTGGTGATCGGCTGCGCGGCCTGGCTGGGGCTGGCGGCCGACTTCGCCGTACGGCTGCTGAGGGAGCGCGCGCGCTGGGTCGCGGATGCCGAGACAGCGGGCGCGTTGACGGCCGTGGCGGCGACCACGGTCCTGGGCACCCGTTTCTCCGCGCTCGGTTGGCAGACCCTCGCCGAGGCGCTGCTGGCGCCTGCCGCGGTGCTGTGGCCGGTGCTGATCGTGATCGTCGTGGGCCGCTGGAAGCGGCGGATGCCCGGCGCGGTGTTCCTCGGCTGTGTGGCCACCCAGGGCCTCGCGGTCCTCGGCGCCACGCTCGCCGCGGCCGAGTCGGCGACCTGGCTCGCGCACACCGCGCTCGTGCTGTTCTGGCTCGGCCTGGTCCTCTACGGCGTCGCGCTCTTCCGCTTCGACCTGCGCCAGGTGCTGGACGGACCCGGCGATCACTGGGTCGCCTGCGGCGCGCTCGCCATCTCGGCGCTGGCCGGCGCGAAGCTGATCGCGGCCGACAGCGCGCACCTGTACCTGTGGAACGACGACGACCACGGCGTCCTGCGCGCGGTCACCATCGCCCTGCTGGTGCTCGACCTGGCCTGGTACGCCGTACTGCTGGTCGCCGAGTTCGTGCGCCCGCGCCTGCGTTACGACGGGCGCCGCTGGGCCACCGTGTTCCCCATGGGCATGACCGCGGCAGCGACCCTGGCCGTCTCCACCGCCGTGGACGTCCCGTGGCTGAGGACGCCGGGTGAGGTGCTGCTGTGGATCGCGGTGGCAGCCTGGCTGCTCGTCGCCGCGGGGGCGGTCGCCGAGGCGCGTGCCGCCGTCAGGTCCACAGGACCGCGATGAAGATGTTGGCCGTGGTCAGCGCGCCGACCAGGCCGAACAGGCCCTTGTCCACCTTCTCGTCGTCCCGCTTCACATAGACGAGGCCGAGGATCACGATCAACAGGGCCAGCTTCACGCCGATCTTGATGTTGTTGACATGCTGGTCGTCGGCCTGGTTGAGGCCGACCAGGATCATCCCGGTGACCAGCATCGTCGCGGCGCCGTGCAGCATCGCGGGGACGAACCGGGCGGTGCCCTGGCCCATCGCCTTCATCTGCGTGAGGAAGCCGCCGAGCAGCGAGGCGATGCCGATGATATGCAGGCCGACGAAGAGATGGATGAGTACGTCCATGAGGCCGGAGCCTATTCCGGGGCGCGAGGGGCACCCGCACCGACCCCTTGAGTAGATCTTGCATATATGCGACCCATAGCACCCTGCACTCCTCATGGGCCCAAAATCCCGACTTCGGTCAACGCACCGAGCGAAGTCGACGACACCGGCCCGGGATCACGGTCACCTTCGGTCACCTCGCGGTCCCCTGGCGGCAGTTCCGCACAATGCGTTACCTCCCGGACACGGTCAGGTTTAGCGTCCTCCACCAGGTGACCGGCTCCCCACCGCCGCCCGGGCCAGGGGCGGCAGTCGGCCACCACCGCCGAGAAGGTCCGGCGGCGGTCCGCTCCCCCTGTGTGGGCCGCCGCCGGACGCGCAAACCGCCCCGGGCGGACGTACGGCCGCTCCCCCTGGCGTCGTACGGCCGATGAGCCCCGGGGCGGGCGGTCGACGAAAGGACGTGCAGTCCACGTGGCAGCGCACCGCAAGCCCCGTCAGCGCTCGGTCGGCGGCCATACGGTCCGTACGGCAGCGACGATCGCCCTCGCGGGGGCGGCGACGGCGACGGGCTTCGACGGGACCGGACACGCCGAGCCGCAGCTCACGCCGGCGCAGGTCAAGGCGAAGGTGGACCAGCTGTACCAGGAGGCGGAGGCCGCCACCGAGAAGTACAACGGCGCGAAGGAGAAGGCGGAGGCGGCCGAGAACCGGCTCGGCACCCTGCGGGACGAGGCGGCCCGCAGGACGGGGCAGCTCAACGAGGCGCGGGACGCGCTGGGTTCGATCGCCGCGGCGCAGTACCGCGGCGGCGGACTCGACCCCGCGATGCAACTCGCCTTCTCCGACGATCCCGACGGCTACCTGAACGGCGCCGAGTTCGCCGAACGGGCCGGTACCCGTCAGGCGACCTCCGTGGCGAACGTTCGCCGACAGCTGCGGGAGATCGAGCAGTTGCGCGGGGCCGCGCACATCGAGCTGACCTCGCTGAGGTCACGTCAGGCGGAGCTGAAGCGCAACAAGAAGACCATCACCGGCAAACTGGACGAGGCCCGCCGACTGCTGTCCCGGCTGCCGGCCGAGGCACGACCGGGGTTCGGGGAGGACAGCGCTCGCGCCTCACGGGCCTCGACGGGCACGCGCGACGAACTGACGGCCCCCGGCGCGGCCACCGCGGCAGCCCCCAACTCCCGTGCCGCGGCAGCCGTCTCCTACGCCTACGCCAAGCTCGGCAGCCCCTACGTCTGGGGCGCCACTGGCCCCGACGCCTTCGACTGCTCGGGCCTCATCCAGGCCGCGTACCGCTCCGCGGGCATCTCCCTGCCCCGCACGACCTACGCCCAGATCGACGCCGGCCAACGCGTCTCCCGCTCCGAACTCCTCCCCGGCGACCTGGTGTTCTTCTACTCCGGCATCAGCCACGTCGGCCTCTACGTCGGCAACGGCCGCATGGTCCACGCCCCGAACCCGTCGGCACCGGTGCGGGTGGCGCCGATCGACGAGATGCCGTTCGCGGGGGCTACTCGGGTGGTGTGAGCGCCCCCGGGGTACGTGGTCAGACCAGCCGCCGTGCCGTCGCCCACCGCGTCAGCTCATGCCGGTTGGAGAGCTGCAGCTTCCGCAGCACCGCCGACACATGCGACTCGACCGTCTTCACCGAGATGAACAGCTGCTTGGCGATCTCCTTGTACGCGTAGCCCCGGGCGATGAGCCTCAGCACCTCCCGCTCGCGCTGGGTGAGGCGGTCCAGGTCCTCGTCGACCGGTGGCGCGTCCGTCGAGGCGAACGCGTCCAGGACGAAGCCCGCGAGCCTCGGCGAGAACACCGCGTCGCCCTCCTGGACGCGGAAGACGGAGTCGACGAGGTCCGTGCCGGTGATCGTCTTGGTGACATAGCCGCGCGCACCTCCCCGGATCACTCCGATCACGTCCTCCGCCGCGTCCGAGACGGACAGGGCGAGGAAGCGGACGGGCTGCTCGGCGTCGGCCATCAACGGGGCGCAGCGGCGCAGCACTTCGACCCCACCACCGCCCGGGAGGTGAACGTCGAGGAGGACGACCTCGGGGCGGGTCGCGGTGATGACGGTGACGGCCTGGTCGACGTCCGCCGCCTCCCCGACGACCTCGACGCCGGTCTCCTCGGTCCGGCCGATCTCGGCCTGGACGCCCGTACGGAACATGCGGTGGTCGTCGACGAGAACCACGCGCACCCGGCGCCCGTCCGCGCCCTCGGTGACCTCCGCCGTGCCGTTCGCCTCGTCGCTCATGACGTCTTCTCCGCCCTCTCCATCTCCAGCTCGACCTCAGTGCCGCCGTCCGGCACCGCACGCAGCCGGGCCGTGCCGCCGTGCCGCTCCATGCGGCCGATGATCGATTGTCTGACACCCATCCGGTCGGCGGGTATCGAGTCGAGGTCGAAACCGGGGCCGCGGTCCCGGACGGACACGAAGACCGTACTGCCCTCGACCTCGGCGTAGACCTGTACGGCGCCGCCCTCGCCACCGTACTTGGCGGCGTTCACCATTGCCTCGCGCGCGGCCTGCATCTGTGCGCCCGTTCTCTCGTCGAGCGGGCAGTCGCCGACGACCACGACCTCTATGGGGACGCCGTGCTTGTCCTCGACCTCCGCCGCGTTGCGCCGCACGGCGTCGGCGAGGTCGGTGGGTTCGTCGGCCTCGTCCTTGCCGGTGCCCTCGGGTTTGTAGAGCCAGGTGCGCAGGTCGCGCTCCTGGGCACGGGCGAGGCGGCGCACCTCGCTCGCGTTCTCCGCGTTGCGCTGGATCAGGGTCAGGGTGTGCAGCACCGAGTCGTGGACATGGGCCGCGACCTCCGCGCGCTCCTGGGCGCGGATGCGCATCAGGCGCTCCTCGGAGAGGTCCTGCGTCATACGGACGAGATACGGGCCGGCGAGAAGCGTTATGCCGACCAGCACCGCGAGGGCCGCCTGGAGCACGGAGCCGAGGTGGGCGGCGGAGCCCTGCAGGACGAAGACGCCGGAGACGCCTGCGGTGACGAGGAGGACACCGCCCGCGGCCCGCAGCAGGGTCAGGGTGCGCCGACGGCGGCCCACCTCCATCCAGCGGGCCCGGCGGGCATTGTCCGCCTGGCGCCAGACGAGGGCGACGCCCGCGCCGACGAGGACGGCCGGCCAGAGGTAGGCCCTGGCGCCGTTGCCCACGTTGACATTGCCGACGAAGACCATGGCCACGACGACCATGAGGAGCAGGGCGACGATCTGGCCCTTGTCGGGCCGACGGGTGACGAGTCTGCGGCGGCCGTCCGGCGAGGTCTCGGTGGAGACCAGGGACGGGGGCTTCTGCCCGCCGACCCCGCCGACGCCGAGCGGCACGAAGAACCAGAACGCGGCATACAGCAGGGCGCCGAGTCCGTCCGCCATGAACAGGCCGACGAAGACCAGCCGCACCCAGATCACGGGCAGCCCGAGATGTCCGGCGAGCCCCCGCGCCACACCACCCAGCCAGCGTCCGTCACTGCTGCGGTAGAGCTTGCGCGGCGGCCGCGGTTCTACGAGTGGCGCTGCTGCGGCTTCCGGCATGCCATCGATGGTCACACGGCCGGGGTGCGGGGGCATCAGGGTTGGCCCCCGAGACTCCCCTGATCTTCGAACGGCGCGCCTTCCGAACGCTTCCCTCCCCCCTCTCAGGGCCGATATCAGGGTCCGGCCAGGGTCGTTCCGACTCCCGTCAGGCCCTCACGCCCGTCACCATGGACACATGACAGATCACCAGCACGCCACGGGCGCCGGATCCGGCGGAGGCCCGGACCCGAGCACCGGCCCAGGCGCGGGCGCCCCCGCCGACACCGGCGCGGACCTGCACGCGCACGGGCGAGCGGGCGCGCGGAAAGAGGGGAAACAGGGGAAAGAAGAAGAAGGAGGAGGCACGACAGCGGGCACGAACACCGCCCCCCTCGGGGACCGGGAACCGACCGACACCCCCACACCACCGACCACACCACCGCCTCCGCCTCCGCCTCCGCCCGCGCCCCAGGACCCGGCACCCGCCCAGGACACGGCCCCCACCCCCCTCCACTTCCGCCGCAACCGCCCGCACAAGCTGCTCGCCGGCGTGTGCGCCGGGCTCGGGCGGCAGTGCGACATGGACCCGGTGATCTTCCGGATCACGCTGACGGTGCTGTCGGCGACCGGCGGCATCGGCCTGATCTTCTACGGCCTCGCCTGGCTCTGCGTCCCGTACGACGACGAGGACGAGAACGAGGTGCGCAAGCTGCTCACCGGCCGGGTCGACGGCCAGGCCCTCACCGGCGTGCTGTTCGCCCTGGTCGGCTGCGGAGTGTTCCTCACCATGCTGGGCAACACCGGCGTGGTGACCTTCGCGGTGGTCCTCTCCCTGCTCCTCGCGGGCGCGGGGTACTGGTCGCGCAACCGCGGCACCCCCGACCCCGATCCCCTCTCCGCCCAGGCCGTGGCCGACGCTCCGCCGGAGGCCCAGGCCCCGCCGGTGCCCGCCGGCTACCCCTCCTGGTGGCGCGACCCCATCGTCAAGGACGGCACCCACGTCGGAGGCACGGGCTATCTATGGGGTCCGAGGGACTCCCGCGACCGCGACATCGCGGCGGCCGTCAACATCGGCCGCGACGTCTCCTGGAACCGCCGCGAGGACATCCGCGCGGCCTACACCGACCGCCCCAAGCCGCGCGGCCCCCGCTGGATCGGCGGCTGGGTCTTCCTGCTGGCCCTGCTGGCGGGCGGCCTCGGCACGGGAGCGACCTGGGAGGACCACGCCCTCGGCACCAGCCTGCAGACCGGTCTGTCCTGCGCGCTGATCGTCCTGGGCCTGGGCATAGCGATCAGCTCCTTCCTGGGCCGTACGGGAGCGGGCTCGATCTTTCTGGCGATCGTCATGGCGGGCCTGCTGGCAGCCTCCGCCGCCCTGCCGAAGGACATCACCACCCGCTGGGTCCGCACGAACTGGACACCGGTGGCGGTGAGGGACGTCCGCCCGGAGTACGAACTCGGAACCGGCGTGGGCACCTTGGACCTGACCCACCTGGACTTCACCAAGGGCCGGACCGTGACGACCGAGGCCGACGTCGGAGTGGGCCGCCTGGTGGTGATCGTGCCGCCGGACGTGACCGTGAAGGCGACCATCGACGTGGGAGTGGGCGACATCCAGTTGCCGGGCGACGAGCAGGAGGACGTGGACGTGGAACCCGGCAAGCACAAGGAGGTCACCCTGACACCGGTCTCGGGCGCCAAGAACACCGCCACTCTCGACGTCGAACTGCGGGTGGGCATCGGCCAGGCGGAGGTGAGCCGTGCTGCGTCATGAGTTCAGGCCGGGAAAACTGGTCGCCGGCTTCTTCCTCGTCATCGCGGGCATCACCTACGCGGGTGACGCGGGCGACGCCTGGGACACCCCGTGGTTCGCGGTGATCCCCATCGTCGTGGGCGGCCTGTGCCTGGCGGGCGCGGTGGGCCTGCTGACCCGGGCGATACGCAGCCGACGGGACAGCCGCCGCACCACGCCCGCTCCGGCCGAGGCAGGCGGGGCGGCACCGCCGCCCGCACCCCGCTGAGCACAGCCACCGACCAGCCGCTCGCGGCACATACCGGGAGCGCCAACGGCACGAAGCCCGCCGTCCCACTCCCCGCCACCGCTAGCTACGCCGACCAGAGCCAGCGGCACCGCCGCCCGGACCCGATAAGCACAGCGCCCCGACAAGCCCAGCCACCGACCAACCAGTCGCGGCCCATACCCGAAGCGGCGACGCCACGAAGCCCGCCGTCCCACTCCCCGCCAACCATTCGCACCGCCGCGCCGCCACCGGTAGCTCCGCCGCCCGGAGCTACCGGTAACCTCCCGCCCGCTGCCGTCGTCGGGCACGCAAGGCGGCGTCCACGGAGAACACGGAGGCACCCGCGAGGACGAGGGGCAGCCAGGCCATCAGGTAGGCGAGATCGTTCCCGTAGTAGTAGGGATCGGAGGCCCAGCTCACCGTCAGCCACAGGCTGAGCGAGATCAGCGCACCGCCGAGGGCGGCCAGCCGGGCGAGGATGCCCAGCAGGGTGCCGATGCCGACGGCGAGTTCACCAAAGGCGATGGCGTAGCCGAAGCCGACGGGGTTCTTCAGTGACAGGTCGACCAGCGCGGGGATGGCCGAGGAGTCCCGGACGGCACGCATCATGTCGCCGATGGAGCCCGAGCCGGAGTCCTTCATGAAGGCGCTGTCGGTCAGCTTGTCCAGGCCCGCGTAGATGAAAGTGACACCGAGGAAGATGCGCAGCGGCAGCAGGGCGTACTGGCTCATGCTGTCCCGCCAGGACCGTTCCTCGTCGTAATAGGGGGCGTGCGTGTCCGTACGAAAACTGTGAGTCATCGCTCCGAGCCGCCTCTCACCAGCGTGCCGAGACCCCTCACATGACGATACGCACGAAGGGGCGGCGTTGCTCAACGCGGTGGGGACGAGTTTCCGTCACCTCCACCCGGAGCACAGCCTTGCCGAGCCCTGCCCACCCCTCCCGCCCCTCAGTCCGTCACATCGATCGCGTAGCGGTTCGTCTCGACCCCGGCGGCCGTCACGACCTGCACCTCCACCCGCCCCGGCTCCACATCGGCCGGCACCGGCACGGTCAGCACCTCGTCCGTGGGGTTGCTGAAGCCCCCGGTCACCGGCACCAGCGGCACATGCACGTTCACCGGCCCGATCCGCACCACCATCCGGGACAGCCGGTCCGCCCGCTGCGCCCCCGGCGGCACGAATCCGGCACCGCGGATCTCGATGTCGTCGCCGGTACGGATGGGCCCGTCCAGGTCACCCGCCTCCCGCGACCGCACCACGGAAAGGATCACCGGCCGACCGCCCTCGGCGTATTTCCCGGCCAGGTACGTCGCCGCCGACACCAGCACCACCACCGCCAGCCCCCACGGCAGGTCCGGCAACTGGTCCGGCCGCCGGGCCAGCCGCACCCCCGCGAACAGCAGGGCGACCCCGCCGATCACGACGTACTGGATGTCGGCGAAGGTCCCGCGCCCGGAGTCGTCGGTCAGCAGGTCGGCGGCCCGCGGCCGGTCCGCCCGCACCTTCTGCAGCCGCTGCCCCAGCACCCTCAGCCCGACCACCCGCCGTACCAGCACGGCGATCCCGCACACCACGGCGAGCACGGTCACCACACCCGCACCCCGGGCAAGGTCGAGGCCGGAGAGGAGGACATCCCGCTCGGCACCGTCCGATGCCGCGGCCAGCCGCCCCACCAGCACCAGCACCGCGTAGGCGACGAACAACACCCACGCCATGGCGACGACCCTGGAGGTCGACAGCCGGTTGTCCTCACCGATCACGGGCGCGAGCGCGCCACCCCGGGCCCGATGGAACCAGGACCCGGCGGTCAGCGAACCCGCCACCACCAGCGCCGCCAGCAACCCGGCCGTACGGGCCGCGGTCCACCCCGCCCCGATCGCCGTCAGTGCCTGGACAAGGAGCAGCGCCAGCACGGCGGCCCACACCGCATACGCCGTACGGCGCCACAGCCGCGCGAGCCAGGCGACGCCCTCCGCCCGTCCACGCTCGGCCACGGCCTCCGCGGACTGGGTCAGTTCCTCCGAGACCCACTGCCGGGAGGCCGACGCGGAGTGCGCCACGGCCGCCGGCAGCCCCTGCCCGGCCGCGAACTCGTCCCGCTTCAGGAGGAACGCGGCCACCGCCCGCCGATGCCCGGCCCGTGCCCCGTGCGGACAGTCCCCACAGGTGCAGCCGCCCTCGTGCTCACGTCCGGGCACACCCCCGTCCGCGCCTCTCGCTTCCTGCACCGCCACGCCCGACGCCCGCCTTCCCACGACCCTCGTGAACCTCTGGCCCCACATGACCTCACGGCCTACCGCCCCGCACAACCCGGAAGCCCTCACGGCCCCCCGGACTCAAGCCCCGCACCGCCCACGGTCCTTGTGGATTCCGGCCGCGATCCCGTGCGCCACACCGGACAACTCCCCGGCGACGACAGCGAATTGTGCCCTACGGCACACCACCCCCGTCCGGCAGGTCTGGTCAGCGCGGGTGAAGCGGGGCCCGCCGTGTTGACCCGGCTGCGAGAATTTCCGTATGGCCGAGATCATCCAGCGTGACGGGACCTGGGCCTTCGACGGCACAACGGTCAGAATCACGCCGGGACTCCACCGCTCCGTGCCGCTGTTCCGGCAGACGTACGGCGAGATCGCGGTGCCCCTGGAGGCCATTTCGGGTGTGGCGTTCGAGCCGGAGCGCAAGCGCGGCCGGCTGCGGATGCGGCTGCGCGAGGGCGCGGATCCGCTGCTGTACGCGACGGGCGGCCGTCTGCCGGACCCGGCCGACCCGTACCGGCTGACCGTTGAAGTCGACCGCGCCGGAGTCGCCGAGTACGTGGCCGAGGAGATCCGGCGCTCCCTCCTCCTCGACCAGATCCCCAAGGAGCCGACCAAGACCTATCTGCTGCCGGGCCCGCCGGTCCCGGTCTCGGTGCGCTCCTCCGACGGCACGGTCTCCTTCGACGGCAACCGGGTCCGTATCGACTGGGCCGACACCTCCGACCGCGTCAAGCGCGCGACCGGCCCGCGGATCATCAACGTGGGCGATCTCGTCCAGGTCGAGTGGCTGCCCAACTCCGGTTACGAGGACGGCTTCATGCGGTTCGTGACCCGCGAGACCTCGTTCTCGAAACTGCCGCCCGAGAAGGATCCGTACGCCCTCGACCTGTGGGGCAGCACCCGTCGTGACCTGCTCACGGCGCTCGTCGCGACGGCGGTCACGGCCAGGCTGCCGCACCCGTCCACCCGCGAGGGCCTGGAGTACGACGACGGCCGCGCCGCCCGCCCCCGGCTCGCGGCATCCGCCGTACCGCCGGCGGCCGACCATCACGACGTGCTGCTGCGCAGACTGCGGGAGTTGGGCGAACTGCACCGCGAAGGCGTGCTCACGGACGAGGAGTTCACGATGACGAAGGCGGCCGTGCTCCGGGGTTTCTAAGCGGGCAGGGGCGAAGTCGGCTGCGGCTCGGCAGCTCCCTGAAGGGGCGCGGGACTGTGTGGATCAGCGGCTCCGCCGCGGGGCGCGACCAGCCACGACGGCGCCGCAGACGAACGACGACGCATCGCCGCACATCCAGCGGAGCGCTTAGCTCAACAGGTCGGGCTCGCTCCGGCTGATGTCCTGCCACAACGGCTGGTAGTTGATCCACGCCACCAGGTCCCCGCCCAGCTGCTCCCGCGTGGCCACCGCCGCCCGGTGGTCGATGAGCACCGGCCGTCCGGCCGCCCGGGCCACCAGCTGCACCTGGCTGGACCGTTCCATCGACAGGAACCACCAGGCCGCCGCGTCCACCGAGTCCCCGACGGTCAGCGGCCCGTGGTTGCGCAGCACCAGCGCCTTGCGCGAGCCGAGCGCGTCGGCGATCCGGCGGCCCTCCTCGGCGTCGACGGCGACCCCGGTGTAGGCGTCGTAGAGCGCGTGGTCCTCGTAGAAGGCGCAGCTCTCCTGGGTGAGAGGGTCGAGGAGCTCGCCGAGCGCGGCCAGGGCCCGCCCGTGCACGGAGTGGCAGTGGGCGACGGCGACGACGTCCGGGCGGGCGGCGTGCACCTGGGAGTGCACGGTGAACGCCGCCTGGTTGACGTGGTAGCGGCCGTCGAGCACCTGCCCGTCGGAGTTGGCGAGCACCAGGTCGCTCACGGTGACGTGCTTGAAGGGCATCCCGAAGGGGTTGACCCAGAAGCAGTCGGTGAACTCCGGGTCGCGCGCGGTGATGTGCCCCGAGACCCCGTCCTCGAAGCCGAGCCGACCGAAGATCCGCAGCGCGCCGGCGAGCCGCTCCTTGCGGTGCCGGCGTTCCTCCTCGACGGAGTCGTGCATCGGCGGCATCGCGAACTGCAGCTTCTCGGTGGGCAGCGGCATCGGTGGAGTGGGCCCGAGGGGCGTCCCGTGCATGCGTTCCTCCAGCACTGGGTTGCTGTACGGGGCGGAAGTTACCTTCGGTCAGCGCAAGAGAACAGGGTTGGTTTGTAAAGATGGCGCACACGACGAATACCTGACAGAAGATGTCGGGTATCGGCGGAAGACTGCACGGTATGAACTGGGCAGACTTCTCCTCCGCGGAACCCGACCTGGCCAAGACCGCCGAAGAGCGTTTCGGTGCCTTCACGCATCACGTCCTAGCGACCCTCCGCCAGGACGGCTCGCCGCGCACGACGGGCCTGGAGGTCCGCTTCCTGAACGGCGAGCTCTGGCTCGGCATGATGCCGGACTCGCTGAAGGCGCGTGACCTGCGCCGGGACCCCCGCTTCTGCCTCCAGGCGAACCCCGGCGAGGGCCAGGGCATGGGCGGTGGGGACGTCAGGATCAGCGGCCACGCCCGAGAGGTCACCGACCCGGAGGCCAAGGCCCGATACACCGAAGAGGTGGAACCGCCGGAGCCGTTCCACCTCTTCCGCACCGAGCTGACGGAGGTCGTGAGGACCTACGTGGAGGACGACACGTACCTCGTCGTCCAGGTCTGGAAGCCCGGAGAGCCGGTGCGCACTCTCAAGCGGACCTGAAGAACACCTACTCCCACTCGATGGTGCCCGGCGGCTTCGAGGTCACATCAAGGACGACGCGGTTGACGTCGGCCACCTCGTTGGTGATCCGCGTCGAGATCTTCCCGAGGACGTCGTACGGCAGTCGCGACCAGTCGGCCGTCATGGCGTCCTCGGAGGACACCGGGCGCAGCACGATCGGGTGACCGTAGGAGCGGCCGTCGCCCTGGACGCCGACCGAGCGGACGTCCGCGAGCAGGACGACCGGGCACTGCCAGATGTCGCGGTCGAGGCCCGCCGCGGTCAGCTCCTCGCGGGCGATGGCGTCGGCGTCGCGCAGCAGGTCCAGGCGCTCCTTGGTGACCTCGCCGACGATCCGGATGCCGAGGCCGGGACCGGGGAACGGCTGACGCTGGACGATCTCGTCCGGGAGCCCCAGCTCCTGGCCGACCATCCGGACCTCGTCCTTGAAGAGCTTGCGCAGCGGCTCGATGAGCTGGAACTCAAGGTCCTCGGGAAGCCCGCCCACGTTGTGGTGGGACTTGATGTTGGCGGTGCCGGTGCCGCCACCGGACTCGACCACGTCGGGGTACAGGGTCCCCTGGACGAGGAACTCCACCGCCGGACCCGCGTCCGCGATGATCTCCGCCTGTGCCTGCTCGAAGACCCGGATGAACTCCCGGCCGATGATCTTCCGCTTCTCCTCGGGGTCCGAGACCCCCTTGAGCGCGGTCAGGAAGCGCTCCTCCGCGTCGACGACGACCAGCTTGACGCCGGTCGCGGCCACGAAGTCCTTCTCGACCTGCTCGGTCTCGCCCTTGCGCATCAGACCGTGGTCGACGTACACGCAGGTCAGCTGGTCGCCGATGGCCCGAGCGACGAGCGCGGCCGCCACCGCGGAGTCCACGCCACCGGACAGCCCGCAGATCGCGCGCTTGTCGCCGACCTGCTCGCGAATGAGAGCGACCTGCTCCTCGATGACGTTCCCGGTGGTCCACGAGGGCTTCAGACCGGCACCCCGGTACAGGAAGTGCTCCAGGACCTGCTGGCCGTGCGTGGAGTGCATGACCTCGGGGTGGTACTGGACGCCGTAGAGCTTCTTCTCGTCGTTCTCGAAGGCGGCGACCGGGACGACGTCCGTGGACCCGGTGACGGTGAAGCCCTCGGGGGCGGCGGAGCAGGCGTCGCCGTGGGACATCCACACCGACTGCTCGTCGGGGGTCCCCTCGAAGAGGGTGGAGCCGGACTTCGACACGTGCAGGGGCGTACGGCCGTACTCGCGGGCCCCGGTGTTGTCGACGGTGCCGCCGAGGGTGGTGGCCATCAGCTGGAAGCCGTAGCACATGCCGAAGACGGGGACGCCGGCCTCGAAGATCTCGCGGTCCAGGCGCGGGGCGCCCTCCGCGTACACGGACGAGGGGCCGCCGGAGAGAATGATCGCCGCCGGGTTCTTGGCGAGCATCTCCGCGACCGGCATGGTGCTCGGCACGATCTCGCTGTAGACCCGGGCCTCGCGGACGCGACGGGCGATGAGCTGGGCGTACTGCGCGCCGAAGTCGACGACCAGGACGGTGTCGGGGGCGGCTGGGGTCGCTGATGACACGGGTTGCCTTCCGGCGGTGAGCGAGGTGTGTGTGGGGCCGAGTCTACCGGGACCCACCGGGCCGGCTCGGGGGCAAGCCCTGTCTCAGGATGCGAACCGGGTTGGACACTCCCGCGGGGCCCGGCATACTGCTCCCATGCTCACGCAGACGACCTTCCTCTTTACCTATGGCACCCGGCCCGCCGGCTGCCACGGTCGTGCCGCTTGAGCAACTGACAAGCGACTTCCCAGGCGCCCCGGGCCGACAAGGTCCGGGGCGCCTGGTGTTTTCCGGATCCTGTCGCTCCGGGGCACCCACCCCACCCAGGAGCCCTACGTGACCACCACACCGGACGCCACCACACCGGACGCCACCATCGCGGACGCCCGTGAGCGCATCGACGCGCTCGACGACCGGATCATCGGTCTGATCCAGGAACGGATGGCCGTCTCGGCCGTCGTCCAGCAGACCCGCATCGCCTCCGGCGGCCGGCGGGTCCACCTCGCCCGCGAGATGGAGATCCTCGGCCGCTACCGCGACGCCCTCGGCAAGCCCGGCACCCCCCTCGCCATGACGCTGCTCGAACTGTGCAGGGGTCGTATCTGAGTTCGGGCCCGGACTCACCCGTACGGCGCGTGACCGCGACGCGAACCCCTTCGTTGGTGGTGGTGTCCGTGCCAGCCAGGGGCGGGCCCGACAGAACCACGCGTGGCTCGCTGGGGCGATGAGGCGTACGGAACGTGCCGTTCGCCGTGGGACCTCGCTCCAGGAAGTGACCGGACGGCAGGGGACAGCAGCCCGGTCACCCAAGAGAACGGTCGGCTCCGGGGACGCCCGGGGCCGGCCGGCGGGACCAGTACCGGCACAAGGCTGGGCCCAAACGGTTGCGGAGGCCGCCTCCATCCAGCACGATGCCTAGAAAGCCCCCAAGTCCCGCCATGAACAACTGCATTCGCTTCATGTCCTCGCACTGCCAGAGGTCCAGACCATCCGCGCGCCCCCTGTGCGCCGGGGCGCCGACCGGGGCGCAGCGGGTGACAGGGGTGCACGGCAGGTGCCAAAGGCACGGTGACAGAGGCACAGAGAGCAAGCGGCGCAACCCCCCGGCGCCGCTCCCAGGCACCGGCGCTGCCCTGACGTCGGTGCTGACGGAAGAAGGGCCCCGCGGCTCCGTCCCGCGGGGCCCTTCGCCTGTCCGAGAGCGACTTGGGAGCAACTTCCGGGTCAGACCCGGGACACCGTTCCGCAGCCCTCCTCGCGGTTCGGGTCGAGGGTCTCGCTGCGGTCGTACGGGTCCGTCGTCGGTCCCGTGGGTGCCGCGCCGGTCGGCCCGGAGGACCTGAAGTCCGGGTGCAGATAGCCGTCGTACACGTCGCAGGCCGAGTTGTTGATGTCCTGGTCCCAGTTCACGACGGTGAGCTTGCCCGGCGTGACCTGGTACTTGGCCGGGTCGGAGATCTCGACGTCGAGGACGCGGCGGATGATGGTGCGGGTGACCTCCGTGGAGCCGTTGGTCTGGACGACCGGATAGACGAAGGTGTAGTCGGCGTGCACGGCGACCGAGGCATGGTCACCGGCCTTGAACGTCATCCGGCCGCGGGTCTTCACCACGTCGCCGACCAGCCGTACCTCGTCAGGATCGAAACGGCTGAACATCCACAGCGGGTCGTGCGTCTTGTCCGGCTTGCTCAGGGCGGTCTCCAGCAGCCCGTGGACGTCCTTCTGCAACGGATCCAGGACATCGAGCGCCGCCTCGGGGCGTTCGCCTCGGAGCGTGCCCGGATCGAGGTTGGACTCGATCAGCAGCTTCCTGGTCAGCTCCAGTACCTGCTCGGTCTCCGCCGCGGACCGGCCGCCGACGGCCTTCGCCTTCGGTACGGCGATCCCGGCCGCGCCGTCGGCCCACCGCTTGGCCGGCGATCCGGCGAACGGGTCGTCCAGGGTGGGGATTTGGGAGGCCTCGGCGGAGGGCGCCGCGGTCGGAGCAGCCGTCTCGGCGGGCAGCGGGGAGGACACGGCGTCCTCCGAGCCTCCTCCGCCGAAGGGGTCGCCGGGTACCAGCGACGGCTTCACCGCGACGACGGCGACCACGACCGCGACGGCGACACCGAGGACGCCCCACAGGCCTCGCCGGCTCTTCTTCTGCTGCCGGGCCGGCCCGGTGCGCCAGCCCTCCGGCAGTTCGCCGCGCGCTTCCTGACGCCGCAGCCGCTCCGTCACCTCGCGGGCCCGCGCCGACGGTTCCTTGGGGGCGGAGCCCCGGATGTCCCGTTCGGTGTCACGGGCGAACTGTTCCCAGACGTCATCCGGGATCTTCGGGTCTTCTTCTGACACGTGGGTCAGTTCTAGGGCCTTGGAAAGGCTGTCCACAAGAAGAACTCGTATGTGACTCAGCCCACATAAGTTTTCTGTGAACGTGCGCACAACCTTTCACAGGCGTCGCGGATCAAACCTCACGACTCAAAGGACACACCCGCGCTTCACATACTTTCCGAGGTTTTCATGAAGCTTCGCCGTGCACTGGCCGCCGCGGCCGCGACCGCCGCGATCGCGCCGCTGGCCCTGTTTGCCGCGCCGAGCGCGTTCGCGGACGACTCGCCCTCGCCGACCGCGGCCGAGAGCACGCCCGCCGAGGCGGAGAGCACTCCGGCGGACGCCGAGAGCACCCCGGCCGACGCGGGGTCGACCCCGGCCGCACCGGAGAGCACTCCCGCCACGGGTGAGAGCTCCCCCGCCGACGGCGGGTCCAGCTCGGCCTCCGCGAGCAGCAGCCCCTCCACGAGCCCGTCCGGCTCGGCCAGCGCCAGCCCCTCCCCGAGCGAGAGCGGCGAGCCCGGCGAGGAGTGCGAGGTCGACGAGGACGGCGCCCCGGTCCTCGGCGACAGCGACGTGCTGCACAGCTCGCTGACCGGTCTGCCCGAGAGCATCGTGGCGGGCAGCGGCTGGACGAACTTCAAGTTCAACGTCAACAACTCCGGTGACGACACGATCAAGGACATCCAGCCCCTGGTCGCTCTCGGAGCGGTCGACTGGGACTTCGAGGAGGACTACAGCGACCTGGTCACCGTCCAGGTGAAGCAGGGCGGCTCCTGGGTCGACGTGGCCACGCAGTTCGGCGACGGCGGCGCGTTCAACTCCTTCTCCCTCGACGGCGGGGACTCCGTCAGCTACCAGCTGCGGGTGAAGGTCGACCGTGAGGTCCCGAGCGCGATCGGCATCGCCATCGGTCTCGCCGAGTACTCGGACGAGCAGGGTTGCTGGGTCTCCGAGGACGAGAACTACGGCATCTACTACTTTGAGGTCCTGCCGGCCGGCTCCGACGCCGGCAAGCCGAACGACGCCAAGCCGCAGACCGGCGGCAAGAGCGCCATCTCCGACGTCAACGACGTCGACGTGGACGGCCAGCTCGCCGAGACCGGTTCCAGCTCGGCCCTGCCGGTCCTCGGCCTCGTCGGCGGATTCGCCGTCGTCGCCGGTACCGGTGTGGTGTTCGCGGTCAAGCGGCGCAAGGGTGCGGCCGGCGCCCACGCCTGAGTCGTAGGGCCGTAGGAGCCGTACACACAGCTTGGCGCAAGAAAAAGAGAAGGACCTGTGCTCGGAGGGGGGCGCAGGTCCTTCTCTTTGGGCTTTTCCGGTTCTACGACTTCCTCGGCACCGTCGGCATGCCCAGGAACGGCAGTTTCAGCGCGCCGAAGGCCTCCGCCGGGACCGCCGGTGACTTGGGCTCGACGGCGGCGAGACGGACGTACGCCTCGCCCTGCGCCGGACGCGGGTCCTCCTCGCCCTTGTTGGGCCAGTACGACATCGCCCGCTCGGCCTGCGCGGTGATCGTCAGCGACGGGTTCACGCCGAGGTTGGCGGAGACCGCGGCGCCGTCCACGACGGAGATGCCTGGGTGGCCGTAGAGCCGGTGGTACGGGTCGATGACGCCGGTCTCGCGGGAGGAGCCGATGGGGCAGCCGCCGAGGAAGTGCGCGGTGAGCGGGGCGCCCATCAGCTCGCCGACGTTGGAGCCGGGGAAGCCGTTGATGTCGGCGGCGATCGCGGACGCGGCCTCCGAAGCGGCCCTGATCTGCTTGGGGTTGGGGGCGCCGTGGCCCTGGCGGGCGGTGAGCAGGCCCTTGCCGACGCCGTCCGGTTTCAGGTACGTCGTCAGGGAGTTGTCCAGCGACTGCATGACCAGGCCGATGATGGTCTTCTCCGACCAGCGCCGGTTGGAGAGGGAGCGCAGTACGAGGAGCGGGTGCCTGGCCGCGTTCGCCAGCCAGCCCATGGCCCTCGACGAGCCTTCCGTGTACGGGACTTGGAGGATCGACAGACCGCCCATCGAGTTGGAGCCCTTGCCGTAGCGGACCGGCTCGATGTGGGTGTTCTCGTCCGGGTGGATGGACGAGGTGATCGCGACACCCTGGGTGAAGTCGACCTTCTGCTCGCCGGTGGCCTTGCGGTAACGGCGGTTGTCGGTCTGGGCGCCGACCAGGGCCTCGGAGTTGGTGCGGGTGAGCTCGCCCAGCTTCTCGGAGATGTACGGCAGTTGGCCGCCCGCCTTCATGCGGTGCAGCAGGGTCTGGGTGCCGTAGGTGCCGGCGGCGATGACGACCTGGCGGGCCTTGAAGGTACGGCCCTTCGTCCTGCGGCGGTCGTCGGTGGGGAGGGTCGCGATCGCATAGCCGCCCTGGGAGTCGTCGGTGACCGACACGACGGTGGTCAGGGGGTGGACGACCGCGCCCGCCTTCTCGGCGAGGAAGAGGTAGTTCTCGTTCAGGGTGTTCTTCGCGCCGTGCCGGCAGCCGGTCATGCACTCGCCGCACTCGGTGCAGGCCTTGCGGTCGGGGCCCGCGCCGCCGAAGTAGGGGTCGGGCACGGCTTCGCCGGGGGCCGCCTTGGCCGTACCGTCGGCGTCCTCGCCGTCGCCGAAGAACACGCCGACCGGGGCCATGTGGAAGGTGTCGCCGACGCCCATCCGCTCGGCGGCCGCCTTCAGGTGCACGTCGGAGGGGGTCATCGTCGGGTTGAGCCGTACGCCGAGCATGCGGCGGGCCTGGTCGTAGTACGGCGTCAACTCCTCCTGCCAGTCGGTGATGTCACGCCACTGGGGGTCCTCGAAGAAGGGCTTCGGGGGGACGTAGAGGGTGTTGGCGTAGTTGAGGGAGCCGCCGCCGACACCCGCTCCCGCGAGGACCATGACGTTGCCGAGCAGGTGGATGCGCTGGATGCCGAACATGCCGAGCTTCGGCGCCCAGAGGTAGTTCCTCAGGTCCCAGGAGTTCCTGGGGAGGGTCTCCCGGGTGAAGCGGCGGCCGGCTTCCAGGACAGCTACGCGGTAGCCCTTCTCGGTGAGGCGAAGGGCGGTGACGCTGCCGCCGAAGCCGGAGCCGACGACGATGACGTCGTAGTCGTAGGTGTCCTGGGGCACGTGCTCTCCTCGTTGAGAACCGGGTGTTCCTACTTGAACCGGAACGCCTTCATCAGCCGGAGACTGCGGCTCATGAACTGCGCGTACTTCTCGTCGTCCATCCCCAGCGACGGGGCCATCGGCAGCAGGCGCTGCTGGGCTACCGTCTGGGCCTCGGTGTACTTGAGGATGCCCTCGGAGCCGTGGCGGCGGCCCAGGCCGGAGTCCTTCATGCCGCCCATCGGGGACTGGACGCTGCCGTAGGCGGGCGCGTAGCCCTCGTTGACGTTGACGGTGCCGGTGCGCAGGCGGGAGGCGACCTCACGGCCACGCTTGCCGTCCTTCGTCCAGACGGAGGAATTCAGGCCGTACGCCGTGGAGTTGGCCTCCGCGACCGCCTCGTCGTCGGTCTTGAAACGGTAGATCGAGACGACCGGCCCGAAGGTCTCCTCACCGCAGACCGCCATGGGCTCGGTGACGCCCTCGAGGATGGTCGGCTCGAAGAAGTAGGGACCGATGTCCGGGCGGGCGACCCCGCCGACGACGACCTTCGCGCCCTTGGCGACGGCCTCCTCGACATGCCGGGTGACGGTCTCCAGCTGCCGTTCTCCCACCAGCGAGCCCATGTCGGCGCCGTAGGCGAGGGACTTGCCGAGCCGCATGGCCTTGGTGCGGGCGGCGAAGCGCTCCAGGAAGGCGTCCGCGATGGACTCGTGGACGTACAACCGCTCGATGGAGATGCAGAGTTGGCCGGCGGAGGAGAAGCAGGCGCGGACGGCACCGGCGGCGGCCTTCTCGATGTCGGCGTCCTCAAGGACCAACATCGCGTTCTTGCCGCCGAGTTCGAGGGAGACGCCGACCAGCCGGGCGGCGGCGCCCTGGGCGACCTCGCGGCCGGTGCGGGTGGAGCCGGTGAAGGAGACGTAGTCGGCGTGCTTGACGACCTCGGGGCCGACGACGGGGCCCTCGCCGAGGACGACCTGGAAGACATCGGCGGGAAGACCGGCCTCGACGAGCAGGTCACGGGCCCACAGCGCGGTCAGGCAGGTCTCGGTGTCCGGCTTCATGACGACGGCGTTGCCCGCGACGAAGGCGGGGAGCGCGTCGCCGACGGACAGTTCGAGCGGGTAGTTCCAGGGCGCGATCTGGCCGACGACACCGCGCGGGTGGCGCAGTTCGGTGACGCGCGTGAGGGTGGGCATGGCACCGGCGTGCCGCTTGGGCCCGAGGTAGGCGGGGGCCTTGCGGCCGTAGTGCCGGGCGGCCACGGCGACCGCCTGCACCTCCTCATGGGCGTGGAGCCGGGCCTTGCCGGTCTCCAGCTGGATGAGGTCGAGGACCTCGGCCTGGCGCTCCAGGATCAGGTCGTGGAAACGGAGCAGGACGGCCGCGCGCTGCCGTACGGGGGTCTGCGCCCACACCGCCTGCGCCCTGCGGGCCGCCGCGTAGGCCTTCTCCACGTCCTCGGGCGTCGACTCCGGCAGGTCGGCCAGCTTCTCGCCGGTGAACGGCGTGTGGTTGGCGGTGCGGCCGGACCCGGTCACTCCCTTGGTGAGCTGGGCGACCAGCTCCGGGGTGACCACGTCGGCCGCGGTACGGGCGCCCGCCGGGGCGGGGGCGAGGGGGTTCGTGCCGGTCTGGGCCGGGGCCTGCGCGTCCGTCATGAGCCGCAGGGTATTCGGGTGCGGGGGCTTTGGGTACCCGTCGGTAACGGCATTCACGTCCCGCACACATGCCGCCAGTGATCGGTGGCAAAGAACGCGCTGATCAGCGCGTTGTGCGGGGACGATCACCCCGGTCTCATTTTCTCCCGATCTCCAGCCGCGCGCGGGCGCCCTCGAAGAGCGCGGTGCCCCTCTTCTCGTCGGGAGTGCCGGCGGGCATGTCGACGCGCAGCTGGTACATGCGGTCGTCGTCGGTGCGGACGATCAACTGCATCACGCGGGTCGGCCGGGCGTGGGGATCGTAGGTGACGTCGGAGAGGGCGGCGTCGGCACCGTGGAAGGTGGTCGGGGTGTACCGGCCGGCGGACCGCTCGTGCCCCTCCCAGCCCAGCGCGGTGTCACGGGCCTCGTCCATCGGGGAGCCGAGGGCCTTCTCGTACTCGGTGAGGCGGACCTGGATGACGCCGTCGCCGTAGATGTTCAGACGGAAGGGGTCCCCTGTCCCACCCGTGAGATACATCCAGTGGTACCGCCGGGGAAGGTGGAGGACCGCGTCCGTGTTGGCCTCCCGGTGCGCGACCCAGCCGCCCTGCCCGCTCGTCGCCCCGTCGGCGAACGAGGTACCGAGCCATATCCCTCCGGCCAGCAGGATCCCGGCCGGGCCGACGGCCAGAGGGAGGAGAGCGCGGCGACGCGATCTGGGGGCGGGCGGAAGGGGGTCGGCCGGAAGAGGGTCGGCCGGAGCCTCCTCCGGTACGGCGGTGGAGTGCGCCTTCTCCGGTACGGCGGCCTCGGTGCCGCTCACGTCCGGTTCGGCACCGCCCGACACCTCCCCCAGTACCCGTGCGACCTCCTCCGCACCTGGACGTTCCTCCGGCTCCCGTGCCAGCAGTCCGGTGATCAACTCCCGCAGCGGACCGGCGTGTTCCGGCTCGGGCGGATTCTCCGTGCGGATCGCGGCGACGGTCGCCTCCGCAGTCGTACGGCGGAAGGGGGGCCGTCCGTCGACGGCGACGTACAGGAGCGCGCCCAGCGACCACAGGTCGGAGGCGGGGCCGGCGTTCGTGCCGGACATGCGCTCGGGGGCGACGTATTCCAGGGAATCGGCGAACTCCAGGCTCGTGACGGGGAGTTGCCCGCCCTGGTCGTGGGCGATGCCGAAGTCGGTGAGGACGACGCGGTCGTGCGGGCCGAGCAGGACGTTGGCGGGCTTGACGTCGCGGTGCACGATGCCGACGGAGTGCGCGGCGCGCAGGGCCCCGAGGACGGCGAGGCCGATGCGGGCGGCCTCGGCGGTACCGAGCGGTCCCCGCCGTATCGCCTCGCGCAGGGACTCGCCGTGGACCAACTCCATGACCACCCAGGGTGGTTGGTCCTCGCCGTCCTCGCCGTCGGACACCACGTCATGGACGGAGACGGCGGAGGGATGCTCGACCCGGGCGGCGGCGCGGGCCTCGTGGTGGAGCCGGTGTGCGGTCCGCCGACGGCTCTCGTCGTCCGGCTCCTCGGGCAACCTCAGCTGTTTGACGGCGACTTCACGCCCCGCCGACTCGTCCCGGGCCCGCCACACGGTCCCCGTCCCGCCGGAACCGATGCGCTCGACCAGACGATAACGCCCGCCCACCAGCGCGCCCTTGGGGTCTGCGGAGTCCCCGTCATCGCTCATGCCCCATCAGTACCGTGCGGGGCGGCCTGTTGTCGACGCGGGGTCCGGCCGGGCGGCGAAGCCGATGCTCCCCGGCGGTCAGAGCTTGTCCACGGCCAGGTTCGCGATCGCCGTCCTCGCCACCGCACGCCCCCGCGCGGTGAAGTCCCCCTTGCCCGGATAGCTGACCGTGAGCTTGTACATGTCGCCGGCGGAGGTGCGGTAGTAGAAGATCTGGAGTTCGCGCGGGCGGGGATGCTGGCTGTCGGTGGTGGTGTACGTGACGGTGTTCCTGGCGGCCTTGGCGCCCTGGTACGTCTGGTCCTCGGGGCGGGTTTTCGGCGCCTCCGGCATGCTGAGGTCGTAGTCGCCGCTCTCCTTGAACCGACTGTCGTCGTCGTACATCTCGGCCGCCGCCGAGCCCGCGATGTTGTCGGCGGTGTCCTCGGCCTTCCGCTCCAGGCTCAGGCCGATCCAGATGCTGCCGCTGTAGTCGGAGTACGTGATCCAGTGGTCCTTGTCCGTCTTCCGGTCGGGCGTGTCGGGCTGGTAGTCCTTCGGTACCGCCAGCGTCGCGGCCACGTCCTTGGTGTGCTTCTTCGTCCAGCCGTCCGGCAGGGGACCCGCGAAGGGGTCCGCGATGACGAGATACGCCACCGCGGCGGCCGCGACGACCGCAGCACCGAGGCCCAGCCAGGCCTTGCGGCCCAGCCGGAGACCGCGCCCGGCCGGGACCTCCACGGTCCGGACGATCTCCGTAGGCTCCGGCGCGGGCGGGTTGGCGGTGGCCTCCAGGAGCGCCCTGACCTGCGCGGCGTTCGGGCGGCGCGCCGGGTCCTTCTGGAGGAGGCCGTTGATGGCGTCGGCGAGCGGGCCGTGTGCGGAGGCGGGCGGGGCGGGCGTGGCGTTGAGGACGGACTGGAGGGTCGCCGGTGTGTTGCTGCGGCGGAACGGGGAGACGCCCTCCGTCGCCGCGTACAGGACCACACCGAGGGACCACAGGTCGGAGGCCGGGCCGGGACGCTGGCCGAGGACCCGCTCCGGGGCGATGTATTCGGGCGAGCCGACGAAGCCGCCGGTGTCGGTCAGGTTGGTCTCGCCCTCGATCTGGGCGATGCCGAAGTCGGTGAGGACGACACGGTCGTACCGGCCCAGCAGGACGTTGTCCGGTTTCACATCCCTGTGCAGGATGCCGGCCGCGTGGGCGGCCTCCAGCGCGCCGAGCACGTCGAGGCCGATTCTCGCCGCCTCCCGCGCCCCGAGGGTGCCCTCCTGCAACGCGTCGCCCAGCGAACGCCCCTGCACCAGCTCCATCACGATCCACGGTCGGCCGTCCACGACCGCCACGTCATGCACGTTCACGACACAGGGGTGGTCGAGCCGGGCCGCGGCACGTGCCTCGCGACGCATCCGCTCGAAGGTGTTTCCTTGTTCGCGTTCAGGAAGATGATCCGGGACGCGAGGCTCCTTGACGGCCACCTCGCGGTCCACCGTCTCGTCCTTGGCGCGCCACACCGTGCCCATGCCACCGTGCCCGAGCTTGGCGAGCAGCCGATAACGGCCCGCGACGAGCCGACCGACGCCCGGCTCCGCCTGAGGGGGCCTGGGAGGTTGCAGAACATAACTCGTCGTCTCGTCGGACTCATGGCCGACTCCCCCGCTGCTGCTCATGGGTTCATCCATATCGCGCCGGACACTCACGCATCCAGAGGGGACGCATTCCGGTCACACACCCGTGACGTATCTCTACGTGCCCGTGAACGTGTCGACGGCCACGTCGAAGTACTCCTTCGCCTCCCGCGCCTTCCCTACCGGCGCCGACACCCACACGTCGTACAACCGGCCGTTCTCCTCCCAGCACAGGTCGTAGGTGTGCCGGGCGCCCTCGGCCGTGCTGAAGCCGTCCCAGGTGAACTCCCAGTGGGCGGCGGGGTGTCCGCGGTGCGTGGTCGAGGTGACCCGGCCGTCGCGGTAACCGGGGTTGGCCTCCGGGCCCTTGGCGGCCGCGCGCCGCATCACGCCCAGCGGGCCGCCGGGTTCGGGGTCGGTGACCTTGACGCCGAGCCGGAAGGTCTCCCCCGCCGACAGATAGAAGATGCGCTCACCCTGCGGTTCCCGGGTGAAGCCGTCCGGCACGGCGAGCGCGAACCCGGCGGGGTCCTCGGCGACACGGTAGCCGGAAGGCGCGGTCACCGGGGGCGACGTGCCTGTGGGTGTCCCGGCCGCCGAACCTCCCGTGGGTTTCACAGGCGCCGAACTGCTCGCCGGTGTACGGCCGTCCCCGTCCCCCCGCTCCATCAGCAAGGCCGCCGACACCCCCGCGCCCGCCACCGCGGCAACCGACAGGACCGCCACGAGCACGCCCTGTCTGGACCGCACCCACGTCGCCGACCCACCGCTCCCCGACCGCTCCGGCCCCGGGGAGCGCCGTAGCGGAAGATCCCGCTCGGTCGGCGTGTACGACCGCTCGGGCGCCCGGCGCGGCGGCGTGCGCCCCGTCTCCCGGAACGCCCGCAGCATCCGCTCCGCCTCCACCGCGTCCAGCCGTCGGCCGGGATCACGCTCCAGCAGGCCCCGCACGACGGGAAGGAGCGGCGCGGCCTCGGCGGGCGGCCGGATCTCGTCCATGACGACGGCGTGCAGGATGCCACCCAACGAGTCACGGCGGAACGGCGATTCGCCGCTGAGGGCGGTGCACAGAAGCGCGCCCAGCGACCACAGGTCGGCCTCCGGGCCGGTCCTGACCCCGGACATCCGCTCGGGAGCGGTGTACTCGGGCGACCCGACGAAGGACCCGGTCTCGGTGAGCGTGGGGGCGCCCGCGACCTGCGCGATCCCGAAGTCGGTGAGGACGACCCGGCCGGTGTCGGCCTCGACGAGCACGTTGGCGGGCTTGACGTCCCGGTGCAGCACCCCGGCCGTGTGCGCCGCGCGCAACGCGCTCAGCAGGTCGGCGCCGATCCGGGCGGCCTCGGCGGCGCCGACCGGACCGTCGGCGGAGATGCGGTCGGCCAGGGAGCCGCCGTCGATCAACTCCATGACGATGTACGGCCGTTCGTCGTGCTCGACGACGTCGTGGACCACGACGATGTGCGGGTGCCGCAGCCGGGACACCGCGCCGGCCTCGCGCAGGGTGCGGTCGCGCTGGAGCCGTGCGTCGGCCTCGGAGAGCGTCTCGTCCTGCGGGAGTTCCTTCACCGCGACCTGCCGGCCGAGCAGTTGGTCGGTGGCCCGCCACACCACGCCCATGCCGCCGCGCCCGATCCTCGCCTCCAGGCGGTAACGGCCCGCGATCACACGGAAGGCGTCCCCCTCGGTCCCCATACGCCCCATCATGCCGCAGCGGACGCCGCCCCTCCGGGGCGGTGACCGGCCAACTCCGTCAGCCGCTCGACTCGTTCCAGCTCTGGAGCACCGTCGTGAACTGTTCGCTGGTGGTCGGCCAGCTCTCCACCGGCGCCGACATGTAGATCGCGTACTCGGCGCCGTCCCGGGAGATGTACGTCTCCTCCACGGCCCGGCGCGGCCCGGGGAACACCGTGTCCTTCGCCAGCGCGGTCCAGGTGTACTCCCACCGGGCGCCCGGCCGGTCCCGGTAGGTGTTCTGGTCCATGCTCACGCGCTCGTAGTTGCTGAGCTTCTTGATCTGCTGCTCCAGATCAAGCTGGTGTTCATAGGGATCGACGAAGTCCGGCGAGGTGTCTACCGAGATACGGATGAAGTGCTTGCCCTCGTCCGGCGAGTAGTCGACCTGGGTCAGACCGTCGGCCGGGGTCCCGAAGACCGACCGCTCCCAGCCCTTGGGCAGATAGACGCTGAAGCCCACAGGATCGTGGCGCTCGACCCAGCCGGCCGGAACGCCTCCCGCGCCCGCCGTCGGCTTGCTGCTGGGCGAGGGGCTCGACGAGCTCGACGGGCTGGACGAGTCGACCGTGCCTCCCGTGTCCCGGCTTTCGCCCCACGTCTGCAGCCCGATCACGGTACCGGCACTGACGAGCGCGGCGAGCACGACCACGAGCGCGAGGGAACGCAGCCGACGGCGCTTGGGCGGGGCGGCCGGCGGGGGCCCGCTGCCGTTGTGGTGCCGGGGCCCGATGGTCGTGGCGCCACCGTCCAGGGCGTACGAGGGGCCGGGCGCCGAGGAGTACGGCGCGTTCGGCCCCGACGCGTACCCGTACGGCGTGCCAGTGAAGGGAGTACCGGTGGGCGGCGTACCGGTGTGCGACGCGCCGGTGGGCGGTGTGTTGAACCCACCGTGGGATCCGCTGTGCGATCCGCTGAAGGAGGCGGGGTAGGTGTGCGATCCACTCTGCGCCCCTGGCTCATAGCGGGGGCCCACATGTTGCGTCGGCACATACGCCTGTGCCGCGTTCGACCGCCGCCCCTCCGCCGCCTCGGCGAGCATCTGCTCGGCCTCGGCCGCGTCGGGCCGTACGTCGGGGTCCTTGTGCAGCAGCGCGGCGATGACGGGCCCGAGCGGGCCGGCGTTGCGCGGCTCGGCGGGCTCCTCGTCGACAACGGCCTGCATGGTGGTCAGCGGGGTCGTACGGCGGAACGGCGACTGCCCCTCGACCGCCGTGTACAGCGTGGCGCCGAGCGCCCACAGGTCGGCAGACGGACCGGGGTCGGCGCCGCGGACCCGCTCGGGGGCGAGGTAGTCGACCGAGCCGACGACCTCTCCGGTACGGGTGATGGTGGTGTCGCCCTCGATCTGGGCGATGCCGAAGTCAGTGAGCAGAACGCGGCCGTCCTGGGCGAGGAGGACGTTGCCGGGCTTGATGTCCCGGTGCAGCACCCCCGCCGAGTGCGCGGCGCGCAGGGCCCGCAGCACCCACAGCCCGATCCGGGCCGCCTCGCGCGCCTCGACCCGGCCGTCCTCCTTGACCGCGTCGGCCAGCGAGCGGCCCTCGACCAGCTCCATCACGATCCAGGGCCGGCCGTCGTGGTCGAGCACGTCGTGCACGGTGACGACGGCCGAGTGGTTGATCCGGGCGGCCGCGCGCGCCTCGGCGCGGGTCCGGGCGAGCAGCACGGCCTGATCGCTCTCGGAAACGTAGAGCGCGGCGGTCAACTCCTTGATCGCCACGGCCCGGTGCAGCACCTCATCATGGGCACGCCAGACCTGGCCCATGCCGCCCTTGCCTATCGGGTCGGCGAGCCGGTAGCGCCCCGCCAGGAGCGTGCCCTGCATCTGATTCACGTTTCCCCGCAATGCTCTTGACCCAGTCAGACTAAGGACCGGGCCGCTCCGAGGGGAACCAGGGGAGCGTCAAGGAGACCGCACTGTGACGGTTGTCGCATCTGTGAAGCGAGAGTGAACCGTTCCGCTGCGGCCGACGTACGTCAGCCGGTGACCTGATAGGTCGCCTGCGCCTGCTCGTACAGCCGGGTCACCTCGTCCCGCTCCGCCTCCGGGCCGCGCACCTGGAGCACGTGGTACTTCCCGCCGACCAGGATCGCCAGATTGCGTACGTACAGCTCGCGCCCGTCGTCGCCGGTCCAGGTGAACTGCCCCTCGGCCATGCTCCTGGTGCCCACCTGGATCGACTTGAGCCCGGTGGCGGTCGCCCAGCTGGAGTCGCGGTACGGCTGCAGCTCGGGCTCCTTCTCGCGCTGATAGACCATCGGATCGCTGCCGTTCGCGGCCGCGGTGTCCCGCCCCGGTACGACGATCAGCTCGAAGTCGCCCTGCGAGTAGACCACCTGACCGCGGCCGTTCCTGGGGGTGCGGTCCCAGCCGTTGGCCACCGCGACCTTGAAGCCCTCAGTGTCCGTGCGCAGGGTGAAACCGTCGGCGACCTCGGGCCCGGCGGTCTGTGTCTCGGCGGCACCGCTGGACCGCGACGCCTCGGGAGTGGTCTGCTCGGGCCGGGGCTCACTGCCGGCCTCCGGCGACTGCGCCGGGCCGGCCTGATTGGTGGCACCGGCCTGACCGGTGGCACCGGTCTCCTGGGCGGCGCCGTCGTCGTCGGAGCCCGCCTTCGGCATGAAGTACATGGCGTACGCGATCGCCGCGGCCATCACCAGCAGGATGAGCAGCAGCAGATTGCGGCCGAGGCGGCGCGGCGAAGTCGCCGCGTCCTTGCTGGCCCGCTTGTGCCGTCCGTGCGCGCTGGTCGCGGGCAGCCCGGCGCGCCTCCTGCGCACCAACTCGCCCCGGCGCCGCACGATCGGCAGCCGGCTCGTGTCGACGGGCGGTGCGGCGACGATATGCGCGCCGGCCTCCGGCTCGGGCGCGGTCCGCACCAGCGACCGCAGCCAGCCGCGCAGTTCCTCGAACTCCAGCCGCTCGGTGGGGTCCTGCCGCAGCAGCGACTCCACGACCGGCCTGAGCGACCCGCACTCCTCCGCGAAGGCGGGCGGCTCGGCACACACCAGCTGCACCAGCTCGGCCGTCGACTCCTCGGGGTAGGGCGCATGCCCTTGTACGGCCCGGAAGAGCAGCGCCCCGAGCGCCCACAGGTCGGTCGCGGGCCCGATGGGCGCGGCGAGCTGCCAGTTCTCGTGCACCGGACCGGCCTGCTCCGGCGCCCACCTCTCGGTGACGGGCCCCACCACGGCCATCCGCGCCTGCCTGGCCCGCTCGGCGGCGAGCGCGGTGGCGGGACCGCGGCGAGGCGCGCTGACGGGGGTGAGGTCGTCCCAGCGGGCGGGGGCGGAGACTCCCTGTCCGACGCCGGACGCGGTCCCGGGTGCGGGCACCTGCCCGTCGTCCGAGGGCGCCGCGCCCGCGTCCGACACCCCGCCGACCCCACCGCGCGGCGCGGCCCCGTGCCAGGAGGCGGGGCGCACGCCATAGGAATCGGTCATCCGCCCCGACGGCACGGCACCGGGCACGTGCTCGACACCGTTCCCGGTCGGATACGGGGGTCGGGCCATGCCGTCGGCCGGGGGGTACGTCGACTGAGTCGTACCGTTCGCCGAGAGATACGGCGACTGACTCGTGCCCTCCGGGGAGGGATACGGCGACTCGGCCGTACCGTCAGCCGAAGGGTACGGCTGGGCCGCGCCGTTGGCCGACGGGTACGGCCTGCTGTCGGTCTGTGCGGGCGGGGGGCCGCCGTATGTTCGTGCGGCGGTGTCGCCCTCCGGTGCGGGGCGGGCTCCGGGAAGGGCCGCCCGGCCGTTCTGCGCTTCCTGGACCCGGGCCGCCGCTCGCGCGCCCGCGCGATACGCGGCGATCGCACCGGCCCGCGCCGCCCGGATGTCCGTGCCGCCGTCCGCCTCCCGTCGCACGACGGCCGCCGAGGACTCAGTTCCGTTCGCCGGCTCCACCCCGGCACTGGGCAGCCCACGGGCCTCCCGCGCCTCGATCGCGGCCCGCCGCGCGGCCTCAGGATCGGGATCGCCCGCACCGATGCCTACCGCGCCCCCGGGGCCAAGTCCCGTGCCCGGTCCGGCGCCTTGGGCCCCGCCGAGCCCGAAGGCCGCACCGGACCCACCGGGCCCACCGGACCCGAGAGCCGTACGTCCGCCGCCGGTACCCCCCGACCCCTTACCGCCTGCTCCACCGGACACCCCGGCGACGCCGGACCTGCCCACGACACCGAACTCCCCGGCCGCACCCGAGGACTGTCCGGGGACCCCGTGGCCACCAGGTCCCCCACGCCCGTCGACTCCGCCAATTCCACCGGGAACGCCCGCCGTTCGCCCGGGCACTCCGTAACTGCCTGCCCCGCCACGCCCGTCGACCGCACCCGAGGACTCACGGGGCCCGCCGAGGCCGCCGACTCCACCGGTGTCCGTACCGGCGCCGAACTCCCCGCCCCCGGCGCCCCATTCACCCGCCTCGGCCGGCACCGGGTCGTACCCGCACAGGGCTTCCTCGGCCGCTCCGACCGCGAGGCCGGTCAGCATGACCCGGCCGTCGTCGCAGACAAGTACCGTGCGGGCGGTGATGTTGCGGTGCACCCAGCCGTGGGCGTGCAGCACCCGTAGCGCCATGAGCACGTCGGAGGCGACCTCGGCCGCCCGGTACGGCGTCAGCGGCTTCTCGGCGAGCAGCGCCGCGAGTGGCCGCGCGGCCACCAGTTCACTCACGATCCACAGCGAACCACCCTCGGCGAACACGTCGAAGACCTGGTCGAGCCGTGGGTGGTCGGGTATTCGGGCGGCGGCCTGCGCGGCCTCGACGGCCCGCCGCACGGCAGGTTCCGTCGGCCGGCGCGTACCGCTCCGCCCCGGACTCCGCCGCGCGCCCCGGGGATCCCGGGCCGTGAACCCGTCCGGCAGTCCCTCCGCGTCGAGCACCTCCGCCTCGACGACCTCGGGCAACGGCACCTGCCTGACCAGGACTTCCTGACCGCTGTAGGTGTCGAAGGCGCGGGTCTCGGTGAGTTCGTACTCGTCGGACGGAGGCAGCGGCAGGCGGTAGCGGTCGGCGAGCACCCGACCCGCATAGTCGTCCACGTTGCCTCCCCCGGCCGCCCGGTTGGTCAATTCCGTTCGCCACACGGCCCGTTCCGTACCCATACCTGGATGCGGACGGTCCGCAAACACTCACGATACGTGCCGGAGGCAACCCGCAAAGAGGGGATTTCCAGATCTCACGGCCCAAACCCAGGACCGCGCCCCGAACAGCACGTCACGACTTCGGTTCGAAGGTACGAGCGAGCGTCTGCCATGTGTCCTTGCGCAGCTCGGTGCCCCAGTTCGCGGCTTTCGCCGTGTACATCAGCGCATATCCGAGATGGTCGTTGACGACGAATCCACGGTCGATCGTCCGGTACTTCGTCCCGCTCTCCACATAGGTGAACTCCCAGTCGGCCGTGTTCCAGCTCCGGTAGTCCACCTTCTCTATTCGGATCTTCGTGTACTGCGAGCGGCCCATGCTCCGCTCCTGGTTCTCCCAGTCCGCCACCGGGTCGCCCTTGGGCGTGGTGGTCCAGGCGACGAGCAGCTTCTGCCCGCCGGGCCCGGTGAACCGGTCGCCCGCGGAGCTGGAGGTCTGGAACTTCCACCCCTCCGGCAGCCCGATCGAGTACCCCTGGCTCCCCTTGTACGTCGAGGCCACCGCACTGTCGTCGGACGAGTCGCCCGAGCCGGAGGAACCCTCCGAACTCCCGCCGCTCTCCTGGGCACCAGGCGAGTTCGCGGCCCCCGCTCCGGTCTGGGAAGAGGCGGACTCGGTGGCGGCCCCGTCGGTCTGGGTACCCCCGCTCTCGTCCTCCTTGGTGTCGGCACTGGCGCTCGCGCCCGCCGTCACCTTGGTGCCGCCGCTCTTGGCGCCGTCGGTGCTGTCGTCCCCTCCGAGCGTGAGGGCCAGTACGGTACCGATGACCGCGAGCACCACGACCACCGCGATGATCACCAGCGTCCGCCGCGGCACCACGTCGGTCAGCGGCGCCCTGGGGACCTGCCTCGGCGCCAGATCCGGCGGGGGCGTCATCACGGGCCACCCCGAACTCCGCCCGTCCGAGACCGCGTCGGACTGCTGCGTCTTCCCGTCCCGAACCGCGGCGGCCCCACTCGAAGCCGCCGCCGACACAGTCGCCGCGCCCTTCCCCTGAGAAGCGGGGGAAGCGGGGGAAGCCTGGGAAGCCGAAGATGCCGAGGAGGCCGGGGCAGCCGCGGAGGCAGAAGAAACAGGGGCGGCCGCAGAAGCCGCAGAGGCTTCGGAAGCCTGAGCGGGCACCTTCCCGGCACCCGAACCCGCCGGGCCCACCGAACCAGTAGAACTCGCCGAACCCGCAGAACTGCTCCCGGACTTGGCCCGAGACGCGGCCGCGGAAGTCGCCGCCGCCCCCGCGGCCTTCCGCACGGAACGCAGCGCCCCGCGCAGTCCCTCCCGCTCACCGCGTCTGCCACCGGAACCGCCCGCACGCTCCTCCGGCTGTGCCGGCAACGGCACCACCCTGGTCGCGTCCGCCGGCGGCTCCGGCTCGGCCGCCTTCGGCTCGGGCGCGTGGATCACGTCGGAGAGCATGGCCCGGGCGCCACCGTCGTCCAGCCGCTGGGCGGGGTCCTTGGTGAGCAGTCCGTAGATGACTTCCTTCAAGGGCCCCGCGTTCTTCGGCTCCTCCAGCGGCTCGGTCATCACCGCCGTGAGCGTCGCGATCGCGGACCCCTTGTCGTACGGCGGAGCACCTTCGACCGCCGCGTACAACAGCCCACCGAGCGACCACAGATCGGCCGCGGGGCCCGGCTTGTGCCCGCGGGCCCGCTCCGGGGAGATGTAGGAGGGCGCACCGACGAGCATGCCGGTGGAGGTGATGGACGGGTCGCCCTCGACCTGGGCGATGCCGAAGTCGGTGAGCACGACCCGGCCGTCCTCGGAGATCAGCACGTTGGACGGCTTCACGTCACGGTGCAGGATGCCCTCGCGGTGCGCGGACCTGAGCACGTCGAGTATCGCGAGGCCGACCTCCGCCGCCCGCTTCGGCTCCAGCAGGCCGTCCTCCCGGATGACCTCGGCGAGCGACTTGCCCTCGACGAGCTCCATCACGATCCACGGCCGGTCGTCCTCCTCGACCACGTCGAACACGGTCACCGCGCTGTTGTTGCGGATCCGCGCGATCGCCTTGGCTTCCCGCAGCGTGCGCGTGATCAGCCGGCGCTTCTCGTCCTCGTCGATACTGGACGGGAACCGCAGTTCCTTGACGGCCACCGTCCTGCCCAGAGTCTCGTCCTCGGCGCGCCACACCGTGCCCATGCCACCGCGGCCGAGTACTCCTCCCAGCCGGTACCGCCCGGCGAGGAGACGCTTGCTCTCGTCCTGCCGGGATGCTCCCGCCCGCTCCGCGTCCGACATGCGTCCCCTCATGAACCCGCCCTGACCGAGCCTCCATTGTCCCTCACCCGACAAGTGCCCGACGCCCAGGGTGCCCCCGGCGTCGACTCACCCGCGGCACCGCCCCGGCGACATCGGCCCACCGATCGCGTCGGCCCACACCCCCCTCAACACACAGCTACCGCCCGCCTACGGCCCCTCACCCCACAGACCGCCTTCAGCCCACGGCCCCCGCGCCCCGGAGATCCACTCACCGCGCACAACTCCTCGCCGTGCAGCCCCCGCGAACCCGTGACACCCACCGACGCCCGGCCTCCGGCGCAACGGCACCACAGCACCCCGATTTCGACGACACGGCAGAGGGCACGACAGGAGACAGGTCGCCGGCTCGGCAACAGCGCACCGGCCCGCACCCCCCACAACCCGGACCAGGCCCGCCCCCACTCCCCACCTCCACACCCGTGACCTGCATGATGGCTCCAGACAAGGAAGGACCCGCCATGCCGCCGCTCCGGACACTGCTGGCCGTCCCGGTGTCCCTGGCGCTGCTCGCCCTGGCCCCGGCGGCCTCCTCGGCGCCCTCCACCGCGCCCTCGGACGCGCTGCTCCCGCTACTGATCGCGCAGGGCGGCGCTCCCGCCACCGCGCTCCTGGCCCGGGAGCAGAGCGGCACCCGTTACGCCGAGGCGGGCCCGGGAATCGCCCGCGCCGACCACTTCCGCGCCGGCAGCATCACCAAGAGCTTCATCGCGACGGTCGTGCTCCAACTGGCCGCGGAACACCGGCTGAAGCTGTCCGACACCGTGGAGCAGCACCTGCCCGGCCTGGTGCACGGGGCGGGCAACGACGGCCGCACACTTACCTTGCGCGCCCTGCTCACCCACACAAGCGGCCTGAAGGACTTCACCGCGGACACCCGGGGTCTGGTCCCCCTCACTCCTCTTCAAGCCGTCCGTATCGCACTCACCCACCCTCCGGCCGCCCCCGGCCGCTACTCCTACTCGAACACCAACTACGTCGTGCTCGGCATGGTGATCCAGCAGGTCACCGGCGACTCCTACGCCACCGAGGCCGAGCGGCGGATCATCGCCCCGCTGCGTCTGACGGGCACCTCCTTCCCTGGTTCACGCACCTCTCTGCCCTCCCCGCACGGCCGCGCCTACACCGCCGACGGGACCGATGTCACCGCACTCGACCCGCGGGTGGCCGGGGCCGCGGGCGAGCTGGTGACCACGCTCGCCGATCTGGACCGCTTCTACACGGCGCTGCTCGGCGGGCGGCTGCTGTCCCCGTACTGGCTGCACGAGATGATGGACACCCGCACCGCACACGGCCTGTACGGCATGGGTCTGTTCCCGGTGCGGCTGCCGTGCGGCACGACGGTGTGGGGGCACAACGGCCGTATCACCGGCAGCTACGTGCGCACCGCAGCCACCATCGACGGCCGTCGCGTCCTCACCTTCCGCGTGAACACGACCGCGATCACAGAACCCGACCTCGAACCGGCCCTGCTCGCCGCCGAGTTCTGCCCCCGCACCTCGTAGAACGACCGGGTTCCGAACGAAGATCCCGACTCACGACACTCGTTCGAGTGACAGTGATCTGGCCGGATCGGACCGGGCCAGGCCGGGCCGCGCCGCACCGCACCGCACCGCACCGCACCAAGCCGGACCAGACGAGACCGGACCGGCCGGACCGGACCGTGAAGCCGACCCGTAAAGCCGGCCGCACCGTGACGATGCCGACGTACAAGACCGCCTGCCACCAGAACCGCCCGCCACCGCAGGGCAGGCAGGAATCTCCCCCATCCCGTCTACGAGGGCGAGCACTTCAAAACGCCACGATGTCCGGCGCACCCAACCGCGCCGCATCCGCCGTCAGATCGTCCGGTTGCCGCTGCGACTCCCGCTCCGCCTCCACCCGCTTCTCGTAGTGCTCGACCTCGCGCTCGATCTGGTCCGTGTCCCAGCCGAGCACCGGCGCCATCAGCTCGGCGGCCTCGCGGGCGGAGCGCACGCCCCGGTCGAAGGTCTCGATGGAGATGCGGGTACGCCGGGTCAGCACATCGTCCAGATGCCGCGCACCCTCATGCGAGGCGGCGTACACGATCTCGGCGCGCAGGTAGTCGTCGGCGGCCTTGAGCGGTTCGCCCAGGGTGGGATCCGAGGCGATGAGGTCGAGGACTTCCTCCGCAAGGGCGCCGTAGCGATTCAGCAGATGCTCGACGCGGACGACATGGAGCCCGGTGCGGGCCGCGATGCGCGCCCGCGCGTTCCACAGCGCCCGGTATCCCTCGGCGCCGAGGAGCGGCACGTCCTCCGTGACGCACTCGGCGACCCGTACGTCGAGTGCGTGCACCGCCTCGTCGACGGCGTCCTTGGCCATCACCCGGTAGGTCGTGTACTTGCCGCCGGCCACCACGACGAGCCCCGGCACCGGATGCGCCACGGTGTGCTCGCGCGAGAGTTTGCTGGTGGCGTCCGACTCACCGGCGAGCAGGGGCCTGAGGCCCGCGTACACGCCCTGGACGTCGTCCCGCGTCAACGGCACCGCGAGCACCGAGTTCACGTGCTCCAGCAGATAGTCGATGTCGGCGCTGGACGCGGCCGGATGCGCCTTGTCGAGGTCCCAGTCGGTGTCGGTGGTGCCGATGATCCAGTGCCGGCCCCAGGGTATGACGAACAGCACGGACTTCTCGGTGCGCAGGATCAGGCCGGTCGAGGAGTGGATGCGGTCCTTGGGCACGACGAGGTGGATGCCCTTGGAGGCGCGGACGTGGAACTGCCCGCGCTCCCCGACCATCGCCTGGGTGTCGTCGGTCCACACCCCGGTCGCGTTGACGAGCTGCTTGGCGTGGATCTCGTACTCCCCGCCCGCCTCGACGTCCTGCACCCGCGCCCCGACCACGCGCTCGCCCTCGCGCAGGAACCCGGTCACGCGCGCGCGGTTGGCGGTCTTCGCGCCGTAGGCGGTCGCGGTGCGCACGAGGGTCGCCACGAAGCGGGCGTCGTCCATCTGGGCGTCGTAGTACTGCAGCGCGCCGACCAGGGCGTCCTTGCGCAAGGCAGGTGCGACACGCAGAGCCTGACGGTGGCTCAGATGCCGGTGCGCGGGCAGACCCCGGCCGTGTCCCCGGGCCATCGACATCGCGTCGTAGAGCGCGACGCCCGAGCCGGCGTACAACCGCTCCCAGCCCTTGTGCTGCAAGGGATACAGGAAGGCCACGGGCTTCACGAGGTGCGGGGCGAGCCGCTCAAGGAGCAGCCCGCGCTCCTTCAACGCCTCGCGCACGAGGGCGAAGTCGAGCATCTCCAGATAGCGCAGGCCGCCGTGGATCAGCTTGCTGGAACGGCTGGAGGTGCCCGACGCCCAGTCACGCGCCTCGACCAGGCCCACGGACAGACCCCGGGTCACCGCGTCGAGCGCGGTGCCCGCGCCGACCACGCCGGCTCCCACCACCAGCACGTCCAGTTCGCGCTCGGCCATTGATGCGAGTGACTCGGCACGTTGTGCCGGTCCCAGTGTCGCTGTCCTCACCACTGCCTCCCGCTGTCGGTCGCGCTGGTCTCACACATGTCCACCCGTGCCCAAATTCTGACCGGCTTGCCCGACTTCGGCCACCAGTCCCCCTCAGCCTGTGGATAACTTTCACCGCCGCGTACCCCGAAAGCCACGTGAGCCCACAACCCCGCAGGAAGACACACGGAATCAATCCCATATATCGGTCATATTTACTCCTAGTCTGACATTGCGCTCGCTCGTCCAGTCCACAGGGCTTGCGCACCTGTCCCGCTTCGGTTATTGGGAAGGACGGCCCACGCCATGCCCGCAGATCTCGCCGTGATCGGACTCGGCCCCTACGGACTGCCCCTGGCCCAGGCCGCTGTCGCCGCCGGCATCCCCACCCTCGGCTACCGCACGGGGCCCGAGGCCGGCTCCCTCAGCCCTGCCGAACTGCGCCGGATGCTCTCGGGGGGCTTCCGGACAGCCGCGGGCCCCGCCGAACTCGGCCGCGTGCGTACGGCGGTCATCTGCGCCCCGACCCCGCCGAGCCCGGACGGCGGCCTGGACCTCAGCCAGGTGGAGGCGGCCGCGCGCACGCTGAGCGCGCACCTGCGGCCGCACACCACCGTCATCCTGGAGTCCCCCGTACCGCCGGGCACCACCGAGGAGTTCCTGCGCCCGATCCTCGAAAAGGGCTCGGGCCTGCGCGCGGGCCGCGACTTCCATCTCGCCTACTCCCCCACCCGGGTCGACCCCGGCAACCGCGACTTCACTCCCGCCACGACCCCCAAGGTGATCGGCGGCCTCACGCCCGCGTGCACGGAATCGGCGGCCGCGTTCTACTCGCGCCTCACCGACAAGGTGGTACGCGCGCGTGGCACGCGCGAGGCGGAGACGGTCCAGCTTTTGGAGACCAACTACCGCCACGTCAACATCGCCCTCGTCAACGAGATGGCCGTCCTCTGCAACGACCTCGGCGTCGACCTGTGGGATGTCATCCGCTGTGCGGAGACCAAGCCCTTCGGCTTCCAGGCCTTCCGTCCCGGCCCGGGCGTCGGCGGCCACGCGGTCCCCCGCGACCTGACCGGCGGCAGCCCCGGCGGCGGCCGCATCCTGCGCATGGTCGAACTCGCCCGGCAGGTCAACGACCAGATGCCCCGTTACGTCGTCCAGCGCGCGGCGGCCCTCCTCAACGAGCACGGCAAGTCCGCGCGCGGCGCCCGCATCCTCCTGCTCGGCGTCACCTACAAGCCCGACCTCGCCGACCAGCAGGGCACCCCCGCCCAGGAGGTCGCCGTACGCCTGATGGAACTCGGCGCCGCCGTCAGCTACCACGACCCCCACATCCCGTCCTGGAGCGTCCTGGACCGCCCGGTCCCCCGCGCGGACTCCCTGTACGAGGCGGCGGCCGACGCGGACCTGACGATCCTGCTCCAGCAGCACCGGACGTACGACCTCCAGGGCCTGTCGGTGAAGGCCCAGCTGCTGCTGGACACGCGGGGGGCCACGCCCACGGGGGCGGCGCACAGGTTGTGAAGGGGGGCGCGTGGGTGCGGCGGGCTCCGGTGCTGGTGGCACGCGGGGCGCGGCGCGGGTACCTTACGGAGACAGGTGGGGTCGGCCGCAGCGAGCACTGTGGCAGGCTTGTGGATGGATCACGGAGTTTCCGCCCCTACGTTGCATGGGGACGGCCGCTCACCATCACACCCACTAGGTGGAGCACACCGCAGCGGGTACTGCGGCAGGCTCCTGGATGGTTCACGGAGTGTCCGCCCCTAGTTTCTGTGGGGGCGGCCGCTCACCATCCGAAAATCCGCAAGATCCACCTCCTCCGGCACTTCACCATCCGAAGACGGATCCGGTCCCAGCGGGTGGGCTTCCGGTGGCGACCCATCGGCGCCCCCTTCCACGACACCGCCCAGTAGCCCGGTGAGACGGTCCGTCGGAAATCGGGCCGGGCCCCGAGGAGCGGGGTCCGGAACCAAATCCTTGGAAGGGGGCGCTCCAGAAACCTGGGGCGCCGATACGGACGTTATCGCCCGCAACCCCGCCCACCAGCCCGTTTCCACCCCGAACGCAACCGCGCGCCCCCGCACCACCCCACGCGCCGCCTGCCTCGCGAAACCCCAGGGCACGCAAAAGGCCGGCCACCCCACCCGGGATGACCGGCCCTCAAGCCGCCGTAAGCCCTGCCTACCGCTTGTGCTGCGAGTCCGCCACCGTCACCTCGACGCGCTGGAACTCCTTCAGCTCGCTGTACCCGGTCGTGGCCATCGCCCGCCGCAGCGCCCCGAAGAAGTTCATGGACCCGTCGGGAATGTGCGACGGACCCGCCAGGACCTCCTCGATCGTGCCGACCGTGCCGAGGTCGACCTTCTTGCCGCGCGGCAGCTCCTCGTTGACGGCCTCCATGCCCCAGTGGTGGCCGCGACCCGGCGCGTCCGTGGCACGGGCCAGCGGGGAGCCCATCATCACGGCGTCCGCACCGCAGGCGATCGCCTTGGGGAGGTCGCCGGACCAGCCGACGCCACCGTCGGCGATGACATGCACGTACCGGCCGCCGGACTCGTCCATGTAGTCACGCCGGGCGGCGGCCACATCCGCGACCGCCGTCGCCATCGGCACCTGGATGCCCAGCACGTTCCGCGTCGTGTGCGCCGCGCCGCCGCCGAAGCCGACCAGGACGCCCGCCGCGCCGGTGCGCATCAGGTGCAGGGCGGCGGTGTACGTGGCGCAGCCGCCGACGATCACCGGGACGTCGAGCTCGTAGATGAACTGCTTCAGGTTCAGCGGCTCGTGCGAACCGGAGACGTGCTCCGCCGAGACCGTCGTACCGCGGATGACGAAGATGTCCACGCCCGCGTCCACGACGGCCTTGGAGAACTGCGCCGTGCGCTGCGGGGAGAGCGCGGCCGCGGTGACCACGCCCGAGTCGCGCACCTCCTTGATGCGCTGCCCGATCAGCTCCTCCTTGATGGGAGCGGCGTAGATCTCCTGGAGGCGGCGGGTCGCGGCGTCCACGTCCAGCCCGGCGATCTCGTCGAGCAGCGGCTGCGGGTCCTCGTACCGCGTCCACAGCCCTTCGAGGTTCAGCACGCCCAGTCCGCCGAGCTCGCCGATGCGGATCGCGGTGGCCGGGGAGACGACCGAGTCCATGGGGGCGGCCAGGAAGGGCAGCTCGAAGCGATAGGCGTCGATCTGCCAGGCGATCGAGACCTCCTTCGGGTCGCGCGTACGACGGCTGGGGACGACGGCGATGTCGTCGAAGGCGTACGCCCGGCGGCCGCGCTTGCCGCGCCCGATCTCGATCTCAGTCACGATGTGTGGCCTTTCCCTGATGCGTTCAGCGTCTTCCAGTATCCCCGACGGGTACGACAAGGGCGGTCCCGGATGCTCCGGGACCGCCCTCACGCGCGTGTGGCTCTCAGCAAAGGCTCACTTACGGCTGTAGTTCGGCGCCTCGACCGTCATCTGGATGTCGTGCGGGTGCGACTCCTTCAGACCCGCCGAGGTGATCCGCACGAAACGGCCCTTGGACTCCATCTCGTCGATGGTGGCCGCGCCCACGTAGCCCATGGTCTGGCGCAGCCCGCCGACGAGCTGGTGCAGGACGCTGGACAGCGGGCCCCGGTAGGGCACCTGGCCCTCGATGCCCTCGGGCACGAGCTTGTCGTCGGCGGAGATCTCGGCCTGGAAGTAACGGTCCTTGGAGTACGACTTGCCCTGGCCCCGGGACTGCATGGCACCGAGCGAGCCCATGCCGCGGTACGACTTGAACTGCTTGCCGTTGATGAACTGCAGTTCGCCGGGCGACTCCTCGCAGCCCGCGAGCAGCGAGCCCAGCATCACGGTGTCGGCACCGGCCGCGAGCGCCTTGCCGATGTCGCCGGAGTACTGCAGGCCGCCGTCACCGATGAGCGGGATGCCCGCCGGGCGGGCGGCGAGGGAGGCCTCGTAGATCGCGGTGACCTGCGGGACGCCGATACCGGCGACGACCCGGGTCGTACAGATGGAGCCCGGTCCGACACCGACCTTGATGCCGTCGACACCGGCGTCGATCAGCGCCTGGGCGCCGTCACGGGTGGCCACATTGCCGCCGATCACGTCGACGCCGACACTCGACTTGATCTTGGACATCCAGCTGAGGGCGTTGCTGTTGTGGCCGTGCGAGGTGTCGACGACCAGGAAGTCCACACCGGCCTCGGCGAGCGCCTGGGCCCGCTCCAGGGCCTCGGGGCTGGCACCGACGGCGGCACCGACGAGCAGCCGGCCCTCGGAGTCCTTGGCGGCGTTCGGGTACTTCTCCGCCTTGACGAAGTCCTTGACGGTGATGAGGCCCCTGAGGACGCCCGCGCCGTCGACCAGGGGAAGCTTCTCGATCTTGTGGCGGCGCAGCAGTTCCATCGCCTCGCCGCCGGAGATGCCGACCTGGCCGGTGACCAGCGGCATCGGCGTCATGACCTCGCGCACCTGACGGCTGCGGTCCGACTCGAAGGCCATGTCACGGTTGGTGACGATGCCGAGGAGCTTGCCGGCCGGGTCGGTGACCGGGACGCCGCTGATGCGGAACTTGGCGCACAGCGCGTCGGCCTCGGCGAGGGTCGCCTCCGGGTGCACCGTGATCGGGTCGGTGACCATGCCGGACTCGGACCGCTTCACCAGGTCGACCTGGTTGACCTGGTCCTCGACGGAGAGGTTGCGGTGCAGCACGCCGACGCCGCCGAGGCGGGCCATCGCGATGGCCATGCGGGACTCGGTCACCTTGTCCATGGCCGCGGAGAGCAGCGGGATGTTGACCCGGACGTTGCGGGAGATGCGGGACGAGGTGTCGACCGCGTTGGGGAGCACCTCGGACGCTCCCGGCAGCAGCAGCACGTCGTCGTAGGTCAGCCCGAGCGTCGCGAATTTACCGGGCACTCCGTCGACGTTTGCAGTCATGACACCTTCCCCAAATGGCCTTGATCGGTGCGGATGTCCATGCTAACGGGAAGCAAGGGTGGCAAATTCCACGGTTCGGACCGACTCCGGGCTTCGTATGTTCGTACGGAAAGGGCGCGCCGGCCGTTCAACGAAGGAACTACTGCTCCGCCAGCGCCCGCAGCCTGCTCAGTGCCCGGTGCTGGGCAACACGGACCGCACCGGGTGACATTCCCAACATCTGACCCGTCTCCTCCGCCGTCAAGCCCACGGCGATGCGCAGCAACAGCAGCTCGCGCTGGTTCTCGGGGAGGTTGGCCAGCAGCTTCTTGGCCCATTCGGCGTCGCTGCTGAGCAGCGCCCGCTCCTCGGGGCCGAGGGAGTCGTCGGGCCGCTCGGGCATCTCGTCCGAGGGGACCGCTGTGGAGCCGGGGTGGCGCATCGCGGCGCGCTGCAGGTCGGCGACCTTGTGCGCGGCGATGGCGAAGACGAACGCCTCGAAGGGGCGCCCGGTGTCCCGGTAGCGCGGCAGGGCGAGGAGGACGGCTACACAGACCTCCTGCGCGAGGTCCTCCACGAAGTGCCGGGCGTCGCCGGGGAGACGGGACAGCCGGGTGCGGCAGTAGCGCAGGGCCAGCGGATGGACATGGGCGAGCAGGTCGTGGGTGGCCTGCTCGTCCCCTTCCACCGCGCTGTGGACGAGCGCGCCGATCGCCCCATGGGGATGAGCCGCCTCGTCGTCACGCATCGGTCCATGGTGCCTTGGCGTCGTTGGATCCGCGGCATCGCGCTGGTTGTTGTGCACCGAAGCGTTATGAGCAGGTGCGCCGGAACTCATCCCTTGCGCCCTCCCCTTCCGCTCGACCGACTCGTCCCCGAGAGACTCCACATCTCAAGGATGCGGCATCCGTCGCGAAACAAGCATCGGGCACCGGCACCCGCGCCCCGACGGGGCGCGGGACTGCATCAATATGCGGCTGCCGCCGCGTGGCCGCGACCGGCCACGAACAACCCGCAGCCTTACTACGACGTCACGCGACGGAATGCTCAGCGCACCAGGCCCCAACGGAACCCGAGCGCCACGGCATGCGCCCGGTCCGAGGCCCCGAGCTTCTTGAACAGCCGCCGGGCATGCGTCTTCACGGTGTCCTCGGACAGGAACAGCTCACGCCCGATCTCCGCGTTGGACCGACCGTGGCTCATCCCTTCGAGCACCTGGATCTCACGCGCGGTGAGAGTCGGCGCCGCACCCATCTCCGCGGACCTGAGCCGCCGCGGGGCAAGCCGCCAGGTCGGGTCGGCAAGGGCCTGCGTGACGGTCGCCCGCAGCTCCGCGCGGGACGCGTCCTTGTGCAGATACCCCCGCGCGCCGGCGGCCACCGCGAGAGCGACCCCGTCCAGATCCTCCGCGACGGTGAGCATGATGATGCGCGCACCGGGGTCGGCGGACAGCAGTCGCCGTACGGTCTCGACGCCGCCCAGACCGGGCATGCGTACGTCCATCAGAATCAGGTCCGAACGGTCCGCGCCCCAGCGGCGGAGGACTTCCTCGCCGTTGGCCGCGGTCGTCACGCGCTCGACGCCGGGCACGGTCGCGACCGCGCGGCGGAGCGCCTCTCGGGCAAGCGGGGAGTCGTCGCAGACGAGGACGGATGTCATGGCCGCCCTCCGCAGCTGATGCACGTCACCTTGAGCCTCCAGGCTGGTACGAAATCGTCACCTGTGCGGTCGACCGTCTCGGACGCCTGCCCGAGCACTTGTTGTTTCAACCGCCTCCGCACTCTCAACGACGGTCACCCGAAAGAGTTACGGGGCTGCGCACTGTCTTCGGCACTCTACGTGAGGGCCCGGACACGGTGCAGACATGCGCGGCGGACCCACAACGTTTCATCACAACCCATGCCCCATTCAGACCCTTTTCTTCCCATTTCCAGGTGTCTGAGGCTAGATTCGCAATGAGTCATATTTTCATCTCCTTAGATCGTAGATGTACGGTCGTGGACACCGTATCCGCCCATAACGGCTGCAAGGGGTCACGCAATGGCAGATTTCTCCCGCCTTCCCGGACCGAACGCGGACCTGTGGGACTGGCAGCTCCTGGCTGCCTGTCGCGGGGTGGACAGCTCGCTCTTCTTCCACCCGGAGGGCGAGCGCGGTGCGGCGAGGAGCGCTCGCGAGAACTCGGCCAAGGAGGTCTGTATGAGGTGCCCGGTGCGCGCGCAGTGCGCGGCGCACGCGCTCGCGGTGAGAGAGCCGTACGGCGTGTGGGGCGGGCTGACCGAGGACGAGCGCGAGGAGCTCATGGGACGGGCACGGCATCGGCTGGTATCCGCGTCGTCGTCCGTCGGGAACGGCGCATCGAACAACTGAAGGAACGTTTCTCCTGGAAGGGCACGCGCACGCGTGCCCTTCCTTCTATGTCCGGCCCGACGCGGTCGCGAGCTGCTCCAGCGTCGCCGCCACGGCCGGCACCTGCGCCAGGTCGGGCAGGGTGAGCGCGACGATCTCCCGCCGGACCGCCGGTTCCAGCGTGACCGTACGCGCGCCTCGTGGCCGTACGGACTCGATCGCGAGCTGCGGCAGTACGGCGACCCCCAGCCCCGCGCCCACCAGGCCGACGACCGCCGGGTAGTCGTCGGTCGCGAAGTCGATGCGGGGCGTGAAGCCGGCGCTCTCGCAGACCTGGACCAACTGGCCGCGGCAGCGCGGGCATCCGGCGATCCACGACTCCCGGGCGAGCTCCCCGATGGCGACGGACCCCGCGCGCGCGAGCCGGTGCCGCTCCGGTACGAGGGCGACGAGCCGGTCGGTCAGCAGGGGCCGTACGACGAGGTCGTCCCACTCGTCGCCGCCCGCGGCCCCCTCGTACCGGAAGGCGAGCGCCAGGTCGCAGTCGCCCTCCCGCAGCAGGGCGACGGAGTGCGGGGGTTCGGCCTCCTCCAGGGAGACCCGGGTTCCCGGGTGGGCGGCGCGCAGGGCGGCGAGGGCGGTGGGGACGAGGGTGGAGCTGCCGCTGGGGAAGGAGACGAGCCGGACGCGCCCGGCCCGCAGCCCGGCGATGGCGGCGACCTCCTCCTCGGCGGCGGTGAGTCCCGCCAGGATCCCGGCGGCGTGCCGCACGAGCGCCTCCCCCGCCTGCGTCAGCCGCATCTCGCGGCCGCTGCGGACGAGCAACGGCGTGCCCACGGAGGCCTCCAGGGCCTTCATCTGCTGGCTGACGGCGGGCTGGGTGCAGCCCAGTTCGCGCCCCGCCGCGGAGAAGGAGCCGGTGGCGGCGACAGCGCGCAGGACACGGAGATGACGGGCCTCGATCACCGTCCGAGGATAAGCGGTGCTTTGATACGGCGCCGAATAATGCGTGGCACCTTTGGGCGCCGGCCCCCTACCGTGCCGTTCATGAAGCTTCTGTCGGTGAATCTGGGCCCTGTGAAGGCCGTGCCGTACACGGACAATCCTGAGGGCGTGACCGGTATCGACAAGCGGCCGGTCGACGGACCGGTGCGGGTGGCGGCACCCGGTCCCAAGGGCATCGGCGGGAGCGCGCTGGCCGGGGACGCGGTGTGCAAGAAGCAGCACCACGGTGGCGACGACCAGGCGGTGTACGCGGTCGCGCGCGAGGATCTGGACGACTGGGAGCGCGAGCTGGGGCGCACACTGGCGAACGGCTTCTTCGGCGAGAACCTCACGACGCAGGGCATCGATGTCTCCGGCGCGCTCATCGGCGAGCGCTGGCGCATCGGGCCCGACGTGGTTCTTGAGGTCACCAGCGCGCGGATCCCGTGCGGCACCTTCCAGGGCCACATGGGTGAGCAGCGGTGGGTGAAGCGGTTCACACAGAGGGGTGCGCCGGGGGCGTATCTGCGGGTGATCGAGCCCGGTGAGATCCGTACCGGGGACCCGGTCGGGATCGTGCACCGGCCGGACCACGAGGTGACGGTCGCCCTGGCGTTCCGCGCGATGACCACCGAACGGCCGCTCCAGCCGCGGCTGTTGGCGGCGGGCGAGGCGCTCCATCCGGAGCTGCGGAAGTGGGCGCTCGAATATGTGGAGAAGCACGGCGCCTGACTCGCCCCCGGCCTGCGGTTGTTCCCCGGCACTTCACCTACCGGGAGGCCCTGTGCAGCAGGCGGACGCTGTCGGTCCCGGTCACTAACCTTGCGCCATGACAACGGCATTGATTACGGGATCGACCGCGGGCATCGGTGCCGCGTTCGCACGACGGCTGGCGGCTGACGGGCACAACCTGGTGCTGGTGGCCCGCGACACCAAGCGGCTCCAGGAACAGGCGACCGAACTCCACGACCGGCACGGCATCGAGGCGGAGGTCCTCACCGCCGACCTCGCCACGGACACCGGCATCGAGGCGGTCGCCGCCCGGCTGTCCGACCGCAGGTCCCCCGTCGACCTCCTGGTCAACAACGCCGGGTTCGGCAACAAGGGCCGCTATCTCGATGTCTCCATGGCCGACGAGCTGAAGATGCTCAAGGTGCACTGCGAGGCGGTGCTGCGACTGACGTCGGCGGCGACGGAGGCGATGCGGGAGCGCGGGCGGGGCGGTGTCGTCAATGTCGCGTCGGTGGCGGCCTTCGTGCCGCGCGGGACCTACGGCGCCTCGAAGGCGTGGGTCGTGCAGTTCACCCAGGGCGCGGCGAAGGACCTGGCGGGCAGTGGGGTACGGCTGATGGCGCTGTGCCCCGGCTTCGTGCGCACGGAGTTCCACCAGCGGGCGGGGATGGGCACGGACAACATCCCGGGCTGGATGTGGCTCGACGCGGACAAGCTGGTCGCCGCCGCCCTCACCGACCTCTCCCGCGGGAAGTCGCTGTCGATCCCCGATCCGCGTTACAAGGCCCTCATGGGTCTGGTGAAGGTGGCGCCCCGGGGGCTGCTGGGCGGGATCTCGTCGAGGACGGGGCGGAAGTACGGACCGCAGTAGGCGACTCGGGGCCGCGGTGGCGACAGGGCGGCGGGTGCGGTCGCCCGCCCTTCACCAGACGTACGCCCGGACCAGACGTACGCCGGGGCGCAGTCGGCTCTGCATGGCCTGATGTCGCCGACGGGCAGAGAATGGTGGTGTTCGACCGGACCCAGGGGGGCCGGAGGAGACGGTGCCATGACCTTCGTACAGCTCATCGACTGCAGGACCAGCCGTTTCGACGAGATGGACCGGCTGATGGACACATGGGTGGAACAGACCAAGGGGAAGCGGACGGCGACGCACGCGGTGGTCGGCAAGGACCGCTCCGACTCGTCGCACTACGTCGAGATCGTGGAGTTCCCGTCGTACGAGGAGGCGATGCGGAACTCGAACCTTCCGGAGACCGACAAGATCTTCCGGGACCTGGTGGCTCTGTGTGACGAAATGCCGACGTTCACGGATCTTGATGTCGTACGGGACGAGAAGCTGTACGCGGACACCGCCCGCCGCTTCTTCGAGACGGTGGCCCTGCACGGGGAGCTGCCCCCGCTCGACGGTCTGATCGCACAGGACTATCACGACCACGATCCCGCCCGTGAGCAGGACGCCATCGGGATGGACGCCATGCGGCGCGAGGTCGGGATGTGGCGCGGCGGCTTCGACTTCGCCTTCTCCCTCGAGGACCAGATGGCCCAGGACGACCGGGTGTGCAACCGGTGGGTCTGGCGCGGCACCCACAAGGGCGACTTCATGGGGCTGGCGGGCACCGGGAGGCAGGTCACCATGACCGGGACGACGATCTTCCGGTTCAACCCGGACGGCAAGATCGCCGAGGGATGGTGGCAGTACGACCGGATCGGGCTGATGCAGCAGCTGGGGGCACTGGACACGCTGGAGACGTGAGCCCGGCCGAGATGGACCGCCCGCGAAGGGAGAAGCCCCCCGCTCCGCAACGGAACGGGGGGCTTCTTCAGGTGCTGCCCGCGTCAGTGGGCTGCTGCCTGCCTCAGTGGGAGTGGCCGTGGCCGTGACCACCGGCGGCCGACTCCTCCTCTTCCTTCTTCTCGACGACCAGGGTCTCGGTCGTCAGGAGGAGGGAGGCGATGGAGGCGGCGTTCTCCAGGGCGGAGCGGGTGACCTTGACCGGGTCGATGACGCCGGCCTTGACCAGGTCGCCGTACTCGCCGGTCGCGGCGTTGAAGCCCTGGCCCTTGTCGAGCTCGGCGACCTTGGAGGTGATGACGTAACCCTCAAGGCCGGCGTTCTCGGCGATCCAGCGCAGCGGCTCGACGACCGCGCGGCGGACCACGGCGACACCGGTGGCCTCGTCGCCGGTCTTGCCCAGACCGCCCTCAAGGACCTTGGCGGCGTGGACGAGCGCGGAGCCACCACCGGAGACGATGCCCTCCTCGACCGCGGCGCGGGTCGCGGAGATGGCGTCCTCCAGACGGTGCTTCTTCTCCTTCAGCTCCACCTCGGTGGCGGCGCCGACCTTGATCACGCACACGCCGCCGGCCAGCTTCGCGAGGCGCTCCTGGAGCTTCTCGCGGTCCCAGTCGGAGTCGGTGTTCTCGATCTCGGCCTTGATCTGGGCGACGCGGCCGGCGACGGCGGCGGAGTCGCCGGCGCCGTCGACGACCGTGGTGTCGTCCTTGGTGACCGTGACGCGGCGGGCGGTGCCCAGCACCTCAAGGCCGACCTGGTCGAGCTTGAGGCCGACCTCCTCGGAGATGACCTCGGCGCCGGTGAGGGTCGCCAGGTCCTGGAGCATCGCCTTGCGGCGGTCGCCGAAGCCGGGCGCCTTGACGGCGACCGCGTTGAAGGTGCCGCGGATCTTGTTGACGACCAGGGTCGACAGGGCCTCGCCCTCGACGTCCTCGGCGATGATCAGCAGCGGCTTGGAGGCACCCGACTGGATGACCTTCTCAAGCAGCGGCAGCAGGTCCTGGATCGAGGAGATCTTGCCCTGGTTGATCAGGATGTACGGGTCGTCGAGGACGGCCTCCATACGCTCCTGGTCGGACACCATGTACGGGGACAGGTAGCCCTTGTCGAAGGCCATGCCCTCGGTGAAGTCCAGCTCCAGACCGAAGGTGTTGGACTCCTCGACGGTGATGACACCGTCCTTGCCGACCTTGTCCATCGCCTCGGCGATGAGCTCGCCGACCTGCGAGTCCTGCGCGGACAGCGCGGCCACGGCGGCGATGTCGGACTTGTCGTCGACCGGCCGGGCCGAGGCGAGCAGGTCCTCGGAGATGGCGGCGACGGCGGCGTCGATGCCCTTCTTCAGAGCGGCCGGGGAGGCGCCCGCGGCGACGTTCTTCAGGCCCTCGCGGACGAGCGCCTGGGCCAGCACGGTGGCGGTGGTCGTACCGTCACCCGCGATGTCGTTGGTCTTGGTCGCCACCTCCTTCACCAGCTGCGCGCCGAGGTTCTCGTACGGGTCCTCGATCTCGACCTCGCGGGCGATGGTGACGCCGTCGTTGGTGATGGTGGGGGCGCCGAACTTCTTGTCGATGACGACGTTGCGGCCCTTGGGGCCGATCGTCACCTTGACCGTGTCGGCAAGCTTGTTGACGCCGCGCTCGAGGGCGCGACGGGCGTCCTCGTCGAACTTCAGGATCTTCGCCATGGGAGCGGTTCAGCCCTCTCGGAAAACGTGGGTGAAACGAACTGCGCCCCGAACGCCCGGCTTCATAAGGTCGCGGGGGCCCGGGGCGCAGCTCAAAAAGAAAAGCTTGAAGTGAATTACTTCTCGATGATCGCGAGCACGTCGCGGGCCGAGAGGACGAGGTACTCCTCGCCGTTGTACTTCACCTCGGTGCCGCCGTACTTGCTGTACAGCACGATGTCGCCGGTCTGGACGTCGAGCGGCAGACGCTCGCCGTTCTCGAAGCGGCCCGGGCCCACGGCCAGGACGACGCCCTCCTGGGGCTTCTCCTTGGCGGTGTCCGGGATGACCAGGCCAGAGGCGGTGGTCTGCTCGGCGTCGAGCGGCTGGACCACGATGCGGTCCTCGAGCGGCTTGATGGCAACCTTGGAGCTGGTGGTCGTCACGATCCGACCTCCCCCTTCGGAGATCTCACGGGGTTAACTGTCTGAGGTGGCGACCAGGTGGATCCGTCGTCGCGGGTGCCGGACCTGCCCGTCGCTGTGTTGGCACTCTCCAGTGGGGAGTGCCAGACCCGAGACTATGACCGTGATTAGCACTCGGTCAAGCGGAGTGCCAATCGCGTCTCCGGCGGAGGGCCGCCGGAGACGCTACAGGTAGTCCTCGAGACGCCCCACCGTCAGCCCCCGCCGCTGGATCTCGCGCAGCACCTTCGTGGTCCGCTCCGTGAGCGTCGGGCCCGTCGCCTCACCGGACGCCACCGACACGATGTCCCCCGCCCGCAGCCGCTGTGGAGGGTCGCCCTCCGGCGAGACGCTCCACAGCACGACCGCCGCGAGCCCGCAGTCCGCCGCCGCGCGCAGGGTCGTGGTGTCGTACGTCCCGTAGGGCGGCCGGAACAACCGGGGCCGGATGCCGAAGCGGGACCTGATCTTCTCCTGCTGGCCGCAGATCTCGGCGCGCTGGCCGGCGTACGGCAGGCCGCGCAGGGCGGGGTGGCCGAGGGTGTGGTTCTGGATGCTCGCGCCGACCGACTGGAGGCGCGCGAAGTGGCCGTATCCGGGGCCGACGACACTGTCGGTGAGGAACATGCTGACGGGCAGCCGCAGTTCACGGACCATGTCGACGAACCGCGGGTCCTTCTCGGCACCGTCGTCGTAGGTGAGGAAGACGACCTTGTCGGACGTCTGGACGCGCTTCACCACCCGCGGCGGACCGCCCCGGCCCGCCGCCGCGCGTGCGGGCGGCCGAGGGGGCGCGGGCAGCGGGGCCAGGAGACCCCAGTGACGGTACGGCCGCCCGTCGCCCCTGGTCGGCCCGTAGGACCCCACCCGCTGCGCCGCCTTCTTGCCCAGCCGTTCGATGGGGTCGACGGACTGGGCGCAACCGGTGAGCAGCAGGGCCGCCAGCACGGCGGCCGCCGCTGTCCTCGGCCTCACAGGTAGTCCTCCAGGCGTGCGACCGCGTACCCCTCGGCCGTGACCTTGTTCAGGAAGCGGCGGACCATGTCGGGCATCGTGCCCTTCCAGTCCCCCCGGCCCCGGAAGTGGCTGAGCACGATGTCGCCAGGGTGGATCCTCTGGTCCCACTCGCGGTACTCCCAGTGGTCGGCGAAGACCTCTTCGTTCCAGATGGGCGCGTATTCGACGCCGCAGGACTTCGCGGCGCGCAGGGTGTCCTCGTTGTAGTTGCCGTAGGGCGGGCGGAAGAGCGTGGGCCGCGTGCCGTAGTGCTTCTCGATGACGTCCTGCATCCCGCAGATCTCGTGCTTCTGGCGGGCGTAGGACAGTCCGGGCAGGTGGGGGTGGTGGAGGGTGTGGTTGTCGAGTACGACGCCGCGGTCCCGCATCTTCCGGAAGTAGCCGTAGTCCGGCCTGACCAGGTAGTCGCTGAGGAAGGCGGTGTACGGGATCTTCAGTTCGCTCATCATCCGCAGGAACGCGGGGTCCTTCTCGGCGCCGTCGTCGATGGTGAGGAAGACGATCTTCTGCCGGGTGGGGATCGTGGTGAAGACCGGCGGCAGCCCCTTCTCCTCGTGGCCGTCGACCTCGAAGCCCTCGCGGGTGGTGATGCGGGGTTTGGTCACGGGCGCCGGTGGCGCGGTGAGCGGGGCCTCTTCCAGACCCCAGCGCTTGGCGACGGCGGTCCGGGCCTGCTCGGCGCGGAACCTGGCGGCCCTGATACGGACCTTGTCGGCCTGGAGGTCGGGGACGGAGGCGGGGGCCGGGGGCGCCTTGAGGGGCCGCTGTACCCGTACGTCGGTCCTGGCCTGCCGGGCACAGCCGGAGACGAGGGCGGCCACGGCCAGGAGGACGAGTCCGCTGCGGGTCGGCACCATAAGCGCACCCTTTTTGTAGTTTTGTCCTACTGTTCCCATGGGGCCGGATCCTCGCAGGTCACAGCGGTGCGCCCGGGTCGACACCGCCGCCGGAAGCACACCGTCCACCGACTGGCCCACAATGACCCGGTGAACGACCTCGCCCTGCTCCTCACCCCCGAGGGCCGCGCCCTCCTCGACGACGTGCGCCACACCGCCCCCGCCGACGAACTCACCGTGGCCACCCGGCTGCGCCGCGAGCATCCCGCCGAACTGGTCTCCGCGGCGCTCGGCCAGGCCCGGCTGCGGCAGCGGGCGGCGGCGAAGTTCGGGACCGAGGACGCGGGGCGGATGTTCTTCACCCCGAACGGAGTGGAGCAGTCGACCCGGGCGAGCGTCGCCACTTATCGGGCGGAACGCTTCCGGGCGATGGGTGTGCGGTCCGTCGCCGACCTGTGCTGCGGGATCGGCGGGGACGCGATCGCGCTGGCCCGGGCCGGGATCCGGGTCCTCGCGGTGGACCGGGACCCGCTGACGGCGGCGACCGCGCGGGCGAACGCTGAGGCGCTGGGGCTCACCGACCTGATCGACGTACGGGAGGCGGACGTCACGGAGGTCGACACCGCCGCGTACGACGCCGTGTTCGTGGATCCGGCGAGGCGGGGCGGGCGGGGCCGCATCTTCGACCCGGAGGCCTACTCGCCGCCACTGTCGTGGGCGGTCCAGGCGGCGCTCAAGGCCCCGTACGCCGCGCTCAAGGTCGCCCCGGGCATCCCGCACGAGGCGGTCCCCACGGAGGCCGAGGCGGAGTGGATCTCCGATGGCGGGGATGTGAAGGAGGCGGTGCTGTGGTTCGGCACCGCGCCGGGTGACGTACGGGCGACCCTGCTGCCGGGACCGCGGACACTGCTCGGCCGGGGGCTCCCCGATCCCGAAGTCCGGCCCGTGGGGCGGTACTTGTACGAGCCCGACGGCGCCGTCATCCGGGCCCATCTGGTCGCCGAGACGGCCGAGGAGGTCGAGGGCGGACTCGTCGACTCCACCATCGCGTACGTCACTTCGGACTCCCTGCTTCCGACGCCGTACGCCACCGCCTACGAGATCACCGACCAACTCCCCTTCAACGTGAAGAGGTTGAAGGCGCTGCTGCGGGAGCGGCGGGTCGGAATCCTGACCGTGAAGAAGCGGGGGTCGGCGGTCGAGCCGGAGGAACTGCGACGGAAGGCGCTTCCGAAGACGCAGGGGCCCAACTCGGCGACGGTGTTCCTCACCCGGGTGGCGGGGGCGCCGACGATGCTGATCGGGCGTCCCGTCTGACGGCGAGGGGCTGGACGGTGCCGTCGCGCAGGACCCGTACCCGGGCCCGGCGGCTCGCCTCGTAGGCGTGATGGTGGGCCTGCGGGAAGTACATGCTGTTGAGGTCGCCGCAGGGCAGGAAGCGGACCAGCCAAGCGACCGAGTCAGCACCCTCGGCGGCGGCAGCGGCGGCCGTCAGAAGCTTTGCGTAGTCCCTGCGCAGGACGCCGAAACCGGCGCTCGGCGTGCCCTGGAAGTACCGGAAGACGGTCTGTGCCCGGGACTGCGGTACACGGTCGGGGATCAGTTGCCGCGGCAGGTGCGCGCCCGTGCTCAAACGGTCCAGGCAGTCGTCCACCTCGTCCTCGGGGGAGAAGGCGTACAGCCAGTCACGCGCCTTGACCCCCTCTCGGTCCGGCATGCCTGCCCTGACCCGCAGGTCCTCGACGATGCCCGAAATGCCGTACGGCACCAGGACGGAAACGAGGCGGTGCGGCGCGGGAACGGCCTCGTCCGCCTCCTCCTCGCTGTTCCAGCGGTCGAGGAGCACCACGTCCCCGTCCACGATCGCGGTACGGATGACGTCGAGGCCGGTCGGTATCCCCCAGGCCGCCAGCGTCGCCGCGGCGGCCACCCGCAGGTTCATGTCGGGGTGGGCGGCGAACTCGGCGAGTTCGTCCGGGTCTCCCGGGCTCTCGTCCAGGCACTCCAGCGCGAGACACCGCGCCTGGACCGTGAGGGTGCGGTCGCGGGCCAGGGTGAGCAGGGCATCACGCGGGGCCCGGCCGTGGCCCTCCGTGATGTGGTCCCGTACCGCGGTCAGCAGCGCGGTGCCGCTTCCCATGGAACGGAAGCGGTCCAGCAGCGTGCGCACACCGACCTCACCGGCCGCGTCCAGATACGCCCCGGCCAGGTCCTCGTGGTCGAGGGGCCGCAGCAGCAGTTCGAGCAGCCGTCCGGCCGTGTCGGGCTCCCGCGTGTTCTTGAGCGCGTCCCGTGCCGCCGACGCGACCGTCTGGAACCACGGGGAGCCCAGCCGCATCTCCAGCGCCCGCAGGAAGACGTCCGCGGGGGCGCCCGCCTGGCCCAATGGTCGCAGCAGCATGGCGATGTCCTTGGCCGCCGACCAGTTGTCGCGGCCGGGCTCCTCGGCCAGAACCCGCAGCTTGCGCTCGAGCTCCGCGCGGAGGATGGGGACCGCCGCCTCCACCCGCAGTGTGCCCAGCGCACTGATCAGGGCTTCCCGCAGCGGGCCGGAGACTCCGCCCAGTGCGAAGACACCCAGCAGCCGCTCGCCCACCCTCCGACCGCCGTGCGCCTCCAGGGCCTGCACGAGCGCCAGCCGGGCCTCGGTGTCCCGTTGAGTGTCACGGATGTACGCGATGACCTCGTCCAGCTGTTCGTCGGAGCGTGCCACCCCGATCAGCGCCGCTGCCGCCCGACGCTTCTCGTCCGGGTACGGGGAGTCGCCCAGCAGGTGCCAGACCGTGGCGACGATCTCCCGGCGCAGGGCCACGTCGGCCACCCGCGGGCTCCCCGTCAGACAGCGCGCCGCCAGCAGCAGGTCCGTGTGGAAGAGGTCGTCGCCCGGCAGGTCGAGGAGGCCCGAGTCGTCGACGCGCGGCTGGTCCGGCTCCAGTTGCAGCAGGCCCGACAGCAGCGGCGACGCGTCCGGCAGGGACCCTGCCAGCAACAGGATCACCTCCTCCCACCACGGGTCGTACCGCGACCGCACCGCCTGGCGTATCCCCTCCGCGCCGCGCTCCAGGAGGGCGGCGGCGGTGAAATGCTCCTGGAGGGTGAGGTGGAGGAAGCCGTACCATCCGTGCGCCTGCGGTTTGAGCAGCCCGTACTGTGCGGCGATCTCGTCGAGGATGGCCCGGCTGTCCTGCGGTGCGAGGTCGATGGTGGGCAGGAAGCGGGCGATCTGGTCGAGGAGGTCGTCCTCGGGGAAGTACCGCAGGCCGCGCTGGTGGTAGTGGCGGGCGATCTCCTTCAGCAGGTCCTGTTTGCGGTCGGTGGTGAAGCGGCTGTATCGAGTGATCTTGCGGTGCGCGTCCCACTCACGTAGCAGCACCTCCACGCAGCGTTGGTACAGCGCGGCCCGCCGCTCCGGAAGCTCCAGGTCCCGCTCGTAGACAATCGCTATCAGGCTCAGCAGCAGGGGGTTGGCAGCGAGGGTCTGCAGCCGGCCGTTGGCGGACAGGGCGCGCACCAGGCCCGCGCGGCGGCGGTCCGCGGTACCGAACCAGTTGGCGACGAACGTCTCGATCTGCGGCCACTCGAAGTCCAGCGCCTCCAGCACCTGGAACTGCGGCAGTCCACCCCGCCAGCCCTGTCGGCGGCAGGTCGCGGCGATCGGCGCCCGAGGGAACCGCGTTGCCAGCCGGGCCAGTTCAGCGGTGACCCGGTGGTACGCGCTCTCCGCCTCCCGTGCGCTCTCCCCGCCCAGCACCTCGTCCAGACCGTCCAGCAGCAAGGCCGCACCGCCGTCGGCGAGCTTCTCCACGATGTAGTCGCGGGCGTCCTCGAAGCCGTACTGCTCCGCCCAGTGCTCGGCGAGGTGGTCCAGCAACGACTCGTGACCGCTCTCCACGAACCGGAACAGCTCGACGTAGGCCGGGAGCACGGGCAGCGACTCGTGCTCGGACTGGGTGGCCATACGCAGGGCCAGGTGACGCAACATGGTCGTCTTTCCGGCACCTGGGTCGCCCACCACCACGATGCGCCGGTAGCGCTGAAGGGCGTCGACCGGCGCATAGGTGTGGACGACGGCCTGCGCCTCGGCCGCGGCCCTGGCCTCAGCGCGTTCCGCATCGGTACGACGGGTCCGACGCTCGGCGTCCGTGCGACGGGTCTGCCGCTCCACCTCGTCCGCGGACAGGAACCGCAGCGGCTGCTGCTCCTGGACGCCGACCTGGACGTAGAGGCGCTCAAGGTGCAGCGGGCGGGACATGTCGAGGATGCGCAAGGTCGACAGCTCCTGCACCAGGCGCCCGCAGTAGGCGGCGGCTCCGGCCTCCAGAGTGCTGCGGCGGACGGCCACCCGTTCCGCGGCCCGCTCCCGCTCCTGCTCGGCCTCGCGGGCGGCGCGGCGGCGCTCACGCTCCGTCAGTTGCCGTTCGTGGTCCCACTCCTGCTCCTTGAGCTGCATCTGGGCGGCCGTCTCCAGCCTGATCTTCTCCCGCTCAAGGCTCTGCACCCGCTGGGACTGCCACACCGCCACCGCCGCGGCGACCATCGCGACCAGCAGTCCGCTCAGCGCGGTGACGACCGAGGTGCTGTCCAGCGCGACATACCCACCCGCCAGCGACACAGGCCCCCCTGTTGGCTCCCCGTCCCCCGTACGCCTCCAGTTGGATTCTGACAGCGGGGACGGCCGGTGAAACCCCCCGTGGGGAACAGTCTCGAACCGTCGTCCCCGACCCGGGGCTTCACCCGGGGACCGAGGTCAGCGCCCGCACTGCCGTGCCCTGCGCAACAGCAGTTCCCTTTCCCGTTCGTTGCGGGTCAGTGTGGCCGCGCGTTCGAACTCGGTGCGGGCCTCTGTCGTGCGGCCGAGTCGGGCCAGGAGGTCGCCGCGGACGCTCGGAAGCAAGTGGTAGTCGTTCAGGGCGGGTTCGTCGGTGAGGGTGTCGACGATCTCCAGGGCCGGGGCCGGGCCCTCGGACATCGAGACGGCGACCGCGCGGTTGAGTTCGACGACCGGGGAGGGGGCGCGGGCGGCGAGCAGGGCGTAGAGGGTGGCGATGGCCCGCCAGTCGGTCTCCTCGTAGGAGTACGCGTGCGCGTGGCAGGCGGCGATGGCGGCCTGGAGGACGTAGGGGCCGGGAGCGCCGGTGGCGTCGGCGCGGGCCAGGGCCTTGATGCCGCGGGCGAGGAGCATACGGTTCCAGCGGCTGCGGTTCTGGTCCTTGAGGAGGACGGGTTCGCCGCGCGGGCCGGTACGGGCGGCCGTGCGGGAGGCCTGGAACTCCAACAGGGCCGCGAGGCCGTGCACTTCGGGCTCCTTGGGCATCAGGGCGGACAGCACGCGGGCCAGCCGGAGGGCGTCCTCGCAGAGGGCGGGGCGCAGCCAGTCGTCGCCCGCCGTGGCGGCGTAACCCTCGTTGAAGATCAGGTAGATGACGTCCAGGACGGAGCCGAGACGGGCCTCGCGGTCCGGGCCGTAGGGCACCTCGAAGGCGATGTTCTTCGTGGCGAGGGTCCGCTTGGCGCGCACGATGCGCTGGGCGACCGTGGCCTCCGGGACGAGGAAGGCGCGGGCGATCTCCGGGGTGCTCAGGCCGCCGAGGAGGCGGAGGGTGAGAGCGGTGCGGGCCTCGGCGGACAGCACGGGGTGGCAGGTGGTGAAGACGAGCCGCAGCAGGTCGTCGTCGATGTCCCCGGGGTCGGCAGGGTCCTCCGGCGGGGCGGTCTCCGACAGGTCCCGGCCGATCTCGGCCAGCTTGCGGGCGTAGTTGTCCCGGCGCCGGATCAGGTCGACGGCGCGGTGCCGGGCCGTGGCCATGAGCCAGGCGCCCGGGTTGTCGGGGACGCCGTCCCGGGGCCATTGCTCCAGCGCCGCGACCAGGGCGTCCTGGGCGAGCTCCTCGGCGATGCCCAGGTCACGGACGATACGGGTGACGCCGGCGACGACACGGGGCGACTCGATACGGAAGACCGTCTCGATGGCGTGGCGGGGATCGGCGCCGGCGGAGGGCTGTGTGCTCACAGCCCTCCATTCGACACCCCGCACGCCCCACGGCCAAGGAGCGGCGGGTCTCAGCCCTCCGCGATCTCGCGCACCTCGCAGGTCACCGTCCAGAACGGCTCGTGGGTCTTCAGGAAGCGCTTGGTCCATTCCAGGGCCTCGGCCATGTCCTTGCACTGCATGAGCGCGTACCCGCCGACGACCTCCTTGGCCTCGGTGAAGGGCCCGTCGGTCACGGAGATCTCGCCGCCCTCCCAGTGCACGCGCGCCCCCTGGGCGGACGGCGTGAGTCCTGCGGTGTCCAGCATCACGCCGGCCTTGGTGATCTCCTCGATCAGCTCCCCCATCCGCTGCATCAGCTCGGGGCTGGGGCCTTCCGCGGGAGCGGTCTTCTCGTCGATCTGCACGAGGGAGAGATAGCGGGGCATGGTGACTCCTCGAAGGTTCGGGCCGGTTCCTTCCGGCCTCTCACCCTTGCGTCGATCGGCCGGCACCGGAATCGACAGGCCCCGCGGATTTCTTCGAAGTTTTTTTCCCGGGGCCCTGACCTGCTACGACAGCGACCCGCCGAACCACGCCTTCGCGTACGGCGCCCCGACCGTCCGGGGGCCGAAGGTGAACGCCGCGTCCGTCACGATGCCCGTCGGGCGCCCCCGCAGCGACCAGACCGCGCCGTCGCCGGTGTTCTCGCGGGGTGCCGCCGCCGCGAGGTCCGCGTAGCCGTTGCGGTTGATGTCGAGGAGGCTGACCGAGCCACCGAAGTTGTCGCTCGACTCCACGGCACCGGGGACGCCCTTGGTGTCCTGGGTGAAGCCCTGGGCGCCCTTGCCGGTCAGGCCGCCGCGGCTGCCGTACAGGACGTTGACCATGCCCGCCCCGTCGTCGTAGCCGAGCTCCTCGCCGGGCACGCCCACGGCCACGTCGTCGTAGCCGTCGCCGTTGACGTCACCGGCCGCCACCGCGGCGCCGAACCAGTCCTCGGTCTCCTTGCCACCGGGGACTCCCTCGGTGTTCTGGCTGTACGACTTCCAGGTGGACTTCGGCTTCAGACCTGAGGCGGAGCCGAGGGCCACCGTGACCGTGGAGTAGTTCGTGGCGCCCCGGACGACGTCGTCGTAGCCGTCGTGGTTGACGTCGCCGAAGGCCACCCCGCCGTCGCCCTCGGGAGCCTCGTAGCGGGTGAAGGCGTCTCCGGAGGCGTTGGCCAGGTAGAAGCGGGAGGTGGAGGCGCCCTCGCCGATGTAGTCGGTCAGCGCGAGGTCGTCGCGGCCGTCGCCGTTGACGTCCCCGGCGGCGGAGTACAGCACGTCGTCGTAGCGGAGGTCGGTCGCGCCGAAGTCCTTCGTGCCGGCCGGCTTCCCGGCCCGGGATATCGGCCCCCGCCAGACGGTGGCCTTGGTGCCGAGCGGGTCGTCGACGTGGGAGCGGCCCCCGCGGAACAGAACCAGGTCCTGCTTGCCGTCGCCGTCGAAGTCGCCGGCCTGGGTGGCCGCCGCGGGGACGGACACCCCGCCGGACAGGCCGCTCTTGCCGCCCCAGACGACGACCGCGTCCCGGGCGGCGGATTCCTGCCCGATGATCAGGTCCGTGCGCCCGTCGCCGTCCAGGTCCCCCTTGGACAGCTGGATGCCGAAGTTCTCGCCTGCCGCGGGGCTGCCCGGGATACCGCTGGTGGCACGGCTGATGATCGTCCGGTGGTCCTTGGTCAGGCCGTGCGGGCCGCCGTACATGACGGTGACGTAGCCCGCCCCCTTCTGGCCGCCGACCGTGGCGATCGGGGCGCCGACGGCGAGGTCCTTGTAGCCGTCGCCGTTGAAGTCGTCACGGACGGGGGCCGCGGTGGCCGCCCCGGCGCTGCCCGTCAGGGCGGGGATTCCGCCGAGCGCGAGCACTCCGGCCACCAGCGGCACGGACCAGGCTTTGTACGAACGCGAAATGGACATCGAGAATCCCCCTGGTTACGGCAATGCAGTCACCGCAACAGACACCTCGGGGCGCCCGATGGTTGTAACCGTCGGTTCGTGTCTCAGCGGAGCGACTCCCACAGCTCGCTCGCCGCCGGTTCCTTCGCCACCACCCGGTTGGCGTTCGAGGGCGCGGTCACGACCGGCATGGTCACGGTCTTCACGTCGTCCGCCGACAGGCCCTTCAGGCTCTCGCCGAGACTCATCAGCTCGGTCAGCGAGTCGAGGCCGGTGTCAGTGGTGAGGCTGCCGGTGATCGCGTCGGCGACGGAGTACAGCTCGGTGGGGCTGGTGAGGAGGTTCGTCGAGGAGATCTGCTCCAGCAGGGCCTTCACCAGCTTCTGCTGGAGGCCGATGCGGCCGAGGTCGCTGCCGTCGCCTATGCCGTGCCGGGTGCGGGCGAGCGCGAGGGCCTGCTTGCCGTTCAGGTGGTGGGTGCCGGCCTTCAGGGTGAGGTGGCTGTCGGCGTCGTCGATGTCCTCGTCCGTGGTCACCGTGACCCCGCCGAGCGCGTTGACCAGCTTCGCGAAGCCCGAGAAGTCGATCTCCATGTAGTGGTCCATGCGGACGCCCGTGATCGACTCGACCGTCTTGACCGCGCACACCGGACCGCCCACCGAGTAGGCGCTGTTGAACATCGCCCCGTACGACACCGCCGTGGAGCCGCCGTCGGACAGCGGGCAGGACGGGCGGGTGACGAGGGTGTCGCGCGGGATGCTGACGACGGTGGCCGTGGTGCGGCCCGCGTCGATGTGCACGACCATCGCGGTGTCCGAGCGGGCGCCCGTGCTGCTGCCGCCGCCGAGCGCCTGGTTCTCCGTGCCGCTGCGCGAGTCCGAGCCCAGGACCAGGATGTTGACGGCCTCGGTCGGCAGCGGGGCCGCTGCCGAGGCGGAGGCCGAAGGAGACGGGCTCGCCTTGGCCGGGCGGTCGTCGCCGAGCGCGCTGTTGATGTCGACGCTCTTGATGTTGCTGTTGAGATGCCAGTACGCCCAGCCGGCCGTCCCGATGCCCAGCACCAGGATGCCCACCAGGGTGAGGCCGGCGGCCTTCAGCAGTGCCGGCCGCCGGCCGGTCCGTCTGTCCTCGTCGTCTCCGATCACAGACAGGAACGTAAGTCCGAATTATTACGAGGGTCGCCTCCGGGGCGGCTTTCTTCGGAAAATCTCAGAGTTCTCAGCCCAGCGTCACCGTGGGCACCGGGTTGCTCCCGCTCCAAGAGCCGTTGAACCCGAACGTCACCGAACCGCCGTCCGGGACAGTCCCGTTGTAGGAGGCGTTCGAGCAGCTCACCACGGCTCCCGACTGGGCGCAGGTCGCGTTCCAGGCGTTCGTGATCTGCTGACCCGCGCCGGGGGTCCATGCGGCCTTCCAGGACGCCAGCGAGCCGCCCGCGCAGGAGATCGTCACCTGGCCTGTGAACCCGGTGTTCCACTGGCTGGTCACGGCGTACGCCGCCGTGCAGCCGTCCGTCGAGGGACCACTGCCGCCGAGCGCCTGCGCGATCGCGTAGTACGCCGGTTTCGGCGCGTAGTTCTCGTCGTACGGTGTCGCCGCGCCCTGTCCCGGGAAGGTGCTCGGGATCCAGGAGTCGGAGTCGGTGAAGCCCCACACGGTGACGCCCGCGCACCTCGTGACCGCCACGCAGGCGTTCATGACGGCCTTGTAGTCAGCGGCCTGCTGAGCCAGTTTTGTGCTGTCGGACGGCAGCGTCATCCGGATGTCCAGCTCGGTGATCGCCACGTCGACGCCGAGGTCGGCGAAGCGCTGGATGTTCTGCTGGAGGGTCGAGGGCACCTGGCCGAGGATCAGATGAGCCTGGAGTCCGACCCCGTCGATCGGAACCCCTTGTTCCTTGAGGGACTTGACCAGGTTGTAGAGAGCCGTGCTCTTCGCGTTGACGCCCTCGACGTTGTAGTCGTTGATGTACAGCTTGGCGGCCGGGTCGGCGGCGCGGGCGGCGGTGAGGGCCTGGGCGATGTAGCCGGTTCCGAGGCCGTTGTACCAGAGGCTCTGGCGGTAGGTGCCGTCCTCGTTGAAGGGTTCGTTGACGACGTCCCAGGCGGCGAGCCGGCCCTTGTAGCGGCCCACTTCGAGCGCGATGTGGTCGTTGAGCAGGGTGCTCAGCTGGGCGGAGGTCCAGGTGCCGTTCGTCAGCCAGCTCGGGTTCTGGCTGTGCCAGACCAGCGTGTGGCCGCGCACCTGCTGGCCGTGGGCCTCGGCGAAGTTCACGATCTGGTCGGCCTCGGCCCAGTTGTAAGTGCCCCGGGTCGGCTCGACCGAGCCCCATTTCATGGCGTTGCCGGGGGTCAGCGAGTTGAACTGCGCCCCCGCGATGTCGCCGTAGGTCCCGGTGAGTTTGGAGCCGGTGACGGCCGTGCCGATGACCTTGCCCTTGGCGTCGGCGAGGTCGCGCAGGGGCGGGTCGGCGGCGTGCGCGGCGGGTGCCGTGGCCAGGAGCGCGCCCAGGAAGAGGAGCGGCAAGCCGGTTCTCAGAGATCTCATGCGGGTGCCTCCGAAAGTTTCGGTCGTCCAACCGATTGGCTTCGGAGGAGTGTGGGCGCCGTCACCTCACCCGTCAATAGGCCACCTTCCGGCCACTGCGGTGTCGCTGCGCACCACAGGGCTCGTCAGCCGGGACCCGCCCCGTCGGCATCCGTATCGCCACCCACCGGCCACGACCTGCCGTCTCACCCCCGAACCGCATCACACCCCCGCGCCCGACCAGGCACGCGCCCCGCTCCGGCCGCAGCCGTGCTCCCGCATTCCACCACCGCACCCCGCCCCGCCCAACCGACCCGCGACCCACACCCCCACCCACCGAACCCGACGCGCTGCATGAGCCCCCACCGAACCGAAACAGGCCGCCGCAGGCATTCAGGGGCGCGGGGAACTGCGCGACCAGCCCCCACCGGCCTACACCCGCCACACAACCCGACCCGGCACTCCCTACTGCGTACGCCCGCGCCGCCACCACCGTCGGCTGCAGCCGAACCCCCACCCACCAGCCACGACCCCACCCCGCACGACCTGCCACCTCACCCCCCGAGCCGCACCACACCAGGCCGGATCACCCCCGCGCCCGCATCACCGCCCCATCAGCCCCGTCAGCCCCGTCAGCCCCGTCACCCCCGGCGGCAGCCGTACCCCTGCGCACCACCAGTTCGCCGACCGCGATATCGGCCCGAACGAACCAGCTCCCCAGCAGCCCGGCCGAAGCCCCACCGCCCCACCCGACCGCGCCAGGCCGAGCGACACCCCTCACACATGACCAGGCACCCCGGTCAAACGGCCGAAGGCACCCCCGTGCTGCTGCGTACCACCAGGCTCGTGGCCAGCTCCACGCGGGTCGCTGCCGGGTTGCCGCCCTCCCGGCCCAGGTCGAGCACCAGCTTCGCCGCCGCCTCGGCCATCTCGGTCAGCGGCTGGCGTACGGTCGTCAGCGGCGGCCCCACCCAGGGCGCCACCGGAAGGTCGTCGAAGCCGACCACGCTCAGGTCCTCCGGGATGCGCAGTCCCAGCTCGCGTGCGGCCTCGTACAGGCCGAGCGCCTGGAGGTCGTTGCCGGCGAAGACCGCGGTGGGGCGATCCGGGCGGCGCAGGAGTTCCAGGCCCTGGCGGTAGCCGGTCTCGTGGTGGAAGTCGCCGGCCATGACCAGCTCGGGGGCGACGGGCAGGCCGGCCGTCTCCAGCGCGGCCCGGTAGCCGTCGATGCGGGCGCGGCTGCACATCATGCGGGAGGGCCCGCTGATCGCCCCGATCCTGCGGTGCCCCAGCTCGACGAGGTGCCGGGTGGCGGCGAGCCCGCCCTGCCAGTTGGTCGCGCCGATCGAAGGCACGTCGGCGCCCGGATCGCCCGCCGGGTCCATCACCACGAACGGGATCGACCTGCTGCCGAGCAGCGCGCGCTGGGACTCGTCGAGTCCGGACAGGACGAGGATCACTCCGTAGGGGCGGCGGGCGGCGACCTGGTCGGCCCAGGTGCGCCCGGGCGTGAGCCGCCCCGCGCTCTCGCTCAGCACGACACTGAGCCCGGCATCCCTGGCCACGTTCTCCACGCCCCGGATGACCTCCATCGCCCACGCGCTCTCCAGCTCGTGGAAGACCAGGTCGATCAGGGGCGAACGGCTCGCCTCGGCGCGCCGGCGCCGGTAGCCGTGCGCGCGCAGCAGGTCCTCGACGCGGCTACGGGTCGCGGGGGCGACGTCGGCTCTGCCGTTGAGGACCTTCGAAACTGTCGGCGCCGAAACGCCGGCCTCCCGGGCGATCTCGGCCAGGGTGGCGGTCTGCGCGGACCTTCCCGCCGTAGGGGAAGTCGTCCGGGTTTCAGCGGGCTCCGGGGGTGTCATGGCGGCGATCGTATCCCTGCGCGACCTCTTGACGAACCCTCCTGGCGGCCCTAGGTTCCCAAAACATTCGGATTACACATCGAAACATTCGCGAAGGTCGTCGACCCGACAGTCGAGCCCGACAGGAGTTACATGACCACCGCGCCCTGGCGTGACCCCGCCCTGCCCGCCGCCGCCCGCGTCGACGACCTCCTCTCCCGGATGACCCTTCAGGAGAAGACCGCCCAGCTCTACGGCGTGTGGGTGGGCGCCTCCACGGACGGCGACGGAGTCGCCCCCCTGCAGCGCGAGATGACCGCCGACCACGACTGGGACGAGCTGATCACCCACGGTCTCGGCCAGCTCACCCGCCCCTTCGGCACCGCCCCCGTGGACCCGGCGCTGGGCGCGCAGGCACTGGCCCGCGCCCAGCGCCGTATCGCCGAGGCGGGCCGCTTCGGCATCCCGGCGCTGACCCACGAGGAGTGCCTGGCCGGCTTCACCACCTGGCGGGCCACCGCCTATCCGGTCCCGCTCGCCTGGGGCGCGAGCTGGGATGCCGGGCTTGTCGAGGAGATGGCCGGTGCCATCGGCCGCGATCTGCGCGCGGTCGGCGTCCACCAGGGTCTGGCCCCCGTCCTGGACGTCGTCCGCGACCCGCGCTGGGGACGGGTCGAGGAAACCATCGGCGAGGACCCGTACCTGGTGGGCACGATCGGCGCCGCGTATGTCCGGGGCCTTGAGTCGGCCGGGATCGTCTCCACTCTCAAGCACTTCGCCGGGTACGCGTCCTCGGCCGGCGCCCGCAACCTCGCGCCCGTGCGGGCGGGGGTGCGGGAGTTCGCCGACATCACCCTGCCGCCCTTCGAGTTCGCCCTGCGCGAGGGCCGCGCCCGCTCGGTGATGGCCGCGTACAACGACACCGACGGCGTCCCGGCCTCCGCCGACCCCGGCCTGCTGACCGAACTCCTGCGCGAGGAGTGGGGGTTCACCGGCACGGTGGTCTCCGACTACTTCGGTGTCGGCTTCCTGCAGACCCAGCACCGGATCGCCGGCACCGAGGCGGGCGCGGCCCACGCGGCCCTCGATGCGGGCCTGGACGTCGAACTGCCGACGGTGAAGTGCTACGGCAAACCGCTCGTCGAGGCGGTCCTGGCCGGGGAGGTTCCCGAGTCCCTGATCGACCGGGCGGCCCACCGTGTCCTGCTCCAGAAGTGCGAGCTGGGCCTCCTCGACGAGGACTGGAGCCCGGAGTCCGCCGAGCGGATCGACCTCGACTCGACGGCGAACCGCGCCCTGGCCCGCCGCCTCGCCGAGGAGTCGGTGGTCCTCCTCGACAACCCGGACGGTCTGCTTCCGCTGGCCCCCGACACCCGGATCGCGGTCGTGGGCCCCCGCGCCGCCGACGCCCTCGCCATGCTCGGCTGCTACTCCTTCCCCTCCCACGTCCTCACCCACCATCCCGACGTCCCGATGGGCATCGAGATCCCCACGGTCCTTGAGGCCCTGCGCTCCGAACTCCCCGACGCCAAGGTCACGTTCACCGAGGGCTGCGGGGTCGACGACCCGGACACCGGGGGCTTCGAGGAGGCGGTGGCGCGGACGGCCGAGGCGGACGTCTGCGTGGCGGTGCTCGGCGACCGGGCGGGCCTGTTCGGGCGGGGCACGTCGGGTGAGGGCTGCGATGTGAGCGACCTGCAACTCCCGGGCGTGCAGGGCGAGTTGCTGGACTCCCTGGTCGCCACGGGCGTCCCGGTCGTGCTGGTCCTGTTGACCGGCCGCCCTTACGCGCTCGGCCGCTGGCACGGTCGGCTCGGCGCGGCCGTCCAGGCCTTCTTCCCCGGCGAGGAAGGCGGCCCGGCGGTCGCCGGAGTCCTCTCGGGCCGGGTCAACCCCTCGGGCCGCCTCCCGGTGAGCGTCCCGCGGGTGCCCGGCGGTCAGCCCTGGACCTACCTCCAGCCACCGCTCGGTCTCGCGGGCGAGGTCAGCAACCTGGACCCGACCCCGCTGTACGCCTTCGGACACGGCCGCTCCTACACGGAGTTCGCGTGGGAGGACTTCGAGGGCTCGGCGCCACGGCTCACCACCGACGGCTCCTACGACCTCGCCCTCACCGTCCGCAACACGGGCGACCGCGCGGGCGCCGAGGTCGTCCAGCTGTATCTGCACGACCCGGTGGCCTCGGTGACCCGACCGGACGTCCGCCTGATCGGCTACCAGCGGCTGGAGCTGGACCCGGGCGAGTCCCGCCGGGTCACCTTCCGCTTCCACGCGGAGCTGTCCGCCTTCACCGACCGCAAGGGCCGGCGGATCGTCGAACCGGGCGATCTGGAGCTACGGCTGGCGGTGTCGAGCGCGGACGTCCGGCACACCGCACGGCTGCATCTCACGGGCCCGGTGCGGGAGTTGGGCCCGGACCGGCGGCTGCGCTGCGAGACGGAGGTGTCGGGGACGGGGTGAGCTCAGTCGGAGCCCAATGACTCGAACCGCCACCGATGCACCGCCCGGGTGACCAACTCACCGCCCGGCTCCGGAAGTTCGGGCAGATCGGCGTCGTAGGCCGCGTCCCACCACGTGACGACGAGGACGCGGTCCTGCGGCGCCCGGAAGGTCTCGCGCCGCAACGGCCTTACGGGAAGCTCCTGCCGGCGGGCCCAGGCGAGCAGCGCCTCACCGCGGCCCTCGACCGCCCGGGCCTCCCACATCAGCGCGACCGTCACGAGTAGAGGTTCTCCTTGCTGACCTCGTGCACGTGATCGTGGCCCGGGACGTGCGGGTCGGTCACCGGCAGGGAGGAGTCGGCGGAGAGGTCCCAGCTGGAGGCGGTACGGCCCCGGGCCACCATCTCCGCGCCGAGGGCGGCGACCATCGCGCCGTTGTCGGTGCACAACTTGGGCCGGGGCACCCGCAGTCGGATCCCGGCGGCCTCGCAGCGCTCCTGGGCCAGCACCCTGAGGCGCGAGTTGGCGGCCACTCCGCCGCCGATCATCAGGTGGTCGACACCCTCGTCCTTGCAGGCCCGCACGGCCTTGCGGGTCAGCACGTCCACGACCGCCTCCTGGAAGGAAGCCGCCACGTCACGCACCGGCACCTCCTCCCCGGCGGCCCGCTTCGCCTCGATCCAGCGGGCGACCGCCGTCTTCAGCCCGGAGAAGGAGAAGTCGTACGCCGGGTCGCGCGGCCCGGTCAGACCGCGCGGGAACGCGATCGCCGACGGGTCGCCCTCGCGCGCGTACCGGTCGATGACCGGGCCGCCCGGGAAGCCGAGGTTGAGCACCCGGGCGATCTTGTCGAAGGCCTCGCCCGCGGCGTCGTCGATGGTCGCGCCCATCGGCCGTACGTCGGAGGTGATGTCGCTCGACAGCAGCAGCGAGGAGTGCCCGCCGGAGACCAGCAGCGCCATCGTCGGCTCGGGCAGCGCGCCGTGCTCCAGCTGGTCGACGCAGATGTGGGAGGCGAGGTGGTTGACGCCGTACAGGGGCTTGCCGAGGGCGTAGGCGTACGCCTTCGCGGCGGAGACCCCGACGAGAAGGGCACCGGCGAGTCCGGGACCGGCGGTGACGGCGATGCCGTCGAGGTCGCGCGCACTCACCCCCGCTTCCTTCAGCGCACGGTCGATGGTGGGGACCATGGCCTCCAGGTGCGCCCGGCTGGCCACCTCCGGCACCACACCGCCGAACCTGGCGTGCTCGTCGACGCTGGACGCGATGGCGTCGGCCAGCAGGGTGGTCCCGCGGACGATGCCGACGCCGGTCTCGTCACAGGAGGTCTCGATGCCCAGGACAAGCGGTTCGTCAGCCATTGATCTCAGTTCCTCGTTCGGATGTCGAACCCGCGGCGGAGCCGCTGTCGGATGCAGTGGTCAGTCGCATGACCAGGGCGTCCACATTGCCCGGCTGGTAGTAGCCGCGCCGGAAGCCGATGGCCTCGAAGCCGAAGCGCTCGTAGAGCTTCTGAGCGCGGATGTTGTCGATCCGGCACTCCAGCATCACTTCGGCGCACTCGAAGGCGGTCGCGGCCCGCAGCAGCTCGGTCAGCAGCACCGAGCCGAGGCCGGTGCCCCAGTGGTCGCGGGCGACGGCGATGGTCTGCACGTCGGCCTGCGCGGCGGGGCCGCCGTCGTCCGCCGGGCCGGCGGAGGCGAGCCCCGCGTACCCGACGAGCCGTCCGCCCGCCTCGGCCACGACGTAGCGCCGGGTCGCCGCCGGACCCCTGGAGTGCGCCAGCTCGGACCAGAACATGCCCCGGGACCAGGCGTCCACCGGGAAGAGGGCCTTCTCCAGTTCCAGGACGGGATCGATGTCCCACCAGCGCATCTCACGCAGTACGGGAGTCACGGGTGTGGTCACTTGGGGGTGACCACCTTGTAGTTCTTGGGCACCTGGGCGTCGGGCCGCCGCAGATACAGCGGCCGTGGGGCGGGCAGTTCCTCCCCGGCCCCGATCCGCTCGGCGGCGAGGGCGGCGAGTGAGGCGGCCGACACATGCTCCGGTTCGCGGGCGTCGGGGAAGGTGTCGGGGTAGAGCAGCGCCCCCGCGCCGACCGCGGGCAGCCCCTCGACCTGTTCGGCGATATCGGCGGGCCGGTCGACGGCGGGTTCACCGATCCGGGTACGGGAGTTCTCGTACCGCGCCCAGTAGACCTCCTTGCGTCGCGCGTCGGTCGCCACGACGAAGGGCCCGTCACCGAGTTCGGCGGCGTAGGCGAGTCCGTCCAGGGTGCACATGCCGTGCACGGGGATCCCGAGCGCGAGCCCGAAGGTGTCCGCGGTCATGAGCCCGACGCGCAGCCCGGTGTACGGCCCGGGCCCGATCCCCACGACGACCCCGGTGACGGCGTCCAGCTTCACCCCCGCTTCACCGAGCACCCGGTCGACGGCCGGCAACAACAGCTCCCCGTGCCGACGCGCGTCCACCTGACTGAACGAGGCGACGACGGCCCGCCCGTCATGCAGAGCGACGGTCACGGCGGGAGTGGCGGTATCCAGAGCGAGCAAGAGCACGCAAACAGCCTACGGCTCTTGGCGGCCCGGGGCGGCCGCAGGCCGCACAGGGGCGCGGGGCTGTATCGACATGCGGCTCCGCCGCGTGGGCGCGACCAGCCACGACGGCGCAGCAGACGACCGCCAAGCTGCTACGGTCGCCACAAATCGGACCAACCACACAAGAGGTGAACCGGTGGCACCCAGCAACGCAGCCTTCGTGACCGCCCTCACCACAGCGGCCCTCGCAACCGTGGGCTTCCTCGCCTACCAGGCCTCCGCAGCAGTCCCCACCGAGGCGCACACCAGCAACTCCTCCTCGGCCACCACCTCGAAAGCCCCCCGGAGCAGGCAGAACCCCACCGCCCTCCCCCCGAGCTCCGGCACAGGCACCCGCGTCGTGTACTCCCTGAACGGCAACCGGGTCTGGCTCGTCAATCCCGGCAACAAGGTCACCCGCACCTTCGAGGTCACCCCGGGAAACGTCCACCCCACGCCCGGTGACTACGCGGTCACCTCCCGCTCGGGTGCGGTGACCGGCACCGACGGCACCCCCGTCGAACACGTGGTCCGCTTCACCAGCGTCGACGGCGTGGCCATCGGCTTCAGCGCGGCCGTGAAGAAGGCGGCGACCTCCTCCGCCACCCCCGTACGGACGGGCGGCATCCGGGAGTCCCGCGCGGACGGCGACGCGATGTGGTCCTTCGCGACGATCGGCGCGCGGGTCGTCGTGATCCGCTGAGGCCACTCAGGCCACTCAGGCCACTCAGGCCACTCAGGCCGCTCAGGCCGCTCAGGCCGCTTTCGGACGCTCGGCAGCAGCCCGCGCCGTACCCGGATCGGGCAGTCGCGGAGGTGTGGAGACGGCCGCAGCCGCCGCGCAGGACGCCAGCAGATCACGCATGGACACGCCGCCGGCGATCGCGTACGGCTGCTGCTGGGGCCGGTTCTCGGTGGCCGACATGGACGCCTCCTGAAGTTCGGGGGCGGGCGTAGTTAGGTACACCTAACTACGAGCTGGGTACCATGTGACCACGCACAAGACACCAAATGCAACATCTTGCCGACGGATTGTCGGAACGTTCACGAATACGCGTCGGAGATACGCGTCGGCCCTCAGGCCGTGAGCACGCCGAGGTCGGCCGCCTCCCAGCGCTCCCCGAGCGGGGTGAACGTCACGTGCCGTACCTCGTCCGTGGTGTCACCGACCGCGCGGTGGATCCGGACCTGCAGCCGGTCGTCGGTCAGCTCCTCGACCTTGCCCTCGCCCCACTCCACGACGATCACCGAGTCCGGCAGCGACACGTCGAGATCGAGGTCCTCCATCTCGTCGAGCCCGCCGCCGAGGCGATACGCGTCGACGTGGACGAGCGGCGGTCCGTCACCCAGCGAGGGATGCACCCGGGCGATCACGAAGGTCGGCGAGGTGACCGCACCCCGCACCCCGAGCCCCTCGCCGAGCCCCCGGGCCAGCGTCGTCTTGCCCGCGCCGAGCTCTCCGCTGAGCATCACGAGGTCCCCGGCGCGCAGCAGCTTGGCGAGCTTCAGGCCCAGCTCACGCATCTGCTCGGGGGAGGTGACGGTCAGCTCGGTCTCAACCGGGTTGCGCGGTACTGCTTCCATAACCGCCAACGGTAGCCCCTGCCGGTACGGCACCCGCGCGGGTGAGGAGGTCGGCGAGGCGGTCGGTGACCACTTCCGGGTGTTCCAGCATGACCAGGTGCCCGGCGTCGGGAACCAGCACCAGCTCCGCCTCGGGCAGCAGCGAGGCGATCGCCTCGCTGTGCTCACTGGGCGTGACCATGTCTCCCACCCCGGCAAGGACGAGCACCGGCTTGTCCACGAAGTGCGCGAGGGCGGCGGTCTTGTCGTGGTTGTCGAACGCCGGGTAGTACTCGGCGACCACGTCGATCGGGGTGCCCTCGATCATCCGCTCGGCGAACCGGACGACGGCCGGGTCGACGTCCCGGGAGGCGAAGGAGTACCGCTTGATGATCCCGGCGAACAGGTCGGCGGTGGCCCGCCGCCCCTTCTCCACCAGGTCGGCCCGCTGCCCCAGTATCTTGAGCACGCCCGGCAGCACCCGCCGTACGGCGTTGACGCCCGCTACGGGCAGCCCGAAGTTGACCTCGCCGAGCCGCCCGGACGACGTACCGACCAACGCCACCGCCACCACCCGGTCGCGGATCAGCTCGGGGAACTGGTCGGCCAGCGCCATGACGGTCATCCCGCCCATGGAGTGCCCGACGAGCACGATCGGCCCCGCGGGCACGGCCGCGTCGATGACGGCCTTCAGGTCCCGCCCGAGCTGCTCGATGTCGACCGGCACCCCGTCCTGCACCTGCCGCATGCCCCGCCCGGACCGGCCGTGGCTGCGCTGGTCCCAGTGCACGGTCCGTACGACGCCCCGAAGGGCCGCCCGCTGGAAGTGCCAGGAGTCCTGGCTGAGGCAGTAGCCGTGGCTGAAGACGACGGTGACGGGGGCGGGGGCCTTGCGCCCGAACAGCCGGCGCCTGCGCGGTGACAGCGCGGGGACGGCCTCCGGGTCCACGTCGTCGACCTCGTAGTACAGCTCGGTGCCGTCGTCGGCGTGCGCCTTGCCGGGGGTGCCGCGCAGTGAGCCGTACGGCCCCGTCGAGTCGAGGGCGAGCCGTGCCTTCTGCCGCATCCCGCGCCCGACGGTGAGCCGCTCGATGGCCACGCCGGCCGCGGCGCCCGCGGCGACGACCCCTATCGCGGTGCCCGCGATGCCGGTCGCCCGGCGCCAGCCGCCACCCGCCGCCGCAGCGGAGGCGAGGGCCACCGATGCGGCGTCGACGACGGCCTCCGCACTGCTCTCGCTCACGTACCGCTCCTGTTCGCTGGGTCGGGTGACAGTCAGGTGATACCGGTGGCGCGGGACTCGCTGTTCTCGCGCGCACTGTGCGGTTACCCCGCTTGTTCCTCATTCACATAGACGCGGGGAACACGCGTTCCGATGCGTGTGACGATTTCGTACGCGATGGTGCCCGCCGCCTGCGCCCAGTCCTCGGCGGTGGGCTCGCCCCGATCGCCGGGGCCGAAGAGCACGGCCCGGGTGCCGGTGGCGGGCTCGTCGCCGCCCAGGTCCACGACGAACTGGTCCATGGCGATCCGCCCGGCGACCGTGCGCCACTTTCCGTCGACCAGTACCGGGCCCGCCCCGGAGGCGTGCCGTGGGATGCCGTCCGCGTAGCCGACGGGCACCAGGCCGAGGGTCGTCACGCCGGGGGTGATGTAGTGATGGCCGTAACTGACGCCGTGGCCGCCGGGGACGCGCTTGACCAGCGCGATCGACGCCGACAGTGTCATCACCGGACGCAGTCCGAAGTCCGCGGGGCTGCCGATCTCGGGGCTGGGCGAGATGCCGTAGACCGCGATCCCGGTGCGGACGAGGTCGAAGTGGCTGTCCGGAAGGGTGAGCGTGGCGGGCGAGTTGGCGATGTGCCGCACCTCGGGGCGGACGCCCTGGCCCTCGGCGTACGCCAGCATCTCCCGGAAGAGGGTGAGTTGGGCGGCGATGGAGGGGTGCCCGGGCTCGTCGGCGCAGGCGAGGTGCGACCAGAGCCCGGTGATGCGCACGAGGCCTTGGGACTGTGCGCTCAGGGCCTCGGCGACCAGCTCGGCCCAGTCCTCGCCGGGCTGGCAGCCGCCCCGCCCGAGTCCGGTGTCCGCCTTGAGCTGCACGCGCGCGGGGATGCCGGCCTGCCGGGCCGCCTCGGTGACCTCCCCGAGGGCCCACATCCCGCTGACGGACACGTCGAGGTCGGCCTCGATCGCCTCCCGCCAGGGCCCGCCGGGCGTCCACAGCCAGCACATGATCCGAACCCCGTCGATGCCGGCCGCCCGCAGGGCGAGGGCCTCCTCGGGGGTGGCCGTCCCCAGCCACCGCGCCCCCGCCTCGACCGCCGCGCGGGCGCACGGCACCGCGCCGTGGCCGTACGCGTCGGACTTGACCACGGCCATGACGGCGGCGCCCGGCGCATGGGCGCGCAGGGCCCGCACATTGGCCCGCAGCGCGTCCAGGTCGATCTCGGCGCGGGCGCGCAGCGGGGCGGTCGGGGCGGTTGCTCTCTCGTTCATGGCGCCCCCAGTGTCTCAGAGGCGACTGACACCGCCGATGTGCGCGTCCCCGGTGGACGCGGTGGGCGCGGTGGGCGCGCTCGTGTCAGAGGCTGAGGCCGTGCCGGGCCAGGTACTGCACCGGGTCGATGTCCGAGCCGTACGGTCGGCGGGCGCGGACCTCGAAGTGCAGATGCGGCCCGGTGGCGCGTCCGGTGCTGCCGCTGCTCCCGATGCGGGTGCCGGCCTTGACCTTGGCGCCGCGCGCGACCGAGATCCGCGAGAGATGGCCGTAGACGACGTAACGGGAATCGCTCATCCTGATCGTCACGGCCTTTCCGTACGACCCCGACCAGCTGGCCAGGACGACGACGCCGGTGCCCACCGCGTAAACCGGGGTGCCCTTCGGCACCGCGAGATCCACTCCGGTGTGGTATCCGACCAGCCAGTTTCCCCGCACTCCGTAGCGCATCGTCACTCTGGCACGTTTGCGTATGGGGCGGCTCCACTTGGCTGGGGCCAGGGAGCGGTCGCCGATCTCCAGGTCCTCGGGTTCCTCGGCGGCTGCCAGCAGGTCCTCGAATTCCGGGTCGTAGTCGCCGCCGCAGTTCCCGCCGGGCTCTTCCTCTAAGGGCTGCGGGGTGTCCTCCCGGAAACCGAGAACGGGACTCCCCAGAACGACTGCCGCTCCTCCCAGCAATTCACGCCGGGTGGTGCCGCGTATATTTGGCTCATCCATGCGGCCAGCGAAACATCGCCCTTTCGGCGCCGCATATTCGGGCCGACCAGTATTGGTCCCATCAGGTACTAGTTCGTGGTTGGGCGTCCATTTGCCGGGCTTAGGTCGGGCGTCGGTCTGCCGGGCTCGGTTGGGCGTCGGTCTGCCGGGCTTAGGTCGGGCGTCGGTCCACCGGGCTTAGGTCGGGTGTCCGTCTGCCGGGCTTAGGTCGGGCGTCGGTCCACCGGGCTTAGGTCGGGTGTCCGTCTGCCGGGCCCCGGTCGGCGGCCGTCTACCGGGCCCCGGTCGGGCGTCCGTCTACCGGTCGGCACTCACGTGTCCGTTTGGGCGGTGGGCGATCACGCGTCCGTCACGTCCCGCCACGCCGCCGGCACCGCCTCGGCCACGTCGTGCGCCCCCACTGGCGCCCCGTCCGCCGCGAACCGCCCGGCCAACCCGTGCAGGTACGCGGCGGTGCTGCCCGCGTCCAGAGCGCTCAGCCCTGACGCGAGCAGGGACCCCGCGAGACCGGACAGGACGTCCCCGCTGCCGGCGGTGGCCAGCCAGGCCGTCCCGGTCGGGTTGACGCGTACGGCCCCGCCGGCGGCGTCGGCGACCAGCGTGGTCGACCCCTTGAGCAGCACGGTCGCGCCGTAGCGCCCGGCGAGCTCCCGCGCCGAGGCGAGCCGGGCCCCCTCGACCTGCTCGCGCGGCACCCCGAGCAGCGCGGCGGCCTCTCCGGCGTGCGGGGTCATGAGGGTCGGCGCGGTACGCGCGTGTACGGCGTCCCGGTCGGCGAGCCGCAGCCCGTCCGCGTCGATGAGCACCGGCACGTCCGACGCCAGCACCTCACCGACGGCGGAGGCGTCGTCCCCGGCCCCCGGCCCGACGACCCAGGCCTGTACGCGCCCGGCGTGCTTGGGCCCCTGATCCGACACAAGCGTCTCGGGGAAGCGGGCGATCACGGCGTCCGCGGCGGGTCCTACGTACCGCACGGCCCCGGCGCCGCCCCGCAACGCCCCGTACACGGCGAGCACGGCGGCGCCCGGGTACCGCGCGGACCCGGCGGCGATGCCGACGACACCGCGCCGGTACTTGTCGCTCTCCCCGCTCGGCACGGGCAGAAGCCGGGCCACGTCGGCGTGCTGGAGGGCTTCCAGTTCAGCCTCTTCGGGAAGGGCCAGCCCGATGTCGACGAGCCGCACCGACCCGGCGTACTCCCGCGCCGGATCGATCAGCAGCCCCGGCTTGTGCGTCCCGAAGGTGACGGTCAGGTCGGCCCGCACGGCAGCCCCGCGCACCTCCCCGGTGTCGGCGTCGACCCCGCTCGGCAGATCCACGGCGACGACGGCGGCGCGGGCCCGGTCGGCGACCTCGGCGAGCCGGGCCGCGTCGGGTCGCAGTCCACCCTTGCCGCCGATGCCGACGATGCCGTCGAGAAGGAGGTCGGCTTGCTCGATCAACTGCTCGGGGGTGTGGAGGGCCGTGGTCTGTCCCTCGGTGGTGTGGGGGTCAGCGGCCCGCCCACCGGCGGTGCGGGCGTCCGCGGCCCGCCAACCGGCACTGACGGCACGGCCGTCGCTCTTCACGGCCCGTCCGTCGATCCCCACGGCCCGCCCACCGGCCCGTTTCAGCGCGGTCAGCCCTCCTGGGTGGGCCCGTTCGGGCGCGAGCAGGACGGCGGTCACTCCCGCGCCCCGCCGGGCGAGCCGTGCGCCGGCGTAGAGGGCGTCCCCGCCGTTGTCCCCGCTGCCGACGAGCAGTACGACCCGACGGCCGTACACCCGCCCCAGCAGATCCGCGCAGGCGGCGGCGAGCCCGGCCGCCGCCCGCTGCATGAGCGCGCCCTCCGGCAACCGGGACATCAGCTCCCGCTCCGCCGCCCTGACCGTCTCCACGCTGTACGCAGTACGCATGGGTTCGAGTCTCCCCCGTCGCAGGCGGATCGACCCAGTCGCCGCCTCCTGCCTGCTGACCGGGGCGTCGAAATTCGGTGCCGTGTCGTCGGCCCGGGGTGCAGACTCGCTGTATGGCGGACATGGGGGCGTTCCGGGACGCGGTGCGTGGCTGGGCGAACGGCGGTTCCGGGGAGTCGGCGAGCGAACTGGCCGAACGGCTGGGCATACGGACGGCGGTCCTGCTGGAGGGTCCGAGCGACCTCGCGGCCGTAGAGGCGCTGGCGGCACGCCGTGACCGGGACCTGGCCGCGGAGGGAGTGGCCGCCGTGTCGATGGGCGGAGCGATGAGCGTCGCCCGTTACGCCGGCCTCCTCGGCCCACCCGGCCTGGGCCTGCGCCTGACGGGCCTGTGCGACGAACGCGAACGCCCCTTCTACGACCGCGGCCTGAAACGAGCGCAGGCCGCCGACTCGGCCTTCTTCGTCTGCGTGTCGGACCTGGAGGACGAACTCATCCGCGCCCTGGGCACGGCGAGGGCCGAGGAGATCGTGGAGACCGAGGGCGACCTACGCCCCTGGCAGACCTTCCTCTCCCAACCCGCCCAGCACGGCCGCCCCCGCCACGACCAACTCCGCCGCTTCCTCGGCACGAAGAAGGGCCGCAAGATCCGCTACGGCCATCTCCTGGTCGAAGCCCTGAACGCCGACGAGGTCCCCGCCCCGCTGGCCGACCTGTTCGCGAGCCTGTGAGGAAGGCCGGACTCGGAGACCTGATCGTCCCCGTGGGCCTCGTCGTCCTCGTCGGACCGCCTGCCTCGGGCAAGACCAGCTTCGTACGCGAGTTGGTCGCTCAGGGAAGTGGGTGATGCGGAGGTCTTCGAGGAACGGGACCGCCGGCTCATCGTCAAACTCGCGGCGGGCCGGATCGCCGTGGCCGAGTCGACGAACGTGACCCCGCGGCACGGGCACGCCTGTCGCGTACGCCGCGGGGTTCAACGTCCCCTTGACCATGCTTCGGTTCGGCCAGGACGGACGAATCCGTCCTGCTCCGCCAGAACGAGGAGCGAGCGAGGAACGACGTATCCGCCGCGGACATCGGCACCTACGCCACGACCATGACGCGGCACGCGACCGCCGAAGCACTGCGCGCGGAAGGAGCGGCGTACGTCTACGACGTTTCACGTCGCGCCGAGGGCGTCACCGCCGCGGAAGCCGCCGCAGGGGTCGCCTTCACCCACGCGCAGCCGTGGCACCCGCCCTCTTCTCACCCCTCCGCGATCACCACCGCCGAAGCGACCCCGGCGTCATGACTGAGCGACACATGCCAGGACCGCACCCCGAGCACGGCGGCCCGCGCGGCCACGGTGCCGGTCACCCGCAGCCGAGGCTGCCCACTGTCCTCGACGTACACCTCGGCATCGGTCCAGTGCAGCCCGGCCGGAGCCCCGAGAGCCTTGGCCAGCGCCTCTTTGGCGGCGAACCGGGCAGCGAGCGAGGCGATCCCCCGACGCTCCCCACTGGGCAGCAACAACTCACTGTCCAGGAAAAGCCGCCGGGCCATCCCCGGCGTACGCTCCAACGACGCCGCGAACCGCTCGATCTCGGCGACGTCGATACCAACCCCGATGATGCTCACCCGCGCACTCTACGACCCGCCCGACGCCCCGGCGTTCGGCTCTCCGACCACGAGATCGGCTTCCTGCGCCGCGGTGACGGCACGATCCAGGAAAAGAGTGAGCCTCCCTCCAACGCTCACTGGCTGTTGAACTTCCGGACGGCTAAAAGGAGTTCATCGACGAGTACGGGCCGGTCCGGGTCGCTGTACCGCTATCTCCAGGGCGAGGAAATGGCAGGCCCGAAAGCAGGGCCTACTATCTGGGCCCGTTCCGCTTCGAAGCCCTGCCGTACATTGAGTCCGCTCGGGGGGACTTCTGGTTCGGCCCGGAGAGACCTGGGCCGACAGAACAGTGACACAGACAAGAGGGGGGACGGCCGTGTTCAGCGGTGTCCGCGTAATACGTACGGCTACCTTCTGGACGTCGGTGATGCTCGCAGCATGGTGCGCCGTCGGCTGCTCCGCGGCAGACGATGCCGACACGACCGAGCCGGGGAACTCGGAGCGTGCGCCGTCGAGTTCGGCGACCGCATCGGCCGACGTCGAGAGCAGTACCCCTTCGGCATTCCCCTCCCCGAGTGCTTCCCGGTCGGTCTCTCGCACGCCGGTGCCGTCGAAGTCCGTCGTGGTACAGCGGACCCGCGGCTCGTCGGCAAGTCCGGACACCACGACCGGCACCAGATCCAGTACCGTCCCGCAGAACCCCAACCGCGGCTCGACGCCTCCACCGGCTCCGCCTCGCCCGTCCCCCACGCCGGAGTGGAGCTCCGGTGCCTGGCAGCCTGGCGACCCCGTCGAGACGACCGCTCCCGCGGCGGTGCCCGGGGGCGCTGCTCCGGCCTCGGGCTGAGGTGGGAACAGGTCGGTCCCGTCCGTCGACAACTGGATCCTCAGCCGCGGCGCGTGAACAGCCCGCTGCGCCCAGACCTCGTGCCGGGTCAGGCAGGTGCGGGTCCATCGGACGCGAGTCGCCAGGAGCAGTTGATCGCCGTCATCGGACCGCTTTCCATCTGCTGGACCTGGGCGTCCGCCAGTGATTCCGGTACGGCGCGGGTCTTCGGTCCCCGCGTGTGCGTCATCACCGAGAGCACGGTCACTGCTCTGCGTGACCACGATGAGCACGGGTACCCAGCGCTATTGCACATCAACGCCCTCAAGAACACCCGCCCCACCCCTCCCTGCTAGCCTGCGAAACTCTGCACATGGACACGCCAAGGGGGGCGGCGGCCGTATGGGCAAAAGCACCGCCGGCAAGGGCACCGACGAACACGGCAGACCCGGCTGCTCACCGGGCCCGGTGACCGACGCGTTCGACGCGCACCCCGAGCTGGCCCCGCTCCGCACCGCCGCCTGGGACGGCGACTGGGACGCCACGCGCGCCTTCTTCGCAGAACTGGGCTCTCCCGACGACGTCTCCTTCGCCGCCGGCCTCCTCGCTCGCGTCGACAGAACCGAGTGGTACCTGGAGAAGGTCGCCAGGTCCCTGCCCGCCGACCCGCTCCCCCGTACCCTGCTCGCCGAGCGGCACATCCGCATCGGCTGGGGGATCCGCGGCGGCGCCCGGGCCGGGGATGTGCCGCCCGACCAGCTCGACGAGTTCCACGGCCGGCTGCGCAAGGCGGAGCTGCTGTTGATCGAGGTGTGCGCCGAGCAGCCGGCGTACGCCCCCGCGTGGACCGCCCGACTGCTGACCGCCCGCGGTCTGGAGCTGGGGCAGTCCGAGGCCCGACGGCGTTACGACCGGCTGACGGAGCATCACCCGGACCAACCGGACCGCTCGGACCACCCCCGTCACCCTCACCACTTCCGTGCGCAGTCGCAGCTCCTGCAGCAGTTGTGCCCCCAGTGGGGCGGTTCCTGGGAGGCCGCGCACGGCTTCGCGCAGGAGTGTGTGAGCGCCGCGCCCGACGGCTCGCACGCCGGCATCCTGGTCGCCGAGGCGCACATCGAGCACTGGGCGGATCTCGACGACGCCGAGGCAGCCGAGTACCTGCGGAACGTCTCGGTCCGCGACGAGCTGCGCCAGGCCGCCCGGATCTCCGTACTGCACCCCGGCCACCGCCGCGACTGGCACTGGACCGGTGGCCACAGCACCTTCGCCCTGGCCTTCTCCCTCGGCGGCCATGCCGCGGACGCCGCCCAGCACTTCGAAGCCCTCGGCGACACCTCCTCCGAGGCCTTCTGGAGGTACCTGCCCGACTGGAGGAACCAGTTCACGCGGTACCGCGCAGACGCGCTCGCGACACCCCGGGACGAGAGATGACCACGCCCAGAACGACAGCCACGGATCTCGGCACCCTGGTCGCCCACACCACCGTCCACGGCGTCCCCACCCTCTTCGCCCCACGCCCCGGCGAGATCACCGCCGGCCTCTTCTTCCGCGTGGGCCGTGCCGACGAGACCCTGCCCACGGCCGGCGTCACCCACCTCGTCGAGCACCTCGCCCTGCACCGCCTGGGCCTGTCCGACCTGCACTACAACGGCGCCACGGCGGACACGTACACCCTCTTCCACGTCACTGGCGACGAGAGCGAGGTCGTCACTTACCTCAACAGTGTCTGCGCGGCCCTGCGCGACCTCCCGATGGACCGCCTGGGGACGGAGAAGGAGATCCTGCGCACGGAGGCGGGCAGCCGGGGCAACGGCCCCATGGCCCTCATGCCCATGTGGCGGTACGGCGCCCAGGGCTACGGTCTGTCGAGCTTCGACGAACTCGGCACCCGCAGCCTGACGGCCGACCAGGTGCGCCACTGGGCCGAGACCCACTTCACCCGGGACAACGCGGTGCTCTGGTTCACCGGCGACCGCGTACCGGACGGTCTCGACCTCACCCCGCTCCCCTCAGGGCACCGCCTCCCCACCCCGGCCGTGACCAGCGCGCTCCCCGTCACCCCCGCCTACCTCCGCGGCGACGACGGCCACCTCGTCCTCACCTCCGTGCTGCGCCGCTCCACCGCGGCCGCCGTGTTCGCCGAGGTCCTGGGCCGCGCTCTCTTCCAGGACCTGCGCCAGAAGGGCGGCTACTCGTACTCGGCGGAGGCCGACTACTCCCCGCGCGACGCCGAGTACGCCACCCTCACCGCGTACGCCGACGCACTGCCGCAGAAGCAGGACGCGGCGCTCGGCGGCTTCGTCGACGCCTTCGCCCGGCTGCGCGCGGGCCGTATCGAGCAGGCCGACCTGGACTCCGCACGCGGCAAGTTGCTCAAGCGCTACGACGTCCCCGACCTCGGCGCGGCGCTGCTGCCGTCGTACGCGCTGAGCCTGCTGCTCGGCCACCGGATCACGCCCCCCGAGCAGAACAGGGCCGAACTCCACGCGGTCACGGTCGCCGACCTGCGCGAGGTCGCCCGCGAGGCATGGGACGGCGGGTTGCTCCAGGTGCCGACCCGAGGCGCCGACTGGGCGGGCCTCACCCCAGCGCCCCGCTTCTCGTCTTCCGGGGTCTCCGGCACCCTGCATCCGTCGCTGGAGGACGACGACGTCACGCTGATCATCGGCGCCACGGGCGTGACCCTGTCGACGCCGGCCGGCCTGTTCACCGTGCGGTACGACGCCTGCGCCGCGATGACCACCCGCCCCGACGGAGTCCGGCACCTGATCGGCCTCGACGGCTTCCAGGTGGTCGTCGAGCCGACCCTCTTCGGGGACGTCACGGAGGAGCGGATCGCCGTACTGGACGCGGCTGTCCCCGCCGCCGCGGTCGTGTCCCTGCCGGCCCGCACCGCGGAGCAGATCCCGCAGCCGCGGGAGCGGACGGGCTCCGGTCCCCAGCCCCCTGCCGACACCCGGAAGAGGACAGGGACCGTGCGGGGAGAATCCCTCGTGGCCCGGCTTCTGCGGGCCACCCGCAGGAAGTAGCGGCGGCCGACGGCCCCGCCTACTCCACCGTCACCGACTTAGCCAGATTCCGAGGCTGATCCACCTCGTTCCCCCGAGCCGTCGCCAGCTCGCACGCGAACACCTGCAACGGCACCGTCGCCACCAGCGGCTGCAACAACGTCGGAGTCGCCGGGATCCGGATCAGGTGGTCGGCGTACGGCACCACCGTCTCGTCCCCCTCCTCCGCGATCACGATCGTCCGCGCTCCCCGGGCCCGGATCTCCTGCATGTTGGACACAATCTTGTCGTGGAGCACGGACCGCCCCCGGGATGAGGGCACGACCACAACCACCGGCAGATCAGGCTCGATCAGCGCGATCGGCCCGTGCTTCAACTCCCCCGCCGCGAACCCCTCGGCGTGCGTATAGGCGAGTTCCTTGAGCTTCAGCGCGCCCTCCAGCGCCACCGGATACCCGACGTGCCGCCCCAGGAACAGCACCGTGTTCTTGTCGGCCAGCGACCGCGCCAGCGCCCGCACCGGTTCCATCGTCTCCAGCACCCGCTCGACCTCGTCGGAGATCCGCGACAGATCCCGGACGACGGCCCCGACCTCGTCCCCCCACTTGGTCCCGCGCACCTGCCCGAGGTACAGCGCCACCAGGTAGCACGCCACGAGCTGCGTCAGGAACGCCTTCGTCGACGCTACGGCGACCTCGGGCCCCGCGTGCGTGTACAGCACCGCGTCCGACTCCCGGGGAATCGTCGAGCCGTTGGTGTTGCAGATCGCCAGCACCTTGGAACCCTGCTCGCGGGCGTGCCGTAGCGCCATGAGCGTGTCCATGGTCTCGCCCGACTGGGAGATGGCGATCACGAGGGAGCGCGGCCCGAGGATCGGGTCCCGGTAGCGGAACTCGCTCGCCAGCTCCACCTCGCAGGGGATACGGGTCCAGTGCTCGATGGCGTACTTGGCGATCAGCCCCGCGTGGAAGGCCGTACCGCAGGCCACGATGACGACCTTGTCCACCTCCCGCAGTTCGGCGGCGCTGATCCGCACCTCGTCCAGCGTCAGGGAGCCGGCCGCGTCGATACGGCCCAGGAGGGTGTCGGCGACCGCCTTCGGCTGCTCGGCGATCTCCTTGAGCATGAAGTAGTCGTAGCCGCCCTTCTCGGCGGCGGAGGCGTCCCAGTCGACGTGGTACGAGCGGACGTCGGCCGGGCGGCCGTCGAAGCCGGTGACGGTCACGCCGTCCCTGCGCAGCTCCACGACCTGGTCCTGGCCCAGCTCGATCGCCGAGCGCGTGTGGGCGATGAACGCGGCGACGTCGGAGGCCAGGAACGCCTCCCCCTCCCCCAAGCCCACCACGAGCGGCGAGTTGCGCCGCGCGCCCACGACCACGTCCGGCTCGTCCGCGTGGACGGCGACCAGCGTGAACGCACCCTCCAGCCGCCGGCACACCAGCCGCATCGACTCCGCGAGGTCGGCGGTCACCGAGAACTCCTCGGCGAGCAGATGTGCCACGACCTCGGTGTCGGTCTCGGACGTCAGCACATGCCCGCGGTCCGCCAACTCGGCCCGCAGCAGGGCGAAGTTCTCGATGATGCCGTTGTGGACGACCGACACCCGGCCCGCGTTGTCCAGATGAGGATGCGCGTTGGCGTCCGTCGGCCCGCCGTGTGTGGCCCAGCGGGTGTGCCCGATGCCGGTGGGACCCGACGGCAGCGGCCGGTCCACCAGCTCCTTCTCCAGATTGACCAGCTTCCCGGCCTTCTTGGCAGCCGCCAGCCCGCCGTCCGCCAGCACGGCGACGCCTGCCGAGTCGTACCCCCGGTACTCCAGTCGCTTCAGCCCGGCCATCACTACATCGAGCGCCGACTGCGACCCCACGTATCCCACGATTCCGCACATGCGCGGCAGCCTAGGGGGCGAAGGCCGTCCGAACACGGCACTTCGTGCCCGATTCCGGATATTGCGACAGGGGCCGTATCGGGCCAACTTCACACGACTCACCCGACGTGTCGAACAGCAACCCGGCGAACGGCACGAAGATCCAGCTGTGGACTTGCAACAGCTCCCCGGCCCGAGCGCTGGCCAGTGCGGAGGGCTGCCCCAACTCGGCGTGGCACTACCTCGACACGAAGACGTTCAGGCCCGACGAGCCCGTCCAGTGGGACCACTTCTTCTCCGGACGGGACATTCTCAAGCTGGGCCGGCACAGCCTCTTCGGGGGCGCCCTCGGCGCGGTTCTGTTCGAGATCGTCATCGGGGACTTCACCGACTGCTTCCAGGACACGTGGAAAGGCCCTGCGTGCCGCCGGAGTCGCCAACGAGGTCATGGCCGGCCTCGGCACATGGCAGGTGATCACCGACGAGGGCGTCCGTCCACGGAGCGGCGCCCTGACGGGCTCGGAGACACCGAGGCAGAGCTCAACGACACTCCGGCCTTCGCCCACAGCGCCGGCCTGGACTCCGTGTCGTGCCCTCGATGCGGTACGCAACTAGACTTCCCGGGGTGGTGGATGGCCAGGATGGACGAGGCCTTCCGGGACGGCAGCGCCTCCGCCCTTGCCGTAAGAGTTCCCTGCTGCGGCACCGACACCACGCTGAACGACCTCGTGTACAACGTTCCTTCCGGATTCGCCCGGTACCAGGTCAGGGTGTGGAGCCCCAACAGGCGCGTACTCGACGACGAGGAGCTGGCCGGAATCGGTGCCGCGCTGGGCCGTCCGGTACGGCAGATCTGGTCGCTCGTCTGAGAGGAACCGCGTGGGTTACGGCCTGTACGTCTGGCGTTTCGTCGACGAAGAACCCGCCCCCATGGACGAGACCGCGATACGCGACGTACTCGGCCCCGTCACCGTGGGCGGAATGCCGCCCACCGGCCTCCCGGAGTTCTGGGATCTCGAAGCCGAGGACGGCGGCGGCTCGGAGGTCTACGGCGACGCCCTCGGACTCACGTTCAACCGCTTCTCTCCCGGACGGATCCTCGACCGCGTGGCAGAACTCGCCCGGAGAACCGGCGCGGGCGTCATGCCGCACGACTGCCCGATGATCCTGACGAGCGAATCCGACCGAAGACACCTCCCGGAGAGCTTGCGCGCGGAAGCGCTGGTGGTGGCGCCCGAGGCCCTGACCGGCCGGGCGATCCAGCTCCTGATCTCCCCGCAACCGGAACCCCGGCTACGCCCCGTCCTCCCCCGGTTCCCGTACCACCCGAATCCGGTCGCCACCGGCTCCGTCACCACCTCCGACAGCCCCTGCGTGTGCTGCGGGCAGGAACGCGGCTGGGTGTACACAGGACCCGTCTACGCCGCCGACGCCCCGGACAGCGGCATCTGCCCGTACTGCATCGCCTTCGGCAAGGCCGCCGAGCGCTACGACGCCTCTTTCGCCGACGGCATCGAGGGCGACGTACCCGAGGACGTCGTGACGGCGGTCCTGAGGCGCACACCGGGATTCTTCGCCTGGCAGTCCCCGCACTGGCTGACGCACTGCGGCGACGGCGCGGAATTCCTCGGCGCCGCCGGAGCGAGGGAGCTCAAGGAGCATCCGGACGCCGTGGACCACCTCCGCGCCCAGTGGCCGGACCACCGGTTCGACGGCTTCCTCGCCTCGCTCGACAAGGACGACCAGCCGACCGCGTACCTCTTCCGCTGCCGGGTCTGCGCGACCCACCTCGCCTACGCCGATTTCACATGATCACACCCCGACGTGACCCACCCCACCCCCCACCCCGTTCAAACTCCGTTAACAATGGACTGTGATCTCTCCGGTCTCCTCGATGCCCCGGAGCGCCCACCGGCCCAAGCCGGAGGCGACTCCCTACGTCGACCTCACCCGCACCGAGTGGAGCGCGCTGCGCGAAAAGACGCCGCTCCCGCTGAACGCCGAGGAGGTCGAGAAGCTGCGCGGGCTCGGTGACGTCATCGACCTCGACGAGGTGCGGGACATCTACCTCCCGCTCTCCCGCCTCCTCAACCTCTACATCGGCGCCACGGACGGCCTCAGAGGCGCCCTGAACACCTTCCTGGGCGAGAAGGGCTCCCAGTCCGGCACACCGTTCGTCATAGGGGTCGCCGGCTCCGTCGCCGTAGGAAAGTCGACCGTCGCCCGCCTCCTCCAGGCCCTGCTCTCCCGCTGGCCCGAGCACCCGCGCGTCGAGCTGGTGACGACGGACGGCTTCCTGCTGCCCACCCGGGAGCTGGAGGCCCGCGGGCTCATGTCGCGCAAGGGCTTCCCGGAGTCGTACGACCGCCGGGCGCTGACCCGTTTCGTCGCCGACATCAAGGCGGGCAAGGACGAGGTCACCGCCCCCGTCTACTCCCACCTGATCTACGACATCGTCCCGGACCAGCGGCTCACCGTGCGCCGCCCCGACATACTGATCGTCGAGGGCCTCAACGTGCTGCAGCCCGCCCTCCCCGGCACGGACGGCCGCACCCGTGTCGGTCTCGCCGACTACTTCGACTTCAGCGTGTACGTCGACGCGAGCGCCGAGGACATCGAGCGCTGGTACCTCAACCGGTTCAAGAAGCTCCGGCAGACCGCGTTCCAGAACCCCGAGTCGTACTTCAGGAAGTACACCCAGGTCTCCGAGGAGGAGGCCCTCGACTACGCCCGCACCCTCTGGCGCACCATCAACAAGCCCAACCTGGTGGAGAACATCGCCCCCACCCGCGGCCGCGCCACCCTGGTCATCCGCAAGGGCCAGGACCACAAGGTGCGCAAGCTCAGCCTCCGTAAGCTCTGAGCAACGGCGCCTGTTAGAAAGGCGTCATGCTGCATCTGCGCCTGATCACCCCGGCCGACCGGACCGACGACGTGGTCCGCCTGATCGAGCGGACGGTCGGCACCACGCACCTCGTCGTGCTGCCGGGCGCCGCCCGCAATCCGGCCGGCGATGTCGTGATGTGCGACGCGGCCCGCGAGGCGGGTGACGAACTCATCGGCGCCCTGCGGAAGTTGGACCTCGACAAGACCGGCTCCATCGCCGTGGAGAACATCGACCTGTCGCTCTCCAAGCGCGCCGACAAGGCCGAGGACGAGGCACCCGGCGAGGGCGCGGACGCGGTCCTGTGGGAGCACCTGACGGACGCGACGCACGAGGAGTCGACGCTCTCCATCACCTACCTCGCCTTCATCACGCTGGCCACGATGATCGCGGCCTGCGGTGTGGTGCTGGACAACGCGATCCTGATCGTGGGCGCGATGGCGGTGGGCCCGGAGTTCGGCCCCCTGGCCGCCTTCAGCACGGCGATCGTGCAACGCCACCCCCGTCTGGCGGCACGATCGTTGATCGCGCTGCTGGCGGGGTTCGCGGCGGCGATGGCGGTGACGGTCGGCTTCACCTGGTTCATGGACGCCCTGAGCCTCTTCCACAAGTCCGACCTGGAGGGCGACCGCCCCAACACCGCCTTCGTCTACGCCCCCGACGCCTTCTCGTTCGTCGTGGCGGTCCTGGCGGGAATCGCGGGCACCCTGAGCCTGACCTCGTCGAAGTCCGGCGCCCTGGTGGGCGTGGCGATCTCGGTCACCACGGTCCCGGCGGCAGCGAACGCGGCAGTGGCCCTGGCCTACGGCGACATGGATCAAACAGCGGGTTCGACGAACCAGTTGCTGCTGAACCTCCTGGGCATCATCCTGGCGGGCACCCTCACCCTCCTCTTCCAGAAATGGCTCTGGCGAAAACGCCCTTAGGGGCCCGGGGGCTGTATCGATGTGCGGCTACCGCGGCGCGGGCGCGACAAGCCACGACGCTCCTGCGAGCCCGCGACCGTCAGCAACCCCCGCCCCTACCCGGCAATTCAGCCGAGCGCCGACTTCACAGCATCAGCAAGCCGCCCCGCCACAGACCGAGCCTGATCAATATCCGCCGCCTCGACCATCACCCGCACCAACGGCTCGGTCCCGGAAGGCCGCAACAACACCCGCCCGGTCTCCCCGAGTTCCCGCTCCGCGTCGGCAACCGCGGAAGCCAGCTCCGCGGACGTCGACACCCGCGACCGGTCCACATCAGGCACGTTGATCAAGACCTGCGGCAACCGCTCCATCACGGAAGCCAGCTCCCGCAACGACCGCCCGCTCTCGGCGACCCGCGCCGCGAGCATGAGCCCTGTCAACGTGCCGTCACCCGTGGTCGCGTGATCGAGGATGATCACATGCCCGGACTGCTCACCGCCGAGGGCGTACCCGTGCTCCTTCATCTCCTCCAGCACATACCGGTCCCCGACGGCGGTCTGGACGAGCCGCAGCCCCTCCCGCTCCAGCGCAAGCTTGAACCCCAGGTTCGACATGACGGTCGCCACCACTGTGTCCGAACGCAGCGCCGACCGGTCCCTCATCGCCAGCGCCAGCACGGCCATGATCTGGTCGCCGTCCACCTCCTCACCGGCGTGGTCGACGGCGAGACACCGGTCCGCGTCCCCGTCGTGCGCGATGCCGAAATCCGCCCCGTGCTCGACGACGGCGGCCTTCAGCAGCCCGAGATGCGTGGATCCGCACCCGTCGTTGATGTTGAGCCCGTCCGGCTGGGCACCGATGGTGATGACCTCGGCACCGGCCCGCGAGAACGCCTCCGGCGACACCCGGGCAGCGGCACCGTGCGCCTCGTCGAGGACGATCTTCAGCCCGTCGAGCCGGTTCGGCAGTACGGCGATCAGGTGCGCCACGTACTTGTCGAAGCCCTCGGTGTACTCCCGCACCCGGCCCACGCCGGAGCCGGTCGGCCGCTCCCAGGGCTCACCGCGCCGGTGCTCCTCGTAGACCGCCTCGATCTGCTCCTCCAGCTCGTCGTCGAGCTTGTGCCCGCCGCGGGCGAGGAACTTGATGCCGTTGTCGGGCATGGCGTTGTGGCTGGCGGAGAGCATGACCCCGAGGTCGGCGCCGAGCACACCCGTGAGATACGCCACCGCGGGCGTGGGCAGCACACCGACCTTCAGTACGTCCACGCCGGCGCTCGCGAGACCCGCGACGACGGCGGCCTCCAGGAACTCCCCGGACGCGCGCGGGTCCCGTCCGACCACCGCAGTCGGCCTGTGGCCCTGGAACGAACCCGCCTCGGCCAGCACATGTGCCGCCGCGACCGACAGACCGAGCGCCATCTCGGCCGTCAGATCCGCGTTGGCGACACCGCGCACGCCGTCCGTACCGAAGAGTCGTCCCACTTGTCCTCCTGAGGAAGCGTCAGTTGCGGAGATCATCCGATCACATGAGCCTTTGAGCGCCTTGTGCCGTTATACGCCTAAAGCTGTGATAAACGAACGCCCCGACGGCACTGTGGCGTGCCGCCGGGGCGTTCGGACGTACGTCGGACGTACTGCTGACGTGCGAGTACGAGCAGGCAGCGAAGCTTAACGCTTGCTGTACTGCGGAGCCTTGCGGGCCTTCTTGAGACCGGCCTTCTTGCGCTCGACCGCACGGTCGTCGCGGCGGAGGAAGCCAGCCTTCTTGAGGGCGCCGCGGTTGTTGTCCACGTCGGCCTCGTTCAGCGCGCGGGCCACGCCGAGGCGCAGGGCACCGGCCTGGCCGGAGACACCGCCACCCGCGATCCGGGCGATGACGTCGTAGCGGCCCTCGAGCTCGAGCACCTTGAAGGGCTCGTTGACTTCCTGCTGGTGCACCTTGTTGGGGAAGTAGTCCTCAAGGGTGCGACCGTTGATCTTCCACTTGCCGGTGCCCGGGACGATCCGGACGCGGGCGATGGCGTTCTTGCGACGGCCCAGGCCGGCGGCCGGCTGCGGGTCGCCGAAGCGGGACGCCATGGACTCCGAGGTGTACTCGCCCTCGACGGGGGCCTCGGACTCGGTGGTGTAGCTGTCGATGTCGACAAGCTCGGTCTCGGTCTCTTCGACCGGCTGCTCAGCGGTGGTCTCGGCCACGATGCTCCTCAGATTCTTTTCTGTCTTGAAGGGGGTGGCCGGAACTACTGCGCGACCTGGGTGATCTCGAACGGCACCGGCTGCTGCGCAGCGTGCGGGTGCTGGTCGCCCGAGTAGACCTTCAGCTTGGTGATCATCTGACGGCCCAGGCTGTTCTTGGGGATCATGCCCTTGATGGCCTTCTCGACGGCCTTCTCGGGGTTCTTCGCCAGCAGCTCGTCGTAGCGGACGGAGCGCAGACCACCCGGGTAACCGGAGTGGCGGTACGCCAGCTTCTGGGTCTTCTTGTTGCCGGACAGGTGAACCTTGTCGGCGTTGATGATGATGACGAAGTCGCCCATGTCCATGTGCGGGGCATAGGTCGGCTTGTGCTTGCCACGGAGGAGGTTCGCGGCAGTGGTAGCCAGACGGCCCAGGACGACGTCCTGAGCGTCAATGACGTGCCACTGGCGAGTCACATCGCCGGGCTTGGGGCTGTACGTACGCACTTCGCAGCCTTCTTCTTCAGTGGATGGGTGCTGACACATGGCATCACTGAAGCGATCGTGCAGCTGGGGACGACAGTGCCGGGAACGCTGCCCGTATGCCGCCCACTGGTAACTGCTCCAGGGAACCTAGGTAAAGGCCTCTCGCGTGAGAACGAGCGAGCCAATACACAACGAAGATGCAGGATACCGGGATGCCCCCGCACGGGTCAAAACGAGGCCCTCGCGACGCCCGCGCGGAAAGCTCACGGGGCCCTCGCGGCCGAGATGTGCACCGGTGCCGGAAAGGTCCCCGAGGCCGTTGTCCAGCCGTTGTCCACAGGCCCACCGGCACCTTCCTCACCCCCTCTAAGATGCACCCCATGAGCTTTGGGCAGCAGGGGGGACCCCCGTCCCAGTGGGATCCCTGGAAACCGCAGTCGCAGCAGCCGTGGAGCAGCGGCGGGGACGAGCAGACTCCGGACTGGGCCGCTCTCGCCGAGGCCTCCGAGACCCGCAACAGACGGCGCCGGTTGTTCCTCATCGTCGGCGGTGCGGTCGCCACGGTCGCCATAGGCACCGCCGTGGCGATGGCCGTGGTGTCGGCGAACGGCGACGACGAGGCGAACAAACCGACCTCGTCACTGCCGGCGACCGCCGACATTCCGAGCGCGACCGGCACCGCGCCGTCGTTCGCGCCGACCAGCGCCCCGCCGCCGCTGGACCCGAAGGACTTCATCGCCAGCAAGGCCAAGGACACGCTTCCGCTCAGCGCGCAGACCCTCTTCCCGGGCACCCAGCTGACCATGGGCTCGACCGTGTACAAGAAGGGGACGACGGCCGACACGAAGAACTGCGCCGCCGCCGACACGGTCCAGGCCAGCCTCGGGAAGATCCTGAAGGCCAACAGCTGCACCCAGTTCATGCGGGTCAGCTACACCAAGGACGGCGTCTCGGTGACGGTCGGCGTGGCGGTCTTCGACACCGAGGCCCAGGCGGCGAAGGCCAAGAGCCAGGTCAACACCAAGAAGGACATCGTCAGGTCGCTGTCCGGCGGCGCGGTCAAGGCCTTCTGCAACTCCGCGATCTGCCGCACGACCTCGAACTCCTACGGCCGCTACGCCTACTTCACCATCTCCGGCTTCGCCAGCGGCAAGAACGTCACGGAGAAGGACACCTCGGTCTTCACCATCGGCGACAACCTGGCCGAGTTCACCTTCCGCCAGATCCACCGGCGGGGCGAGGCCCAGGCGTCCACGGCGGCGGGCGGGTGACCCGGCGCGCCGAGGCGCGCCGGGTCCGGTTCCTTCAGGTCCGCTCCCAGGAGCCGCTCAGGACGGGCTCGGGATACGGCATGACGGGTTCCGGCAGGCTGCCGGCCGTCCGCCGGGTCCCGGCCGTCCTGAAGACCCAGGTGCGGTAGGACCAGAAGCGGAAGAGAGTCGCCACGCCGATGCCGAGGAACTTGCTGACGTTGGTGGCGAGCGTGCTGTCCCAGCCCAACCCGTAGGTCGTGGCATAGAGAACAGAGTTCTCGATGACCAGTCCGATCGCGCTGAAGAACAGGAAGAGAGTCAGCTCCTTCCTACGGCTGTTGCGGTCCGCCTGGGCCCGTTTGCGGTACGCGAAGTACCGCAGCCCGAGGTAGTTGCTCATGATCGCGACGACCGTGGCGAGGACGCTCGCCCGGACGGTCTGCCAGTCCGTGACGGTCCTGATGAGGTTGAAGACCGCGAGATTGACCACGAAGCCCGAGGCCCCCACCATGCCGAACTTCGCGATCTCGCGATACAGCTTCCCCCACCGGGAGGGAAGCGCGTGACGTCCGCTGCTCACCGTCCCGTTCAACCCCGTCGGTTGCGCAGTCGCAGCCGTACCGGCATCACCGCCGACTCGATCTGTGTGGCGAGGTTCATCTTGGACTCGCCCTCGGTGCGCTCCTCGAAGCGGATCGGGATCTCGACGGCACTGTGTCCGGCCCGCACGGCCTTGAACTTCAGCTCGACCTGGAAGCTGTAGCCCGCGCTGTCCAGGGTCGCGAGGTCGATGTCCCGCAGGGTGGCCGCCGACCACAGGTTGAAGCCGGCGGTGATGTCCCGGATCTTGGTGCCGAGCACGGTCCGGGCGTACCGGTTGGCGAATCGCGACAACAGGACACGGTGCCTGCCCCACTCATCGTCCAGCGAGCCCCCCTCCACGTACCGGCTGCCGACGACCAGGCCGACGCCTGATGCCACGGCCGTACCGAGCATGCGTGGAACCGCTTCCACCGGGTGGCTGCCGTCGGCGTCCATCTGGACGACGTACGCGGCGCCCTCGTCCAGAGCGGCACTCATGCCGGCGACATAGGCGCGCCCGAGCCCGTCCTTCTCGGTCCGGTGCAGCACGCTCATCCGGCGCCGCCCGGCAGGCTGGTCGGCGTTGTACTTCTCGGCAAGCTCTTCGGCGATCCGCCCGGTCCCGTCCGGGCTGGAGTCGTCGACGATCTTCAGATGCAGCCCGTCGATCGGCAGACCGAGCACCAGCTCGGCCATGCGGGGCAGGTTCGCCGCCTCGTTGTAGGTGGGCATCACCACGGTGACGAGGTCACCCCCCAGGTCATACGTCATTTCGTTCCCTCCCCTAGTCAGTTGCCCCCCACCGGACGCGGCCCTTCCGCTGGTCCGGCGAACCCAGCTCAGATGTGCACCTTGCGCTTCGCCGCGTCGTCGTCCTTGGACGAACCGTCCGTGGCTGCGCGTGTCCTTTCAAGGAGCACCAGCTGGAGATGGTCGAGCTTCCGGGTCTTCACGACGCGGAAGTCCTTCTGGATCGCGGTCGCCGTGGTCTTCGGCATCCCGTTGAACGGCTGCCCGTCGGGCGTCGTCGACACGAGCCACAACCGTTCGGCCTTGACCAGACAGCTCGCCGGCTGCGGGCACTCGGCCGCGTCGAACGAGCCGCGCTCCTGCGGTGTGCGATACATCAGCACGTCCCGGGGGCGCCCCACGTCGTCGCGCAGTTCGAAGGCCAGGGCCCGGCGCTCCTGCATCACACCGCTGAAGACGATGCCGTCGCCCTCGCGCTGACCGGCCTCGATGATGCGCGCGGCACCACGGAAGTCCGGCTCCCCCAGCGCGTTGTGATGAGCCTCCCTGATGCCCGGCAGCGACTGGAACGCGAGCCCGGCGACCGCGGCCGCCGCGAACGCCCAGCCGAGTCCACGCCGGGCCGCCGCCCCGGAGCCGGCCTTGGCTCCGGCCACCGGACCGGCCAGGCGGCCCACGGCGACAGCCATGAGCAGCACCCACGCGGGGGCGGTGAACAGCAGATAACGCGGGAGGAAGAGGTGCAGCTGCGCCGCCGTCAGATAGGTCACCACCGGCGGCAGCACGATCCAGGCGGCCAACGGCAGTGCCCACCGGCCCGCGAAGAACAGTCCGACCAGACCGAGCGCCATCACGGGCACGGCGACCGCCCAGGAACCGAACAGGTTCGCGGGGAAGTTCACCAGCTCCTTGAAGCCCGGGTTGTTCCAGGCGATCTGAGCGCTCTGACCCGAACCGGAGACGGCCATCGGCATCACGAAGCACATGCCGAGGATCAGGGCCGCGGTGTAGGCCCAGCCGACGATCCTGTCGCCCGCGCGCCGTTGCCGCACCACCATCGCCAGATGGGCACCGAGTACCGCGAGCGAGGCCAGATGGCTCCAGCCGATCAGCGGCACCGACAGTGTGTAGGCGACCCACACCTTCAGCGACGGCCGGTCCAGTGCCCGCGCGAGCAACAGCGTCGACAGGAGCACCGCGGCGACCGCGAAGGGGTACGGCCGGATCTCCTGCCCGTACCGGGTGGTCAGCGGTGTGACGGCGAGGGCGAGCCCGGCGAGGACTCCCACCTGTGTGGTGAACAGCCGCCGCCCGAGCAGGGCGAGCAGACCGGCCGAGGCCGCCATGGCCACGGCGCCCGGGACGCGCATCGCGGTCACCGAGTCACCGGCCACCGCGATCCAGCCGTGCATGAACACGTAGTACGGCGTGAACACCACGTCGACGCTGCGGATCAGCAGGCTGAGGTCGTGGAACGACAGCGTGGCGGCCCACCAGGTGGCGTGTTCGTCCCGCCACAGTTCACGGTCTCCGATGCCGCGCAGGATCAGGGCGAAGGCCAGCGCCGTGGGAAGCAGGAACGTCACGGCGGCGGCGAGGCGGCCGCCCTTCTCGACTTCGGCGGGATCGACCGCGGTGAACGGCGCATCGGTCACGTCGTCCGGAGTCCCGGGCACGGCGGCCGTCGGCTGCCCCGGCTGGTCGCCCGGACCGGCGTACCCCTCGGTCTCCACGTACGGCGCGGACTGCGCGTAGGAACCGGCTTCCGCATACCTGCCAGGCTCCGCGTACGCGCTGGTACCGGCGTGGACACCCTGCCCGGTGGCGGCGTAGGCGTCCTGGCCGGCGTAAGCGTCCTGGCCCGGATAGGGATCGCGGCCGCCGGAACCCTCTGGATGCCCGCCGCCGGGCCGGGCGAAGGCGTCGAAACTCATCTCTTCACCCAAATCCGGTACGCGCCGTCGCCCTTGCTGGTGGTGAAGCGGGTGACGGCGGCCAGGCGGTAGTGGGGGTTGCCGCGCAGCGCGTCTGTCACGGCCGTGTCCACGTCAGGAGTGACCGTCCCGCGGAGCACGATGACGTCGAACTTCGCGTCCCGGACTGCGGCGCCGTAGGCGTCGGGCCCGGAGTGGCGCTTGCCCTTCTTGTCCGCGTAGTCCATGCCGAACGTGCCCTGCCACTGGTCGTAACCGGTGACGTCCCGGAGGTAGTAGGCCGGGACCTCGTGCTCCTCGGCGAGATAGGCGCCCTTGCGGTCGACCATGGGGCGCAGGATCGCCGTCATCTCCCGGGAATCCGGGAAGCTGTAGTTCTGCTGCGACTGCACCATGCCGAACACCAGCGTCAGGACGTACAGCATGATCCCGAGCTGCGGGTGCCGGAAGTGCGGGCCGACAAGGCGTGACATGCCCAGGCCCGCCATCGGTGCGGCGAAGAGCAGACCGAAGCCCACGTGCTTGAAGAGCGAGACCTCGGTCTGCAGGTGGACCTGATAGACCGGGGCGAGCAGCGCGGTGCCGGTCAGCACGACGCCGAGCGAGACGCGGCGGAGCCGGCCCGGTCCCACCTGTTCGAGCCAGGGCATCTCGCCCATGTGTGGGCGCACGGCGTAGGCGATGGACCCGCCGACGGCGGCGAGGAACATCAGCCCGCCCCACTCGGCGCTGTGCTGCAGGAGCATCGCGGCGGTGTCGGCGCCCTTGGCCCGGTTGGTGGTGGTCTGACTGATGCCGCCGAGCGACCCGGCGAAGAGGTACGCGACCCCCAGCAGCGCGACCAGTGTCGCGCCGAAGAGCACTCCGCGGGCCAGCGCGCGCAGCCCTCGGTGCCGGTAGGCGGTCACCACCGCCAGGACCACCAGGGTCGGCAGGTACAGACCCGCCGCGTACTTGGTGCCGAAGGCGAGGAACGCCGGGGGCGCCGCGAGCACGACCGCCGCGATGGGCGCGCGGCCGGTGCGCACCACGATCCATGCCGACAGGGCGAGCAGGAAGATCGCCGCCGCGTCGAAGGTGGCGAAGTTGCCGAGGAACACAGTCGACTGGATGACCGAGAAGAGGGCCGCCGCGCCGATCGCCACGCGGACGTCGAACATCCTGCGGGTCAGCGAGTAGAGCAGGCTCGTCGCGCCCAGCATGAACAGCAGGCTGACGATCCGCACCCCGGTGAGCCCGGCCACGCTGTCGACCATTCCGGCGAGCACCGGATACAGCTTCGGGTAGCCCGAGAAGTACCCCACGAAATCGCCCGGCACGGGGGTGCCGTGCAGGATGTTGCCGATCTCGTAGTGGCCCGCGAGGACGTACAGCGCCTCGTCCTCGAAGGCCGTGCCGCGCAGCCGCAGCGACAGTCCGGCCTGGATCAGGAGCACACACAGCAGCACCAGACGCCCGAGCCGCCGACTGCGCCCGGTGTCCACGTCCCACGCGGACTCGGCGACGGGCGGCAGGACGTAGCCCGGCTTCGCGGGCTCGGGCTCCGGCTCCACCGGCGCGGGTGCCGGCCTCGGCTCGGTCGCGGTGTACGTGGCGTACGGGTCGTAGGGCGCGAAGGTCTCGTACGTCTGCTGGTCCGTGTACGAGGAGATGCGGCCGTCGAAGCGCCAGCCACCGGTGTCGGTCACCTGTCCCTGCTGGGCCCCCGGTTGGGCCTGGTAGGTGTACTGCTGCGCGTACTGCCACGAGGGGTCCTGCGCCCCCTCGTCGTGCCACTCCCCCTGCTGCCCCTGCTGCCCCTGCCAGGCTGCGTACGCCCGGTCGTGCGGATCGTGCCGCAGTCCGGGGTCGTCCGCCCACACGGGCGGGTGTCGGTCGGTCATGGCTTCTTCACATCGAATCCGAAGCTCCGGCCGCCGGCCTGCTTGCGGAAGGCCTTCTCGGAGAGCGGGCCGCTGTTGATGCGCCAGTCGGTCTCCTTGTCGAAGTTGAACCAGACCAGCCCGATGACGTCCTCGCGCTCCGCGGTCCCCTGGAAGAGGTCCTCGATGTCGGCGGGCTTGCGCTCGCCGGCCTGGGCCGCCGTCTCCGCGATGATGAACGGCTTCTTGGTGAAGGTCCGGATCTGACGCATCGTGGGCCCGTAGAGCGTCTCGTACGTCGACGGACCGGTGGCCGCGTAGTAGCCGATGACGCCGACCCAGTCGACGTAGTCGTCGCCCGGCCAGTACGCCTTCAGCTTCACCTTGGGCATCGGGTTGACGACGTTCGGGCTCCACGTCCAGATGACCTGCGTGGCGCCCTCGTCGTCGAAGAGGTCGTGGATGTGCTTGTACGCGGCGACGAACTGCGCCGCGGAGGCCTTCTTGGTGCCCCAGTCGTACCAGAAGCCGTTCATCTCGTGCGCGAAACTGATCGCCACCGGCAGGTTCAGTTCCTTGACGGACTGGGCGTAGCCGCGAATGTACGCGTCCTCCTTGCCGGAGGCGATGTCCTTCAGGGTCGTGTCGAACGGCTCCCAGGCGATGAACGCCAGCGAGCCGTAGTCCCAGCTGTTCTGCACCAGGCGCGTCTCGTACTGGTCGCCCCAGGCCGAGTAGAACTCGATCAGGTTGGGCTTCTTGCCGGCCCGCTTCGCGAAGTCCTCGACGGCCGTCAGCTTGGCGGGCGCCCCGTTGGCGGCCACGCCCAGGTACTTCTTCGCGGGCTGGAGCAGCGGCCGTACGTCGTACGGCGGCTCGGGCTTCGCGGAGTCGGTGGCCTCACCGGGGCTCGCGCCGGGTTGATCGCCCTGGGCACGCTCGTACTCGCCCCGGCCCTTCTCGGAGAACGTGCTGCATCCGGCCAGCAGCGCACCGGCGAGCAACGCGATGACGAGCGCCCGCACAAGCCGAAGCGCCCGTGCGGAGGAACTGGGGTCAATCATGCGGTCGCTTCCTGTACTTCCCGGGTGCGCGGCTGGACGAGGACGCGGCCGACGACGATCGCGTAGAAGAGGCCCGCGGACAGCATCAGGGCGAAGTCCGGCGGGTACTCCGTGAGCATCCGCCAGCCGGCGACGAGCACCCAGAGCACCGCGGTGCCGCCGGACCAGCCGGCCATACCGATCCACCAGCGCCGCATGCCGTTCTTCTTGGCGCCCTGCGAGCCGGTCGGCTTCCAGCCCATGGGACGGCCGCGCAGCATGTCCGACACGGCGAAGACATGCGACCAGCCGTACATCAGACGCACCGCCCAGGCCTCCAGCCGGTACGGCGCCCGGTGCCAGAACGGCAGGACCAGCGTCACGTAGGCCACGCTCGGCAGCACCCACATCGCGGCCTCGGCACGCATCAGGTCGGGACGCAGGATCATCAGCGAGAGCGGGATGATCGGGGTGAGGAAGGTCGCGAGTGCGGTCTGGAGGTAGTAGAGGAAGCCGGAGACGTAGCACAGCCGGGTCTGGAACTTCAGGTCCAGCTCCCAGAACCGCTTGCCGGTGAGCAGTTCCAGCGAGCCCATGCACCAGCGGTACTGCTGGTTGTGGAAGGCGCCGGCGGTGTCCGGGCAGACGCCGACCGAGAGCGCGACGGGCACATAGCGCAGCTTCCAGCCCAGCGCCCGCAGGTCGAAGCCGGTGTACATGTCCTCCGAGTGCTCGATGAGCGTGATGCCGCCGATCTGGGCGAGAGCCGCCCGCCGGTACACCGCGCACGAGCCGACGCAGATCGAGCCGTCCTTGTCCTCGCGAGAGGTCTGGACGGACCGGTAGAACTGCTCCTGGACCGCTCCGGCACCGCGCTCGATCCAGTTCTGCCGGTCGGTGATCCGGAAGAACTGCGGGGACTGCACGATGCCCGTCTGCTCGTCGGCGTCCATGTACGGCAGCAGCTCGTCGAGCAGGTCGGCACGGGGCGCGAAGTCGGCGTCCAGGATGAGGATGTGGTCGCCGTCGGTGATCCCGAAGGCGTGGTGGAGGTTGCCCGCCTTCTTGAACCAGCCGCGGTTCGGCCGCACCACGTAGTGGAAGCCGAAGTCCTGCGCCATGGCGCCGACCTCCGGGTCGTCGGCGTCGTCCAGCACGTACACCTTGACGACACCGCGGTAGCTGCCCGCGAGCCTGTTCACGTTGACCCAGGTGTTGTGCAGCACCTCCAGCGGCTCTCCGCACACCGGCAGGAAGACGTCCACACTTGGGTACCCGCCGGGCCGCCAGTCCCGCACGAGCTGCTTGTGCGCCTTGACGTCGAAGTCCTTGCTCAGCCCGTCCAGGTACAGCGAGATGAGGTAGTCCGCGACCACGAAGGCGAGCAACGGCATGGTCAGCCAGAACCACGGGCTGGACGCGGTGAAGAGGAACTGGCTCACCGCGAGGCACGCGAAACTGATCAGTGAGCCCACCGTCAGGACCCACAGGTGACGGCGCGTGTAGGAGTACTTCTCGGCGTCGTCCGGTGGCTGCGGCAAAAGCCCATGGTTCTCCACGACCCGCCTGCGCCGACGAGAGCGCGCGGCAGCGCCAACTGCACTAGTCATCCAAACCCCCCAGGACCGACCGGCCCTGCCTACCCCACCCGAATGTTCGGCCATCCCCATAAATCGAACTCTCGGCCGGACCGCGAAAGCATAACCGGCTTCTCTCCTTACGTCTCAACCTTCTTGTTAAGTGAGGGTTTCATCACGGGTCACAGGGGTAGCAGTGGCGCCGCACAGCCGAGACAGATGACGATCTCGATGCGAAGCACGCCCCCGCAGTGCGCAATCAGGCCAACTGGTGATAGGAACAACCACTCAGTCTTCACGTTTGTGCCGCACCTGTGACCATTCCGGGCGCGGACGCCAGAGGGGGGTCCCGATTTGCCCGGGTTTTCCATGCCCGCACGCGGTGGGCGCCACCGCGATCGGCGGCGCACGTGGCTGCTTTCCATCGCGGCCGTGGCCACTGCGGCACTGATCGGCACGACGATCAGCCTCGTGGCATCCTCGGCCCAGGCCGACCAGACCACCCAGGGCGTCGACAACCTGCGCACCAACTGGGACCAGAACGAGGCAGGGCTCTCCCCGGCGGTCGTCCAGTCGTCCGCCTTCGGCCGACTCTTCGCCACCAAACTGGACGGGCAGATATACGCCCAGCCGTTGGTACTGGGCGACCAGGTGATCGCGGTCACCGAGAGCAACACCCTGTACGGCCTCGACCGCACGACCGGTGAGATCGAGTGGAGCGAGAACTACGGCCCCGCGTGGCCGGCCTCGGCGATCGGCTGCGGTGACCTGGTGCCCAACGTGGGCGCGACCGCGACCCCCGTCTACGACTCCGCCACCGACTCCCTCTACTTCACCACCAAGGTCGACGACGGCACCTCCACGCACCGCCACCCGAAGTGGCTGATGCACGCGGTGGACCCGGCCTCCGGAGCCGAGCGCGCCGGGTGGCCGGTCACCATCGCCGGAAGCCCCGTCAACGACCCGGGCAACGAGTTCGACGCCTACTACGAACAGCAGCGCCCCGGCCTGCTGCTGATGGACGGCGTCGTCTACGCGGGCTTCGGCGGCCACTGTGACGCGTGGCCGTACCGCGGCTATGTGGTCGGCGTGAGCACCACCGGACACAGCATCACCTCGATGTGGGCCTCGGTGACCGGTGCCAGCACGGGCGGCGCCGGCATCTGGCAGTCCGGCGGCGGACTGGTCTCGGACGGGTCCGGCCGGATCTTCTTCAGCACCGGCAACGGCATCAGCCCGGCGCCCGGGCCCGGCAAGACCGTTCAGGGCACCCTCGCCGAGTCCGTCGTACGCCTCCAGGTCGACGCGGACAACAGCCTCAGCACCGCGGACTTCTTCAGCCCCAGCGACGCCGCGACCCTGGACCTGACCGACCAGGACATCTCCTCGGGCGCCCCGATGGCGCTGCCGGACGGCTTCGGTACCGCCGAGCACCCCCATCTGCTGGTCCAGCAGGGCAAGGACGGGCGGGTGTTCCTGCTCGACCGCGACAACCTCGGCGGAATGGGCCAGGGCCCCCAGGGCGGCGACGCCGCGGTCAGCGTGTCCGGCCCCTACCAGGGCATGTGGGGACACCCCGCGTTCTGGGGCGGCGACGGTGGCTATGTCTACGTCGTCGGCAACCAGGGCCCGCTGCGCGCGCTCAAGTACGGCGTGCGCAACGGCGGTACGCCCGCGCTCACCCTCACAGGCCAGAGCCAGGACACCTTCGGCTACACCAGCGGCTCTCCCCTGGTCACGTCCGACGGCACGGACGAGTCAAGTGCCCTGGTATGGATGACCTCCGCGAGCAATGCCTCCGGGGCCGACGGCACCCTGCGCGCCTACAGCCCCACCCCCGACGGCAACGGCCATCTCCAGTTGCTGTGGTCGGCACCGATCGGCACCGCGACGAAGTTCGGCACACCGACCGCCGAGCGCGGCAAGGTGTACGTAGGCACCCGGGACGGTGTGCTCTACGGCTTCGGCAGCCCGGCCAGGACGGCTCTGACCGCGGCCTCGCTGGACTTCGGCCAGGTCGGTGTGGGCAGCAGTGGTTCGGCCGACATGAAGGTGACCGCCACGCAGGACGTCAGCATCACCGGGCTCAAGGCCTCCGGCGCGTTCTCGGTCGACCCGTCCGCCGTACCCACCCCCGAGCAGCCCACGGCGCTGGCGGCAGACGCCACCCTGGACGTACCGATCAGCTTCGCCCCCACCGCCACCGGCGGCATCAACGGCACGCTGACCGCGAACCTGTCGGACGGCCAGAAGCTGGTCTTCGCCCTCCACGGCGTCGGCACCAGGCCCGGCCTCGGGGCGGCACCCGCCGCCCTGGACTTCGGAGAAGTCCCCACCGGCAGCGCTTCGACACTGAACCTCCAGATCACCAACACGGGTACCGAACCGGAGACCATCGACTCGGTCGACTCGCCCGACGGCGCCTTCTCCACCTCGGGGTTGCCGAGCGCGGGGACGGTCGTACCGGCCGGTGGATCGTTCGTGCTCTCGGTCACCTACACGCCGACCGGCGACCAGGTCGACAGCGACGCGCTCGTGGTCAGCAGCAGCGGCGGCGGCGACACGCACACGCTGAGCGTGCCGGTCAGCGCGACGGCCATCACGGGGCAGGGGCACCTGGAGTTCTCCACGAGTTCCCTGGACTTCGGCCAGGTCCCGATCGGCAGCTCCAGGTCGCTGTCGTTCACCATCACCAACACCGGCAACATCCCGGTGACGGTGACGAAGGCCAAGGCGCCGACGGGTGACTTCAACAGCCCGGTGCAGCTGTCGGAGGGCCTGATCATCGGTCCTGAGCAGACCGCCGTGCAGAGCGTGACGTTCACTCCGCGCTCGGCTGCGGATCTGAGCGCCTTCTACGAGGTCACTGGTACCGGGACCGACGAGAACGGCAACAGCCAGGGCGCCATGTACGTCCCGGTCAAGGGCACCGGTACCGGCAGCGCCACCACCACCTCGGCCGACGATGGGCGGTGGCAGACCAACGGCTCGGCGGTGCCGGCTGACGGCGGCGGGGTCCAGCTGACCCCGGCCACCAGCAATCAGGCGGGCACGGCGGTGTACACCGAGCCCCTGCGCACCGAGGGTCTGCGGGCCACGTTCACCACGAAGTTCGGCCCCGGCAGCGGCGGGAAGGGCATGACGCTCACCCTGCTCGACCCGGCCCAGAACTCCGCCTCGGCACTGGGCGGGACCGGTGACAGCCTCGGCATCGCGGGACGGCCGGGCACGGTGATCGCGCTCGCCACCGGCTGGAACGACACGCTCAAGGCACAGAACTTCGTGGGCGTCGGCCGCAGTTCGGCCGACTCGTCGGTGATCGACTACCAGTCGGTGGTCCCACTCAGCACCTCCCTGCGCCAAGGCACGCATCAGGTCGACATCCAGGTGGCCGCCGGCCATCTGTACGTCTGGATCGACGGGGCGCAGGTGATGGACGCGACACCGACGTTGACGTCCACCGCGCTCCTGGCCTTCTCCGGTGCCACCGGCGACAGCGCCGACCTGCAGACGGTGAGCGGCCCGGTCGTCAGCGAGGCGGCGCGCCCGGTAACGGAGCCGAAGGCGACGACCTCGCTCCATCTCACCGCCCCGAGCACGAGTGTGCCTGGTCGGCAGTTGACCGTTGACGGCACCTTGACCTCGTCCGTCGCGCTTCCCGCAGGTCAGGTCGCGCACATCACGCGGAACGGAACAGCACTGCGCGATGTGACGACGGAGGCGGACGGCTCCTTCACCTTCAGCGACACCCCGCCGGCAGAGGGCACTTACACCTACGCCGCAAGCTACGCGGGGGACGACACACACGAGACGGCCGACGCCGCGAGCCTCGTCCAGGTGTCCAAGCTGGCCACCTCGGTCACTGTGACGGCCCCGGCCACGGCCACCCGCGCGCAGAAGCTGACCGTGTCCGGCACGCTCTCCGGCTCGCCCTTCACCACCAGTGGGGTCGTCAAGGTGACGAAGACCGACCTCGCACACCCGTCCGGCATCGCACTCGCCGACGCGAAGGTCGCCGCGAACGGTTCGTTCACGTTCGCGGACACCCCGCAGATCGGCGGTGCAAACACCTACAAGGTGGCCTACGGCGGCGACGTCTCACACAAGCCGGGCAGCAGCACCGCCACCACTCAGGTGTCCCGGGCCTCGGCATCCGTGACCATCACCACCGACCACTCGACGTACGCCTATGGCCAGTCCGCGAAGATCACCGCTCACCTCGGTACGACGTACAACAGCCGTACGGTGGCGATCTACGCCAAGCCGTACGGCGGCACGTCGGTCCTCGTGAAGTCGGGCACGGTCGACTCCCACGGCAACCTGACGGGGTCCTACAAGCTCACCCGCAACACCACGTTCAGCGCGGTGTTCACCGGCGACTACCGGTACGCCCCGAAGACCGCCGCCCGAAGTGTGCACGCCTCCGTGCGGATCTCGGAGAAGCTGTCCGGTTACTACACGAGCACGCACTACGGCAGCACTCTCTACCGGGTGTACCACCACACCGCCAAGGAGCAACTCGACGCCACCGTCACACCCAACAAGGCCGGTCAGTGCATCAAGTTCCGAGTGCAGCGGTACTACAGCGGCGCCTGGCACACGCAGACCACCACTCCCTGCTCAGCCCTCAGTTCCACCAGCGCCGGCCGCCACAAGATGGCTCTCACCAGGTCCGTCAACAGCAAGTTCCGCATCGCCGCGGAGTACATCCACAGCAGTAGGGACAACACCAACCTCAGCACCTGGGGGGCCTGGCAGTACTTCACCGTCAGGCAGTGAGCACGACTGCGACCAGGCTGAACGGCCCCGCCCTCGGATAACACCCAGGGCGGGGCCGCGCTCTCCGGTCCTCCGCCGGCAGCCGGTTCAGCTCCCGGCCGCCGGCAGCGACCGCCTGTTCCGAGCCACCTTGTTACGTGCCGCCAGCAACTCGTCCGCCGGATAGCCCACCTCCTCCAAGGTCAGCCCGTGCGGCCGTACGACATGGACGGCACTGTCCCGGACACCCGCGTCCAGCACCTTCCGCGGCCACTCCACCCCTCGGTGCCCGTCCCCCACGAACAGCAGCGCGCCGACCATGGACCGCACCTGGTTGTGGCAGAAGGCATCGGCCCGGACCTCGATCTCCACGACCCCGTCCGCCCGCCGCCGCACCCCGAAGTCGAGGATCTCGCGGATCGTCGTCGCTCCCTCACGCTTCTTCGCGTACGCAGCGAAGTCGTGCTCCCCGACTAGGGACTTGGCGGCGGCGTCCATGGCGGCGACGTCCAACTCCCAGTCGTGCCAGAGCACATGGTTGCGCAGCAGCGGATCCACGCCACCGGGCCGGTCCCCCACCCGGTAGATGTACCGCCGCCACAGAGCGGCGAACCGCGCATTGAACCCAGCCGGAGCCTCCTGCAAGGACCACACCCGCACATCCCTCGGCAACCGCCCCGCCAGCCGCTTCAGCAGCTTCTCCCGATGCTCCCCCCACAGCCCCTCGGGCAGATCCACGTGCGCCACCTGCCCCCGCGCATGCACCCCGGCATCGGTGCGCCCGGCCACGGTCAGCTCGTACGTCACGTCCTTCGACCGCGTCACCGTCCGCAGCGCGGCCTCGATCTCGCCCTGCACGGTCCGCCGTCCCCCGGCCTGCTTGGCCCATCCGGAGAACTCAGTTCCGTCGTAGGAGAGGTCGAGGCGGACACGGACGTAACCGGGCTGTACTTCGTCGCTCACTCCCCGATCCTCTCAGGAACGCGGAACGGGCCCGCCCCGAGGGGCGGGCCCGCACTGCCGTCGATCAGTGCCAACCCCTCGGGTTCAGGACGATCTCGCCGGAGTCGTTCGCCGGATTGCCCTCGTTCGGCATCGCGTACGCGAAGAACGCCCGGCCGGTGGCGTTCTTGATGACCTCGTCGACGCGCAGGCCGAAGGTGAAGGTCAGGGAGGCGTCCTCCAGGATCGGTGTGTCGATGGAGCAGAGGTAGTCGCCCTCGGCGCCCTCCCAGTCGGCGACCCGGCAGCCCTCGGGAGCCGTGGTGACCGTCGTGCCCGGAGGGAGGTCCACCCAGAACGAGATCGGCTCGCCGCCGGAGCGGAGCAGGGCCAGCCAGGCGGGGCCGTGGTTGGCGAAGCCGACGTCCACCGACACCGTCTGCCCCTTGCGGGCCCGCAGCCGCTCGCCGGTCAGATCGAGGTCGAAGGTGTTCTTCGTCGGGAAGTCCATCTCCGCGTACTGCGTGTAGCCCGCCGGATCGGCGTCCGGCAGCCGCACCAGCCCCAGCTCAGGACCGGTACCCGCCTGGTAGTCGCCCTCGGCCAGCAGGTCCGCCACCTGGTCGGCGGGCACCGCGCTGAAGGAGTAGGACATCGAGTCGTAGAGCGCGAAGCCGGCCGTCCCGATCGGGAAGGGAGCGCTCAGCCCGTAGGCCGCCCCCGCCGCGAACTCGCTGTCGAAGACGCACAGTGCCGTGGACCACCCGCGCAGGTCGTCCGGGTCACGCGGGTCGTACCAGCAGTTGCCGAAGCTGCTGGGCAGGGAGAGGCCCCGGGTGCCGGAGACCCGCAGCACGACGCCCTTGCCGCCCAGGCCACCGACGTCACGGAAGCTCAGCGGCGCCTGGAAGGTGTCGCCGGCCTGGAAGCCCTCAGGCTCGGTCAGCTGCTTCATCCGCAGCTCGGGGCCGCCGACCAGCACGTCCACCGTGTGCCCGGTGAAGGCCAGCCCCTCGCCCGCGGCCGTGACCTCGATGGTCCCGAAGTCGCCCGCGGCGCTCTCGTCGGTCACGTCGAGGCGGATTCCGCCCAGGTCGTTGTAGTCCTGCCCGGCGTAGATCTCGTAGTCGCTGCAGGTCGCGACCAGCCCCTCGACGGAGCAGCCCTGCCAACCGCCGAGGCGGGAGAAGTCCACGGCGGCGACACCGGCCAGGGAGCTCGCGTCCACCGTGACCGTGTACTCGCCCTGGTGGATCGGATAGATGACTCCGTCGTCGTCCGGTACGGCCTCACCGGGCGCCCGGAGCCCGAGCTCGATCTGCGGCTCACCAGGCTCACCCGGCTCACCGGACTCCGGTTGCAGCGAGAGGTTCACGCTGTCGGGCCCGGTGACGGACACCGGCAGCGGATCCTCCTGGGCCTGGGCGGGACCGGCGAGCGCGCCGGCAACCAGGGCGGCCAGCGCGAACGCGGAGATGCTGCGCCGCACGGCGGCGAGAGTAGTCATGGGACCCCCGTAACTCGGACATCAGGCGCACCGGATCGGTGACGCGTATGGATGACCTGTGGGTCCGCTGTGGGGTTGCCCTCTCTTTCCGCCACTCGCACAACGCGAATGAGCCCGCCCCCCGAAGGGAGCGGGCTCATCGTCACGCGGAAACGTCAGGCGTCCTTGGACTCTTCAGCCGGAGCCGCGTCCTCGACGACCTCGTCGGCCTTGGTCTCCTCGACCTTGGCCTCCTCGGACTCCTTGACCGCACGCTTGGTGGCGGCCTCGGCCTCGCCCGTCGCCTGCTGCGCGACCGTCAGCGCCTCGACCAGCTCGATGACGGCCATGGGCGCGTTGTCACCACGACGGTTACCGATCTTGGTGATACGGGTGTAACCACCGGGACGGTTCTCGTAGCGCGGGCCGATCTCGGTGAAGAGCGTGTGGACGACGCTCTTGTCCGTGATCACCTGGAGCACCTGACGACGGTTGTGAAGGTCGCCCTTCTTCGCCTTGGTGACCAGACGCTCGGCGTACGGACGCAGCTTGCGCGCCTTCGCCTCGGTGGTGGTGATACGGCCGTGCTCGAAGAGCGACTTCGCGAGGTTCGCGAGGAGCAGCTTCTCGTGCGCGGCGCTGCCGCCCAGACGGGCACCCTTGGTGGGCTTCGGCATTTCTTTCTCCTTGGTATCTGCCCCGGCCGTATCAGGTACCGGGGTCAGGAACCCGGCGAGCGGATGCTCACCGGCAACAACCGATCAGTACTGCTCGGTCTCCACGAAACCCGCGTCCGCGTCGTCGTCGGCGCCGAAGGCGTCGGCGGCGGCGGTCGGGTCGAATCCGGGCGGGCTGTCCTTCAGGGCCAGGCCCATGCCGGCCAGCTTCGCCTTGACCTCGTCGATGGACTTCGCACCGAAGTTGCGAATGTCGAGGAGGTCGGCCTCGGAGCGGGCGACGAGCTCACCCACGGAGTGGATGCCCTCACGCTTGAGGCAGTTGTACGACCGAACGGTGAGCTCCAGCTCCTCGATCGGCAGGGCGAGATCAGCGGCGAGGGCGGCGTCCGTGGGGGACGGGCCCATGTCGATGCCCTCGGCGTCGATGTTGAGCTCGCGGGCCAGACCGAACAGCTCGACCAGGGTCTTACCGGCCGACGCCATGGCGTCACGCGGACGCATGGCCTGCTTGGTCTCGACGTCGACGATCAGCTTGTCGAAGTCGGTGCGCTGCTCGACACGCGTGGCCTCGACCTTGTACGTGACCTTGAGAACCGGCGAGTAGATGGAGTCGACCGGGATACGGCCGATCTCCTGGCCCACCTGCTTGTTCTGCACGGCGGAGACGTAACCGCGGCCACGCTCGACCGTGAGCTCCATCTCCAGCTTGCCCTTGCCGTTGAGCGTGGCGAGGACGAGGTCGGGGTTGTGCACCTCGACACCGGCCGGGGGCGCGATGTCGGCGGCGGTGACCAGACCCGGGCCCTGCTTGCGCAGGTACATCACGACCGGCTCGTCGTGCTCCGAGGAGACGACCAGCTGCTTGATGTTGAGGATCAGGTCGGTGACGTCCTCCTTGACGCCCGGCACGGTGGTGAACTCGTGCAGGACACCGTCGATCCGGATGCTGGTGACAGCCGCACCGGGGATCGACGACAGGAGCGTACGACGGAGGCTGTTGCCGAGGGTGTAACCGAAGCCCGGCTCCAGCGGCTCGATCACGAACCGGGAGCGGAACTCGTCGACGACCTCTTCGGTCAACGAGGGACGCTGAGCGATCAGCATGTTGCGATCCTTCTGTCAGGGGCGCCCGCTATTTGACGCCCTGATGTGTAACAAGGGTACGGGCGATACGACTCAAGAGAGTCGTACCGCCCGAAAACCTCAGACCAAGCGGCCTGCGTCAAAAATCAGACGCGACGGCGCTTGGGCGGGCGGCAGCCGTGCTGCGACATTGTGGGGGACAACCCCCACGCCCCCAGCCGAAAGCCGAGCCGCCCTGAGCCGGTGCGTCAGACGCGACGACGCTTGGGCGGGCGGCAGCCGTTGTGCGGAGTGGGCGTGACGTCCTGGATGGAGCCGACCTCAAGACCGGTCGCCTGAAGCGAACGGATGGCGGTCTCACGACCCGAACCCGGGCCCTTGACGAACACGTCCACCTTGCGCATGCCGTGCTCCTGCGCGCGGCGGGCGGCCGACTCGGCGGCCATCTGCGCGGCGAAGGGGGTGGACTTGCGCGAGCCCTTGAAGCCGACGTGGCCGGCGGAGGCCCAGGAGATCACGTTGCCCGAGGGGTCCGTGATCGAGACGATCGTGTTGTTGAACGTGCTCTTGATGTGGGCGTGCCCGTGAGCGACGTTCTTCTTTTCCTTGCGGCGCACCTTCTTGGCAGCGCCCTGACGACCCTTGGGGGGCATCTACTTCTCCTACGGGGAGGTGGTCGGTCCTACAGCGAAGACCGCTGGACGGCGTGTCCGCTGCGGACTACTTCTTGCCCGGCTTCTTCTTGCCGGCGATGGCGCGACGCGGGCCCTTGCGGGTACGAGCGTTCGTGCTGGTGCGCTGACCACGGACGGGCAGACCACGGCGGTGGCGCAGACCCTGGTAGCAGCCGATCTCGACCTTGCGGCGGATGTCGGCCTGGATCTCGCGACGGAGGTCACCCTCGGTCTTGATGTTGTTGTCGACGTACTCACGAATCGCGACGAGCTGCTCCTCGGAGAGGTCGCGAACGCGGGTGTTCGGGTCGATGCCGGTCTCGGCCAGCGTCAGCTGGGACAGGGTCCGACCAATACCGAACACGTAGGTCAGGGCGACCTCCACGCGCTTTTCGCGCGGGATGTCAACACCGGAAACGCGTGCCATTCAATGGCTCCTGGTGATCTTCGGAGGTCTGACGCAGAACCGATTCCCAGCCGCCGTACCAGGTACGAACTGGGTCCTCGGCCTCCGAACCGAGGGTGTCGGACACCAGGTGTCCGGGTTCCGCGTATTTGCATATTCAGCTCGCGTCGCGCGAAGTTTCTGCGAATGCAGAGGGTGAGGCCTGTTTGCGGTCAGCCCTGGCGCTGCTTGTGGCGCGGGTTCTCGCAGATGACCATGACCCGACCGTGACGGCGGATCACCCTGCACTTGTCGCAGATCTTCTTGACGCTCGGCTTGACCTTCATGGGATCGAGGTTCTCCGAGTCAGAGGGATCTACTTGTACCGGTAGACGATCCGGCCACGGGTCAGGTCGTACGGAGACAACTCCACCACGACCCGGTCGTCAGGGAGGATGCGGATGTAGTGCATACGCATCTTGCCGCTGATGTGTGCCAGGACCTGGTGGCCGTTCTGGAGCTCGACCTTGAACATGGCGTTCGGAAGAGACTCGACGACAGTGCCCTCGATCTCGATGGCACCTTGCTTCTTGGCCACGCTTCGCCCTTCGAATCGACTACCTTGATCGACTCCCGCCAGCGCATGAAGACATGCGGGCGCACGAGAGTCGACGAGTCAGTCTACGTCAGCACACTGAGAAAGACGAATCGGAGATAGCTTCCCCGACACAGTGATCCTTAAGCGCCCCGGCAGGGGCGCGGGGAGCGGCGCGACCAGCCACGGACCGCCCGCGGACGGCACACGTCCTAGGCCAACGGATCCGGAGCCGCGACCACCCCGTGCTCCGCCAGCTTCGCCTTACCACCGTCCGGAGCCGTGAGCACCAGGGGCCCGGCCTCGGTCAGCGCCACCGAGTGCTCCCAGTGGGACGACCACGTACCGTCCGTGGTGATGACGGTCCAGTCGTCCGACAGGACCTCCGTCTTGGGCGTGCCCAGGGACACCATCGGCTCGATCGCCAGGCAGAACCCGGTGACCAGCTTCGGCCCCTTCCCCCGACGCCGGTCCACGTAGTTCAGCAGGTGCGGGTCCATGTGCATCTCGGTGCCGATGCCGTGACCGCCGTAGTCCTCGATGATCCCGTACCGCCCGCCCCCGGGCTTCGGCTGTCGCCGGATGTACGTCTCGATGGCCCGCGAGACATCGACCAGCCGTTGCCCCTGCTTCATCGCCGCGATGCCGGCCCACATGGACTCCTCGGTCACCCGGGAGAGCTCGACCAGCTCCGGAGCGTGCCCCGAGCCCACGAACGCCGTGTAGGCCGCGTCGCCGTGCCAGCCGTCGATGATCGCGCCGCAGTCGATGGAGATGATGTCCCCGTCCTTGAGGACGACCTCGTCGGACGGGATGCCGTGGACGACGACCTCGTTCACGGAGGTGCAGATCGTCGCCGGGAAACCGCCGTACCCCAGGAAGTTCGGCTTGGCGTTGTGTTCCGCGAGGACCTTGCGCGCGACCTGGTCGAGATCCCTGGTCGTGGCCCCCGGCACCGCGGCCTCGCGGGTCGCCGCGTGGATGGCGGCGACGACCAGCCCCGCCTCGCGCATCTTGGCGATCTGCTCGGGGGTCTTGATCTGCACCATGCGGCGAGGGCCTTTCTGGAACCGGGGAAACCTGGCAGGGGACGGACGCCTTCGACAAGGCGCCTTCAACGATACGTGCACCCACACGGCAGCCGCGGCCCCCTCGGAAGGGAACCGCGGCTGACGTGATCGGAGAGAAGCCGCTAGGCGGCGTGGTCCTCGCGCTTGAGCGCCTCCATGGCGCGGGCGGTGACGTCCTCCACCTTGCCGAGCGCCGAGATCGTGACCACCAGGCCCTGGGCCTTGTAGTAGTCGATGATCGGCTCGGTCTGGGTGTGGTAGACCTCCAGCCGCTTGCGGACCGTCTCCTCGGAGTCGTCGTCGCGCTGGTACAGCTCGCCGCCGCAGATGTCACAGACGCCGTCCTGCTTCGGCGCCTTGTACGACACATGGAAGACGTGCGCCGAGTCGTTGCGGCAGATACGGCGGCCGGCGATGCGCTTGACGACCTCCTCCTCGGGGACTTCGAGGTCCAGCACCGCGTCCAGCTTCATGCCCTCGGTCTGCAGCATCTCGTCGAGCGACTCGGCCTGCGAGACGTTCCGCGGGAAGCCGTCCAGCAGGAAGCCGTTCTCGGCGTCGGGCTGCTCCATGCGGTCCTTGGCCATGCCGATGGTGACCTCGTCCGGAACCAGGTTGCCCGCGTCCATGTAGGACTTCGCGAGTTTGCCGAGATCCGTCTGCCGGCTGATGTTGGCGCGGAACAGGTCGCCCGTGGAGATGTGCGGGATCGACAGGTTCTTGGCCAGGAACGCGGCCTGCGTTCCCTTGCCGGCACCCGGCGGCCCGACGAGGACGATACGCATCAGCGGAGGAACCCTTCGTAATTGCGCTGCTGGAGCTGGCTCTCGATCTGCTTCACCGTCTCAAGACCCACACCCACGATGATCAGGATGCTGGTCCCGCCGAACGGGAAGTTCTGGCTTGCCCCGAAGCCGACCAACGCCATCGTTGGCACAAGAGCGATCAGACCCAAGTACAGCGAACCCGGCCAGGTGATCCGGTTGAGTACGTAGCTGAGGTACTCAGCGGTCGGTCGGCCAGCCCGGATGCCCGGGATGAAGCCACCATACTTCTTCATGTTGTCGGCGACTTCCTCGGGGTTGAAGGAGATCGCCACGTAGAAGAACGCAAAGAAAACGATCAGCAAGAAGTACATGCTGATGTAAATCGGGTGGTCGCCCTTGACGAGGTTGGCCTCGATCCAGGTCTTCCAGCCGGAGTTGCCGCTGGAGAACTGCGCGACCAGAGCCGGGATGTAGAGCAGCGACGACGCGAAGATGACGGGAATCACACCGGCCTGGTTGACCTTCAGCGGGATGTACGTCGACGTACCGCCGTAGGAACGGCGGCCGATCATGCGCTTCGCGTACTGCACCGGAATGCGGCGCTGGGCCTGCTCGACGAAGACCACCAGACCGACCATGACCAGGCCGACCGCGATGACGGTGCCGAACTCGATCCAGCCGTCGGCCAGGGTGCCCGACTTCTTGATGGCCCACAGCGCGGACGGGAAGGTGGCGGCGATCGAGATGAACATCAGGATCGACATGCCGTTGCCGATGCCGCGGTCGGTGATGAGCTCACCGAGCCACATGACGACGGCCGTACCGGCGGTCATCGTGATGACCATGACGATCGTGGTGAAGATCGCGCGGTCCGGGACGATGCTCGACGCGACGGTGCAGCCGGAGAAGAGCGCGCCACTGCGGGCGGTGGCCACCAGGCCGGTGCCCTGCAGGATGGCCAGCGCCACCGTGAGGTAACGGGTGTACTGCGTGATCTTCGCCGTACCGGCCTGTCCCTCCTTCTTGAGGGCTTCGAGACGCGGGATGACCACGGTGAGCAGCTGGAGAATGATGCTCGCCGTGATGTACGGCATGATGCCGAGCGCGAAGATGGTGATCTGCAGCAGCGCGCCACCGCTGAACATGTTGACCAGACCGAAGAGTCCCTGGTTGCCGGACGCCTGGTTCACACACTCCTGGACGGACTTGTAGTCGACGCCAGGGATCGGAATGTGGGTACCCACGCGGTACACCACGATGATGGCGAGCGTGAAGAGCAGCTTCTTGCGCAGGTCGGGCGTCCTGAACGCCCGGGCGAACGCGGTGAGCACGGTGCCTCCTGCGACCCCCGCGCTACTGCGTCAAGGGTGACGGTCTTGAGGTTCGACGAATATGAGAGAAAGCAGTGCAGGCCACCTTACCGGCGACACCGCCCCCCGTGGAACGACCAACCGGGGATACCCCGTTGTGAGGTATCCCCGGTGGGTACTGCTTTACGTCATCGTGCTCAGACGAGCTCGGTGACCGTGCCGCCGGCGGCGGTGATCTTCTCCTTGGCGGAGCCGGAGACGGCGTCGACCGTCACCTGCAGCGCCACGGAGATCTCACCCTGGCCGAGGACCTTGACGAGGCTGTTCTTGCGAACGGCACCCTTGGCCACCAGACCCTCGACCGTGACCTCGCCACCCTCGGGGTAGAGCGCGGCCAGCTTGTCGAGGTTCACGACCTGGAACTCGGTCTTGAACGGGTTCTTGAAGCCCTTCAGCTTCGGAAGACGCATGTGGAGGGGCATCTGGCCACCCTCGAAGCGCTCCGGAACCTGGTAACGGGCCTTCGTACCCTTGGTACCACGACCGGCCGTCTTACCCTTCGACGCCTCACCACGACCCACACGGGTCTTGGCGGTCTTGGCGCCCGGGGCGGGACGGAGGTTGTGGATCTTGAGCGGGTTGTTCTCCGCCATGATCAGTCGACCTCCTCGACCGTCACGAGGTGGCGGACGGTGTGCACCATGCCGCGGAACTCGGGGCGGTCCTCCTTGACGACCTGCGTGTTGATGCCCTTGAGACCAAGGGAACGCAGGGTGTCACGGTGGTTCTGCTTGCTGCCGATGTACGACTTCGTCTGCGTGATCTTGAGCTGTGCCATTACGCAGCACCAGCCCCGGCACGCGCACGCAGCAGAGCCGCGGGAGCGACGTCCTCAAGGGGCAGACCACGGCGAGCCGCGATCTCCTCGGGACGCTGCAGACCCTTCAGGGCCTCCACGGTCGCGTGCACGATGTTGATCGCGTTCGACGAGCCGAGCGACTTCGACAGGATGTCGTGAACGCCGGCGCACTCGAGCACGGCACGCACCGGGCCGCCGGCGATAACGCCGGTACCGGGGGACGCCGGCTTGAGCAGGACGACGCCCGCCGCCTTCTCACCCGTGATCGGGTGCGGGATGGTGCCCTGGATACGGGGGACCTTGAAGAAGTGCTTCTTGGCCTCCTCAACACCCTTGGCGATGGCGGCCGGCACCTCCTTGGCCTTGCCGTAACCGACACCCACGGTGCCGTCACCGTCGCCCACCACGACCAGCGCGGTGAAGCTGAAGCGACGACCACCCTTCACAACCTTGGCGACACGGTTGATCGCGACGACACGCTCAACGTAAGCGGTCTTCTCGGCGGCGGCTGCGCCACCGTCACGACCCTTACGGTCCCGCCGCTCGCCGCCACCGGCACCGCCACCGCGGCGCTGGGGTCCAGCCATTGGGATTACCTCTCTCTTTCCGCTAGCTACGAGCGGCTCAGAACTTGAGCCCGGCTTCGCGGGCGGCGTCCGCCAGGGCGGCGATGCGCCCGGCGTACTGGTTGCCACCACGGTCGAATACGACAGCCTCGACACCGGCGGCCTTGGCGCGCTCGGCGACCAGGGCGCCGACCTGCTTGGCCTGCGCGGACTTGTCGCCCTCGCCACCGCGGACCGTGGTGTCCAGGGTGGACGCCGACGCCAGGGTGTGACCCTTGATGTCGTCGATCACCTGGGCCACGATGTGGCGGTTGGAGCGGGTAACGACCAGACGGGGACGCTCCGCCGTACCGGAGATGTTCTTCCGGATCCGGATGTGACGGCGCTTGATCGCGGCGCGCTTGTAGGCGTCGCCCTTCAGGATCTTCTGTCCGTATGCCATGGCTTACTTACCCGCCTTTCCGACCTTGCGGCGGATGACTTCGCCCTCGTACTTGACGCCCTTGGCCTTGTACGGGTCAGGCTTGCGCAGCTTGCGGATGTTGGCCGCAACCTCGCCGACCTTCTGCTTGTCGATGCCCTCGACCGAGAACCGGGTGGGGGCCTCCACCTTGAAGGTGATGCCCTCGGGGGCCTCGACGGTGATCGGGTGGCTGTAGCCGAGAGCGAACTCGAGGTTCGAACCCTTGGCCTGCACGCGGTAACCGACACCGCTGATCTCGAGCTTCTTCACGTAACCCTGGGTCACGCCGGTGATCATGTTCGCCACCAGCGTGCGGGACAGGCCGTGCAGGGCCTTGTTCTGACGCTCGTCGTTGGGGCGGGTGACGTTGAGAACGCCGTCCTCACCCTTGGCGATGTCGATCGGCGCAGCGACGGTGTGGCTCAGGGAACCCTTGGGGCCCTTGACCGAGACCGTACGGCCGTCGATGGTGACGTCCACGCCGGCGGGAACCGTGATGGGGAGCTTGCCAATACGCGACATAGCTGTTTCCTCCGATTCCTTTCCGCTACCAGACGTAGGCGAGGACTTCTCCGCCTACGCCCTTCTTGCCGGCCTGCTTGTCGGTGAGGAGCCCGTGCGACGTGGAGATGATCGCCACGCCGAGGCCGCCCAGCACCTTCGGCAGGGAGGTGGACTTCGCGTAAACCCGGAGACCGGGCTTGGAGATCCGCTTGATGCCCGCGATGGAGCGCTCACGGTTCGGGCCGAACTTCAGCTCGAGAACGAGGTTCTTGCCGACCTCGGCGTCCTCGACCTTCCAGCCCGTGATGAAGCCCTCCTGCTGGAGGATCTCCGCGATGTGAGACTTGATCTTGGACGCCGGCATCGTCACGGAGTCGTGGTATGCCGAGTTCGCGTTCCGCAGACGCGTAAGCATGTCTGCGATCGGATCAGTCATGGTCATGAATTGGCCTTCGGCCTCTCTCGCCGGGGTTTCCAGGTGCCCATCCCTCTCCTCGATCCGAGACGAGGCGGGTGCGGTGCGGTGGACCTACGGCGTAGTAAGTCGTACGGGCGACCATCAGGCGCCCAACCCTCCAAGCCTAAGCCATGAAAGGGTGGGCGCCTGACACGCCCATTGCTTACCGAGAGCTTCGGGAATCCCTAAAAAGCGGGATTACCAGGAGCTCTTGGTCACGCCCGGCAGCTCGCCACGGTGAGCCATCTCACGAAGGCACACGCGGCACAGGCCGAACTTGCGGTACACGGAGTGCGGACGGCCGCAGCGCTGGCAGCGGGTGTACGCACGCACACCGAACTTGGGCTTGCGAGCAGCCTTGGCAATCAGAGCCTTCTTCGCCATCTCGCTCACGCCTCCTTGAAGGGGAAGCCGAGGTGACGAAGGAGCGCGCGGCCCTCAGCGTCGTTGGTCGCCGTGGTCACCACGGTGATGTCCATGCCCCGGGTACGGTCGATCTTGTCCTGGTCGATCTCGTGGAACATGACCTGCTCGGTGAGACCGAAGGTGTAGTTGCCACGGCCGTCGAACTGCTTGGGGGACAGACCACGGAAGTCGCGGATGCGCGGCAGCGCGAGCGACAGGGTGCGGTCCAGGAACTCCCACATGCGGTCGCCACGAAGCGTGACGTGAGCACCGATCGGCTGGCCCTCACGCAGCTTGAACTGCGCGATGGACTTACGGGCCTTGGTGACGGCCGGCTTCTGACCGGTGATCGTGGTGAGGTCGCGGATGGCGCCCTCGATCAGCTTGGAGTCGCGGGCGGCGTCGCCCACACCCATGTTGACCACGATCTTGACGAGGCCGGGGATCTGCATGACGTTCTCGTACTTGAACTCGTCACGCAGCTTGCCCGCGATCTCCTCGCGGTACTTCGTCTTGAGACGCGGAGTCGTGGTGGTAGCCATCAGATGTCCTCACCCGTCCGCTTGGCAACGCGGATCTTGTTGCCCTCGTCGTCGAAGCGGTAACCGACACGCGTGACGACCTTGTTGCCGTCCTTCTCAACGACCAGCTGGACGTTGGAGACGTGGATCGGCGCCTCGGTCGTGACGATGCCACCGGCCTGCGAACCGCGAGCGGTCGGGCCGGCCTTGGTGTGCTTCTTGACCCGGTTGACACCCTCGACCAGGACACGGTCCTCGCGGGGGAAGGCCGCGATGACCTTGCCCTGCTTGCCCTTGTCCTTACCGGTGATGACCTGGACCAGGTCGCCCTTCTTGATCTTCATGCTTACAGCACCTCCGGCGCGAGCGAGATGATCTTCATGAACTTCTTCTCGCGCAGCTCACGGCCGACGGGGCCGAAGATACGGGTGCCGCGAGGGTCGCCGTCGTTCTTCAGAATGACGGCGGCGTTCTCGTCGAAGCGGATGTACGAGCCGTCCGGACGACGGCGCTCCTTGACGGTGCGAACGATGACCGCCTTGACGACGTCACCCTTCTTCACGTTGCCACCGGGGATCGCGTCCTTGACGGTGGCGACGATGACGTCACCGATGCCCGCGTAGCGGCGACCGGAGCCACCGAGCACACGGATGCAAAGGATCTCCTTCGCACCAGTGTTGTCGGCGACACGCAGTCGCGACTCCTGCTGGATCACGTCTATCTCCTGTTTGTCTGCCGGTTCCCCGACACGGGGTTGTCACGACAACCCCGTGTCGGAGCCTGGCGGAACTGTCCTGCGAGGGGTGCCTCGCAGGAAATTACTTGGCCTTCTCGAGGATCTCGACGATGCGCCACCGCTTCGTGGCGGACAGCGGCCGGGTCTCCGCGAGGAGGACACGGTCGCCGACGCCGGCGGCGTTCTGCTCGTCGTGCGCCTTGAGCTTGTTGGTACGGCGGATGACCTTGCCGTACAGCGCGTGCTTGACGCGGTCCTCGACGGCGACGACGACGGTCTTGTCCATCTTGTCGCTGACGACGAGACCCTCACGGGTCTTGCGGAAGCCGCGGGCCTCTGCAGTCTGCTCAGTCACGTTGCTCTCACTCATCAGGCGCTCTCCACCGTCTCGATGCCCAGCTCGCGCTCACGCATCAGGGTGTAGATCCGCGCGATGTCCTTACGGACGGCCTTGAGCCGACCGTGGTTCTCGAGCTGACCCGTCGCCGCCTGGAAGCGGAGGTTGAACAGCTCTTCCTTGGCTTCGCGGAGCTTGTTCAGCAGCTCCTCGTCACCCAGCTCGCGCAGCTCGGACGCCTTGGTACCGGCCGACATCACGCTTCACCTGCCTCGCGCTTGACGATCCGGCACTTCATCGGCAGCTTGTGGGCTGCGCGAGTGAGGGCCTCACGGGCGATCTTCTCGTTGGGGTAGGACAGCTCGAACATGACCCGGCCCGGGTGCACGTTCGCGATCCACCACTCCGGCGAACCCTTACCGGAACCCATGCGGGTCTCGGCAGGCTTCTTCGTGAGCGGGCGGTCCGGGTAGATGTTGATCCAGACCTTGCCGCCACGCTTGATGTGGCGGGTCATCGCGATACGGGCCGCCTCGATCTGGCGGTTGGTCACGTACGCCGGCGTGAGGGCCTGGATGCCGTACTCGCCGAACGCGACCGTCGTACCGCCCTTGGCCTCACCGCGACGCTTCGGGTGGTGCTGCTTGCGGTGCTTGACCCTACGGGGGATCAGCATGTCGGTCAGGCCTCCGTTCCGGTGCTCTCAGCCGGAGCGGACGCGGGAGCCTCGGCCTTGGGGGCCTCGGCGCCGGCAGCCTGCTGCGGCTTGCGACCGCGCCGCTCGCCACCACGGCCACCACGGGCCGGGCGGTCGGAGCCGCCGCCACCGCGAGCCGGGCGGTTACCCGCACGGGCGGCAGCGTTCTCGGCGCGGACCTCGGCGATGTTCTTGACATCGCCCTTGTAGATCCAGACCTTCACACCGATGCGGCCGAAGGTCGTCTTGGCCTCGAAGAAGCCGTAGTCCACGTTCGCGCGGAGCGTGTGCAGGGGCACGCGGCCCTCGCGGTAGAACTCCGAGCGGGACATCTCGGCGCCGCCGAGGCGGCCACCGCACTGGATCTTGATGCCCTTGGCGCCGGCCTTCATCGCCGACTGCATGCTCTTACGCATGGCGCGACGGAAGGAGACGCGGGAGGAGAGCTGCTCGGCGACGGCCTGGGCCACCAGCTGAGCGTCCGTCTCCGGGTTCTTGACCTCAAGGATGTTCAGCTGGACCTGCTTGCCGGTCAGCTTCTCCAGGTCACCGCGGATGCGGTCGGCCTCGGCGCCACGGCGGCCGATGACGATGCCCGGACGAGCGGTGTGGATGTCCACACGCACACGGTCACGGGTGCGCTCGATCTCCACCTTCGAGATACCGGCGCGCTCCATGCCGGACGTCATCATCCGACGGATGGCGACGTCTTCCTTGACGTAGTCCTTGTACAGCTTGTCGGCGTACCACCGGGACTTGAAGTCCGTGGTGACACCGAGCCGGAACCCATGCGGGTTAACCTTCTGGCCCATTACCGGGTTCCTTCCTTGCTGCTGACAACCACGGTGATGTGGCTGGTCCGCTTGCGGATCCGGTAGGCACGGCCCTGGGCGCGCGGACGGAACCGCTTCAGGGTCGGGCCCTCGTCGACATACGCCTCGGAGATGACGAGGCTGCCGGCGTCGGTGTGGTCGTAGTTGTGCGCGGCGTTGGCGATGGCGCTGTCGAGCACCTTGCCGACGGGCACTGAGGCTGCCTGCGGAGCGAATCGCAGAACAGCCTGAGCCTCCGTGGCGTCCATGCCACGGATAAGGTCCACCACGCGGCGGGCCTTCATGGGCGTAACGCGGATGTACCGCGCCTGGGCCCTGGCTTCCATGGTTGTCCCTCTCAGTTACTTACGTGTCTGAATGCGATCCGCGTTTAGCGGCGCTTCGACTTCCGGTCGTCCTTGACGTGACCCCGGAAGGTGCGCGTCGGCGAGAACTCGCCGAGCTTGTGGCCGACCATCGACTCGGTGACGAACACCGGGATGTGGGTCTTGCCGTTGTGCACCGCGAGCGTGTGGCCGAGCATGGCCGGCACGATCATGGAGCGACGGGACCAGGTCTTGATGACGTTCTTGGTGCCTGCTTCGTTCTGGGCGTCCACCTTCTTGATCAGGTGGTCGTCGACGAAGGGCCCCTTCTTGAGACTGCGCGGCATCTAAACCCGCTCCTAGCGCTTCTTGTTCGTCTTGCGGCGGCGGACGATGTACTTGTTCGAAGCCTTCTTCGGCGAACGAGTACGACCCTCCTTCTGACCCCAGGGGCTGACCGGGTGGCGACCACCGGAGGTCTTGCCCTCACCACCACCGTGCGGGTGGTCAACCGGGTTCATCGCCACACCGCGAACGGTCGGGCGGACGCCCAGCCAGCGCTTGCGGCCGGCCTTGCCCCAGTTGATGTTGCTCTGCTCGGCGTTGCCGACCTCGCCGACCGTGGCGCGGCAGCGCTGGTCGACCAGGCGGATCTCACCGGAGGGCATACGAAGGTGGGCCATGGTGCCCTCCTTCGCCAGCAGCTGCACCGAAGCACCGGCGGAGCGGGCGAACTTGGCGCCGCCACCGGGACGGATCTCGATCGCGTGGATCGTGGTACCGACCGGGATGTTGCGGAGCGCCAGGTTGTTGCCCGGCTTGATGTCGGCCCCGGGACCGTTCTCGACGCGGTCACCCTGCTGCAGGTTGCGCGGGGCGAGGATGTAGCGCTTCTCGCCGTCCGCGTAGTGCAGCAGCGCGATGCGCGCGGTGCGGTTGGGGTCGTACTCGATGTGCGCGACCTTCGCCGGCACGCCGTCCTTGTCATGGCGACGGAAGTCGATGACTCGGTAGGCGCGCTTGTGTCCGCCACCCTGGTGGCGAACGGTCACACGACCGGCGTTGTTACGGCCGCCCTTGCTGTGCAGCGGGCGGACCAGCGACTTCTCCGGCGTGGACCGCGTGACCTCGACGAAGTCGGCGACGCTGGAGCCACGACGGCCCGGCGTAGTCGGCTTGTACTTGCGGATTCCCATTTCTCAGTCCTCGTCCGATATCGGACGATCCGACCCGCTTACGCGGACGGACCGCCGAAGATGTCGATACGGTCGCCCTCGGCCAGGGTCACGATCGCGCGCTTGCTGCCCGCACGCTGACCGAAACCGGTCTTCGTGCGCTTGCGCTTGCCCTGGCGGTTGAGCGTGTTCACGCCGGTGACCTTGACCGAGAAGACCGCCTGGACGGCCTGCTTGATCTGGGTCTTGTTGGCGTTGGGGGCGACGATGAACGTGTACTTGCCCTCGTCGAGAAGCGCGTAGCTCTTCTCGGACACGACCGGCTTCAGCAGGACGTCACGGTGATCCGTGAACGCCTTGCTGGGCGCGGTGACGACGGTGTTCTTGCCCTCGGCGGCGTGGCGACGCGCCTTGGCGACGCGCGCGGCCTTGGCGGCCTTGGCAGCCTTGGAGGCAATGCTCGGGTGACGCGTAGCCATCAGGCTTCGCTCCCTTCGGTGTCAGCGGCCTTGGGGCCAGACACGAAGGACTCGAAAGCGGCCTGGGTGAAGACCACGTCGTCCGAGACGAGAACGTCGTACGTGTTCAGCTGGCCCGGCTCCAGGATGTGGACCTGGGGCAGGTTGCGGGCGGACAGCCACGCGGCCTCGTCGGCACGGTCGATGACGAGCAGCAGGTTCTTGCGCTCGCTGATCTTGCCGAAGAGCGTCCTCGCGGCCTTCGTCGAAGGCGACTCGCCCTCGATGACGCCGGAGACGACGTGGATGCGGTTGTTGCGGGCCCGGTCGGTGAGGGCGTGGCGCAGGGCCGCGGCCTTCATCTTCTTCGGGGTCCGCTGCGAGTAGTCACGCGGCGTGGGGCCGTGGACGACGCCACCGCCGGCGAACTGCGGCGCACGGGTCGAACCCTGACGGGCGCGGCCGGTGCCCTTCTGGCGGTACGGCTTCTTACCGCCACCACGGACCTCGCCACGACGCTTGACCTTGTGCGTGCCCTGACGGGCGGCGGCCAGCTGCGCGACGACGACCTGGTGAAGCAGCGGGATGCTGATCTTCTCGACGTCGAAGATCTCGGCCGGGAGCTCTACGGTCCCGGCGGTGTCGCCGGAGGGCGACAGAATGTCAATGGTGCTCATAGTCCTCAGGCCCCCTTGGCCGCGGTGCGGACCAGGACGAGGCCGCCGTTCGGACCAGGAACCGCGCCCTTGATGAGGAGCAGGCCCTTCTCCGCGTCAACGGCGTGAACGGTCAGGTTCTGGGTGGTGACCCGCTCGTTGCCCATGCGACCCGCCATGCGGAGGCCCTTGAACACACGGCCCGGGGTGGCGCAGCCACCGATGGAGCCGGGAGAGCGGTGCTTGCGCTGGGTGCCGTGTCCGGCGCCGAGGCCCTTGAAGTTGTGACGCTTCATGACACCGGCGAAGCCCTTGCCCTTGCTCTTGCCGGTCACGTCCACCTTGACGCCGGCCTCGAAGACCTCGGCGGAGATCTCCTGGCCCAGCGTGTACTCGGAGGCGTCCGCGGTGCGGATCTCGACGAGGTGGCGGCGGGGCGTGACGTCGGCCTTGGCGAAGTGACCCTTGAGGGGCTTGTTCACCTTGCGCGGGTCGATCTCGCCGAAGGCGATCTGGACCGACTCGTAGCCGTCGACATCGTTCGTACGGACCTGGGTGACGACGTTGGGGCCGGCCTTGACGACGGTGACCGGAACAACACGGTTGTTCTCGTCCCACACCTGCGTCATGCCGAGCTTCTCGCCCAGGATGCCCTTGATCTGCTTAGCCATTCTCAGATCACCGGCCTTCAGAGCTTGATCTCGATGTCGACACCGGCCGGGAGGTCGAGTCGCATCAGAGAGTCAACGGTCTTGGGGGTCGGGTCGAGGATGTCGATCAGGCGCTTGTGCGTGCGCATCTCGAAGTGCTCGCGCGAGTCCTTGTACTTGTGCGGCGACTTGATGACGCAGTACACGTTCTTCTCAGTGGGCAGCGGCACCGGGCCCGCGACCGACGCACCAGTGCGGGTCACCGTCTCGACGATCTTCTTCGCCGAGGAGTCGATGACCTCGTGGTCGTAGGCCTTGAGCCGGATGCGGATCTTCTGTCCCGCCATGGCTACTCCGTAGTCCTGTCTATTTACCGCTCTGGAACCCGGCGTTCCTTCGACTTCTCCGACCCACGCGGTCGGGTGTGTCGCACTCTCACCGACATAGATGTCCCTTGTTCGAACATCCCTTGTCTGGGAAAGAGGTCCACCGGGCGCCTGGCCAGTGCCGCACTCCGCTTCCCGAAAGATTCCCGTACGTCCGCCCCAGCGCTGCCGTAAGGCAGTTAGGGCGACGAGTACTGTGGGACTCGCTTCCGGTCCTCCCGGCGGGAGGCGCGCAGCATCAACACTCGACCGAGCAACCCCGCTAGTCTGCCATACGGGGCAGGGGCCTGGCCAATCGAGCCGGAGACAATACCCCGGGAGTGACGCAGGTCAAACACAGGTCCCCTCCGAACCGCCACGGCGTCGCGGTGGAGTGCCATCGGTTTCCCGGTCGGCGGCCCCGCTGTTGTCCGGACGCACCGGAGCGTGCAGACCATCCCCCGACCTGATCACGACGTGTGCCTGCCCTACGGCCAGTCGACCAGGGCCGCGAAGACGACGTACACGCACGGCACCATCACCGGCGCCGCGAGCGCGAACCCCACCCGCCGGGCCGTGTTGCGGCGCTCCCACGGCAGGGCCCAGCTGGCCGCCAGCAGGAACAGGGCGATGCCCAGGCCGCCGAGCAGCACCGGGAAGGCGACGCCGAAGCTCGACTCGAAGCGGTCGGCCTCGGCGCCCGCGCAGGAGTCACAGGCCATCGTGGAGAGGCCGCCGACGAGATAGACGAGCAGGCACGCGGGCAGGGTCAGGAGCGTCGAGACCAGCGGGGCGACCCAGGCACCGGTCGCGCGGTCGTCGTCGAGTGTGAGGTCCGGCATGGGTCCATCACAGCGCGCGGGCGCACGCGTTCGCATGAGCGTTCGTACCTAGATGGCACGGTCGCCGTACGGTTGTCAGCCGCTCGCGTTCCGCAGCCGCGCGAACGACGTGTCGAGGCCCCGCTTCAGCAGCCGTGCCACCGGGCGCTCAACGAACCGGTGCACCAGCCAGCTCAGCAGCAGGAACCCGGCGATGACGGAGACGACCAGGAGACGGGCGTCCATGGTGTCGCGCAGGCGGTTGATGACCGCCGTACCGGCCGCGTAGTGCGTCAGGTACAGCGGATAGGTCAGCGCGCCCGCCGTCACCAGCCACTTCCAGCGGATGCGGTCCGTGGCTCCGAGGGCGATGGCGACCATGGCGAGCAGGAACACGGTGAAGATCGCCACGCTCCCCCGCCACCCCGAGACGTGCTCGACCTCGTCGATCCGGATGCCCAGTTCGCGCTGGCCCATCAGCCAGGCCATGGCGAGGATGCCCCACAGCAGCAGGTCCTGGCCGAAGCGGTGCATCAGGTACAGGGAGAGGCCCGCGATGAAGTACCAGGCGCCCTCCGGGTTGGCCACCAGGTCAAGGAGGGGGAGCTCGGAGATCGGGGCGAGCATGGCCGCGGCGCCCCACACACAGCAGAAGACGACGACCTTGCGGTAGGTCAGGCCGGTCCACACGACGACCAGGAAGAGGAGGTAGAAGCGCAGTTCCGACCAGAGGGTCCAGTAGACGCCGTCGACGTTCATGACGCCCGAACCGGACTGGAGCATCGTGATGTTGAGGAGTACGTCCCGCATCCGCAGGCGGTCCCAGACGCCGGGCAGCAGCAGCAGGGCGGTGGTGGTGAAGGCGACGGCGAACCAGTAGGCGGGGTACAGCCGGATCACCCGCGACACGAAGAACTGCCTCGGAGTGCGGCCCCAGCAGGACATGCAGATCACGAAACCGCTGATCACGAAGAAGATCTCGACGCCGATCCAGCCGTAGGAGGCGAACCGGAAGACCGTCGGCATGATGTCGGAGACCGGCCGGTCCCAGATGCGGTTGCCCGGCTGGTCGACGCGGTCGGTGCCGGCGTAGTGGTGCATCGCGACCATCAGGGCGGCGAGCAGCCGGATGCCGTCGATGGCGTACAGACGGCGGCCGGCACGGTCGCGTACGGCGCCGTGCCGGGCGGGCTGACGCGGCGGGGACGGCACGGCGAGGGGAGGCAGCGGCTGTTGCAGGCCGCCGACGAGCCGCCGCGGTATCGACGTTCTGCGCTGTTCCGCGTCCTGCATCGACACCTGCGTGTCCGTCCGTCCTCGCGAGGGGATCCCGGGCCGGGGTGGCCATCGGACGCCTCAGGCTACGACCCTCACAACCACCCCACAGTGACCAGACAAGAACATTCCTCCCACGGATGTCGTGGAGTTGCCGCAAACCTCGCCGAACCGCTTCGGAAAGTTCCCTCAGACTTCATTTGACAGTCGTCGGCGACTCTTGCCAGGTGTGCCGTCCATCCCGATGATCTCGCCCATGTACAAACGAAGACGCCTATGGGCACCTACGTCGGCGCCGCCCTCGCCGCCGTACTGCTCCCCGGCATCTCACCGGTCGCCGACACCCCGCCCTGGGACCCCCTTGTCAGCGGGACCGCCCTCCTGATCGTGGCCCAGCTCATCCACTGCTGGCCGAGCGCCGTCAGGAGCTCCCCCTGGCTCCTTTCGCCACGATCGGCAAGCCGGGCATGCGAAAGGGCCCGTACGACCGGAGTCGTACGGGCCCCTTCCAGAGACCTACCGGGTCAAGATCAGGCGTTGATCTTGGTGACCTGGCCGGCGCCCACCGTGCGGCCACCCTCGCGGATGGCGAACTTCAGGCCCTCTTCCATGGCGACGGGCTGGATGAGCGAAACCGTCATCTCAGTGTTGTCGCCCGGCATGACCATCTCGGTGCCCTCGGGGAGGGTCACGACGCCGGTCACGTCCGTCGTACGGAAGTAGAACTGCGGACGGTAGTTGTTGAAGAACGGCGTGTGGCGGCCACCCTCGTCCTTGGACAGGATGTAGGCCTGCGCCTCGAACTCGGTGTGCGGGGTGACCGAGCCCGGCTTGATGATGACCTGGCCGCGCTCGACGTCCTCGCGCTTGATGCCACGGAGGAGCAGACCGACGTTCTCACCGGCCTGGCCCTCGTCGAGCAGCTTGCGGAACATCTCGATGCCGGTGACCGTGGTGGTGGTCTTCTCGGTCTTGATGCCGATGATGTCGACGGTCTCGTTGACCTTGAGGACACCGCGCTCGATACGACCGGTGACGACGGTGCCACGACCGGTGATCGTGAAGACGTCCTCGATCGGCATCAGGAACGGCTTGTCGACGTCACGCTCGGGCTGCGGGATCGCCTCGTCGACGGCGGCCATCAGGTCCAGGACCGACTGGCCCCACTCCTTGTCGCCCTCGAGCGCCTTGAGCGCCGAGACCTTGACGACGGGAACGTCGTCGCCCGGGAACTCGTACTCGGAGAGGAGCTCACGGACCTCGAGCTCGACGAGCTCCAGGATCTCCTCGTCGTCCACCATGTCGGCCTTGTTCAGGGCGACGACGATGTACGGAACGCCGACCTGGCGGGCCAGGAGCACGTGCTCCTTGGTCTGCGGCATCGGGCCGTCGGTGGCGGCGACCACGAGGATGGCGCCGTCCATCTGCGCCGCACCCGTGATCATGTTCTTGATGTAGTCCGCGTGACCGGGGCAGTCGACGTGGGCGTAGTGACGCGTCTCGGTCTGGTACTCGACGTGCGCGATGGAGATGGTGATACCGCGCTGGCGCTCCTCGGGAGCCTTGTCGATCTGGTCGAAGGCCGAGGCCTCGTTCAGGTCCGGGTACGCGTCGTGCAGCACCTTGGTAATGGCGGCCGTAAGGGTCGTCTTACCGTGGTCGATGTGACCGATGGTGCCGATGTTGACGTGGGGCTTAGTCCGCTCGAACTTCGCCTTCGCCACGGGGTCCTCCTGTGGAGTGGTTCTGAACGCCTTGCTTCATCGGCGCCAGGTGATCTTTGCTGGAAAGCCTCGGCCCGGGGGCAACCCCCCACAAACGCGGGTGAATGCCCCTCCGGGCTCCGGAGTCAAGCCTAAAGCGTGCGAACGCGGTGCGTTACTCGCCCTTGGCCTTCGCGATGATCTCCTCGGCGACGTTCCGCGGAACCTCGGCGTAGGAGTCGAACTGCATCGAGTAGCTTGCGCGACCCGACGTCTTGCTGCGGAGGTCTCCGACGTAGCCGAACATCTCCGAGAGGGGCACGAGGCCCTTCACGACGCGGGCACCGGCCCGCTCCTCCATGGCCTGGATCTGACCACGGCGGGAGTTGATGTCGCCGATGACCTCACCCATGTAGTCCTCGGGCGTGGTGACCTCGACGGCCATCATCGGCTCAAGGAGCACGGGGGACGCCTTGCGCGCGGCCTCCTTGAAGGCCTGCGAACCGGCGATCTTGAACGCGAGCTCGGAGGAGTCGACCTCGTGGTAGGCACCGTCGAGAAGCGTGACGCGGACGCCCGTCATCTCGTATCCGGCGAGGATGCCGAACTGCATGGCCTCCTGCGCACCGGCGTCGACCGAAGGGATGTACTCCTTCGGGATACGGCCACCGGTCACCTTGTTCACGAACTCGTACGAGGCGTCGCCGCCCTCGATCGGCTCGATCGCGATCTGCACCTTGGCGAACTGGCCGGTACCACCAGTCTGCTTCTTGTGCGTGTAGTCGACGCGCTCGACGGCCTTGCGGATCGTCTCGCGGTAGGCGACCTGCGGCTTGCCGACGTTGGCCTCGACCTTGAACTCACGGCGCATACGGTCGACCAGCACCTCAAGGTGCAGCTCGCCCATACCACCGATGATGGTCTGGCCGGTCTCCTCGTCCGAGTGGACCTGGAAGGAGGGGTCCTCCTCCGCGAGACGCTGGATGGCGACACCCAGCTTCTCCTGGTCACCCTTGGACTTGGGCTCGATGGCGACCTGAATGACCGGCGCCGGGAAGTCCATGGACTCCAGGATGACCGGGTTCTTGTCGTCGGACAGCGTCTCACCGGTGGTGGTCTGCTTCAGGCCCATGACCGCGATGATGTCGCCGGCGCCCACCGACTCGATCTCCTCACGCTTGTTCGCGTGCATGCGGTAGATCTTGCCGATGCGCTCCTTCTTGCCCTTGACGGAGTTCAGCACGGCGGTGCCGGACTCCAGGCGGCCCGAGTAGACCCGGACGAAGGTGAGCTTGCCGAGGTGCGGGTCGCTCATGATCTTGAACGCCAGCGCGGACAGCGGCTCGTCGTCGGACGGCTTGCGCTTGACGACGACCTCGGGGTCCTTCACGTCGTGGCCCTCGATGGCCTCGACGTCGAGCGGGGTGGGGAGGTAGCGCACGACCGCGTCGAGCAGGGGCTGGACGCCCTTGTTCTTGAACGCGGTGCCACAGAACACCGGGGTGACCGTGACGCCGTCGGACTTGCCGGACGCGATGGTGATGCGACGGATCGCGGCGTACAGCTGCTCCTCGGTGGGCTCCTGGCCCTCCAGGAACAGCTCCATGATCTCGTCGTCGTTCTCCGCGACGGCCTCGACCAGCTTGCCGCGGTACTCCTCGGCAGCCTCGGTGTGCGTGGCCGGGATGTCGACGACGTCGTACATCTCGCCCTTGGCGGCCTCGGCGGACCACACGAGCGCCTTCATGCGGACCAGGTCCACAACGCCCTTGAAGTCCATCTCGGCGCCGATCGGCAGCTGCATGACCAGCGGGACGGCACCCAGGCGGCTGGAGATCATGTCCACACAGCGGTGGAACTCCGCGCCGGTACGGTCCAGCTTGTTCACGAAGCAGATGCGCGGCACGCCGTAGCGGTCGGCCTGACGCCACACGGTCTCGGACTGCGGCTCGACACCGGCGACACCGTCGAACACCGTGACGGCACCGTCGAGGACGCGGAGCGAACGCTCCACCTCGACCGTGAAGTCGACGTGCCCGGGGGTGTCGATGATGTTGATGGTGTAGTCGTTGTCCTCGAGCGGCCAGTGACAGGTGGTGGCAGCAGAGGTGATCGTGATGCCACGCTCCTGCTCCTGCTCCATCCAGTCCATGGTGGCGGCGCCGTCGTGGACCTCACCGATCTTGTACGAAACGCCGGTGTAGAACAGGATCCGCTCGGTGGTGGTCGTCTTGCCCGCGTCGATGTGGGCCATGATCCCGATGTTGCGGACCCTGGCCAGGTCAAGCGAAGTGGTAGCCATAAGGCTTCAGTCTTCTCTCGGTCTCGATGGGGTCTGCGACTACCAGCGGTAGTGCGCGAAGGCCTTGTTGGACTCGGCCATCTTGTGCGTGTCCTCGCGCTTCTTGACGGCCGCACCAAGGCCGTTCGAAGCGTCGAGAAGCTCGTTGAGCAGACGCTCGGTCATGGTCTTCTCGCGACGGGCGCGGGAGTAACCGACCAGCCAGCGCAGCGCCAGCGTGTTGGCGCGGCCGGGCTTGACCTCGACCGGCACCTGGTAGGTGGCGCCACCGACACGGCGGGACTTGACCTCAAGCGTGGGCTTGATGTTCTCCAGCGCGCGCTTCAGCGTGATGACCGGGTCGTTGCTGGTCTTCTCGCGCAGGCCCTCCATGGCGCCGTACACGATGCGCTCGGCGGTGGAGCGCTTGCCGTTCAGCAGCACTTTGTTGATGAGCGACGTGACAAGAGGAGAACCGTAGACCGGGTCGATGATGACCGGGCGCTTCGGGGCGGGGCCCTTACGAGGCATTCTTACTTCTCCTTCTTGGCGCCGTAGCGGCTGCGGGCCTGCTTGCGGTTCTTGACACCCTGGGTGTCAAGGGAACCGCGGATGATCTTGTAGCGAACACCGGGCAGGTCCTTCACACGGCCGCCGCGCACGAGCACGATGGAGTGCTCCTGCAGGTTGTGTCCCTCACCCGGAATGTAAGCGGTGACCTCGATCCCGCTGGTCAGACGCACACGCGCGACCTTACGCAGGGCCGAGTTCGGCTTCTTCGGGGTGGTCGTGAACACACGCGTGCAGACGCCGCGACGCTGAGGGGAACCCTCGAGTGCGGGCGTCTTGTTCTTCTCGACCTTGTCCTGCCGGCCCTTGCGGACCAGCTGCTGGATCGTAGGCACTACTTCTCCGGTTTCTGTGTGCCGAATGGTGAAGCTAACCTGGAACATCGCCGACCCACGCGGTCGGGTGTGTCGAATCCGGTGACTCCCGCCGCGAGGCGAAAAGGGCGCAGATCGCGGTGGCCGCTCACGGCTCCCCTAGTGCGGTTGAAGGCACGCACGAGAGCCAGGGCACACCCCAGGCACAAGGTCTGAGCGTACCTAGCTCATTCGCTGCGGTCAAAACAAATGGACGGCAGCGACATCGCGGGGCGGACGGTGTCAAGCCCCTACGCCGTGGACGATCTTCGATTTCACATTCCGCGCATGCAGAATCACGGCTTCCGCGGGCGCGTCGGGCCCGTCGTCCCGATGCTCACCCGGAGGCCAGACCCACCGCGAGCAGCAGCGTCATCAGGACCGACCACGCGGCGATCGACAGCCAGCCGAACACCAGCCCGGTCAGCGCGAGCCCGTCGCCGCCCTCTCCCGTCCGGTCGATCTCCGCCCGGGCGGCGTGCCCGAGGATCACCGCCGGAATCCCGGTGAACCCGAACGTCGGCACACACAGCAGCCCGCACACGGCGGCCCCGACCGCCTTCCCGTTCGCCCGCGGCCGCGGCGCGGGCAGAAACGTCCGCGGTACGGCGGTGAAGGGCGCCGGCTGCGGCACGGGACCGAGCGGCAGATCGGAGACGAGCAGTGCCAGCTCCCCCACGGTCCGGGCGCCGTACGCCCGCTCCACGCGCTTGTCGAACTCCGCCTTCTCCAGCCGCCCCTCCCCGTACCCGGCCCGCAGCACATCGACGGCACGCTCACGGTCGGCGTGGGAGGCGAGCATGGCGGAGGCGGCTCCGGGCTGCGGGACGACACCGGTCTGCGGGACGGCGTACCCGGGCCAGGGGGGCACGACCGGGGCGCGCGCGCCGGACCAGGACCCCGCTGCCGGGCCGTCCCTGCCCGGCCCTGACGGCGACTCGTCCTTGCCCTGCCACGGTTGCCATGACGGTTGCGACACAGGAGCACCCCCTGGGCGGTCGAATGCCTCCATGATGCTCCAACGCTCCGATACCGGGACAGGTTCCCGCACCCCTAACCGGAAACGTCCGGACAGATCACCCTTGGACCACTCGCGGCCGCGCCAGCACGCCCTGCCACACCGGCCGACGGCGCGTCGGCCACGGCGGCCGATTGTCGCCCGTTTCCCGAACCGCCACTTCAAGTACGTTGACTGGTTGCGGAATCAACGGCATCCGTGCAGGTGAACGAGGGGGCAGGGGATATGGCCGGGGGGCAGACGCATACGTGGGACGACGGCGGTTTCGACGACAAGGTGCCGTTTCTCGCCCGTCTGGAGAAGGAGGACCGGGTCGCCCTGCTTGCCATCGGCCGCCCGCTGAAATATCCGGCACGCGGTGTCGTCATGCGCCAGAACGAACCGTCCACCCATGTGCTGCTTCTCCTGCACGGCTGGACCAAGGTCACGGTGAACGCCGTCAACGGCTACGAGGCCCTGCTCGCCCTGCGCGGCCCGGGCGACATAGTCGGCGAGGGCGCGGCCCTCAGCAGACGGCTGCGCTCGGCGACGGTCACCGCCCTGGAGCCGGTCGACGCGGTGGTCGTGGAGGAGAGCCGCTTCACCGCGTTCCTCGCCGCCAACGCCCGGGTGGCCCTGCAGTTGCTGGGCCTCGCCACCGACCGACAGCGCTCGACAGACCGCCGCAGGCTCGAATGGGCCGCCCTGACGGTGCGTGAGCGGTTGGCCGTCCTGTTGCTCGAACTCGTGCGCACCCACGGCAGGCACACGGACGAGGGGATCGAACTCACCATCGGCCTCAGCCAACAGGAGTTCGCGGGCTCGGTCGGCTCCTCACGCGAGGCGGTGGCCCGGCTTCTCAAGGACCTGCGCGGCCGCAAGGTCGTCACCACCGATCGTCGCCGCATCGTCGTGCTCCGCCCTGACGTGCTGCGCCGCATCGTCGCCGGCGGCGCGGCCTGACCACACGGGACCCCGTCCCGTCTGTGCACACGGTCACAGTTCCTCCGTGTCATCGGGCCTTCGGCCCCCGCCCGGGGCAGGCCATCGTGCTGAGCATCAGCTCACTCGCGAGAGGCAGCCCATGACCGACCCCGTGTACCGCACCATCCTGCTCTTCGACATCGAGCAGTTCGGCAAGCGTGACGACGTGGAGCAGGCCTATCTGCGCCGGATGCTCTACGACGTCGTCGACGCCACGCTCCTCGCCGCCGGCGTCGAGGAGACGTCCCGGCTGCGGGCGGACCGCGGTGACTCCGTCATGGAGCTCATCGACACCCGCATCTCCGTACCGGCCCTTGCCAAGACCCTGCTGAGCGATACCCCCGCACTCCTGCACAGCAAGAACCGTCTGATCGCCGACAGCACCCGCATGCGGCTGCGCATCGTGCTCTCCGCCGGTTACGTCGCCGTGGACGAGCTCGGCGGCTGGGTCGGCAGGGACCTCAACCACGCCGTACGGCTGCTGGACTCCGGCCCGCTGAAGGCGGCGCTCAAGAACCGCGGCGACGACTGCGTGCTGTGCGCGTCCGACGGCGTCTACCAGGGCGTCGTCAGCAACGGCCACCTGGGCGTGCGGCCGGAGGACTTCCATCGGATCACCGTGGAGACCAAGGAGGGGCCGACCATCGCATGGCTCCACGGCGCACCCGCGGATCCCACGCCGGGCGCGCCCGCCGCCGACGCCCCCGCGGACTCCCCGACCGGCGGCGCCCCGTCCGGCCAGCACAACGAGACCCGCGTCAAGGGCGACCACTTCGGTCCCAGCGGTGGCACCAACGGCGACCTGACTTACGACTTCGGCTCGTCCCGGCGAGGTGAGCGCCGATGAGTCAGGAGGACATGGCGAAGGGCGCCGCGGCCTCCGCCGACGGAGCCAAGCCGGACGGTGACCAGAAGAAGCAGGACGAGTCGGCCGAGTCTCAGGAACGGCAGCGGCAGAAGGCCTGGGACGCGCGCTGGGATCTGATCTCCCACGGCCCGGCCTTCGTCTCCCCGCTGGCCCGCACCGACGCCAAGAGGGACCTGTTCGGTGTCACCGGTGGCGTGGTCGAGGGCGACGTGAACTACCACTTCGGCTCACGACCGGAGCATCTCGAACACCTCTCAGGGGAGGTCCCCCGGGGCCAGGTCGAGGAGTTGTCGTACGTCTTCCACGGCTGCCCGAGCTTCGAAGAGGCCCTCGACCGGCTGCGCAGCGAGCGGGTCGTCATCCTCTCCGGCGGGCGGGACACCGGCCGGCGCTCAGCGGCGCTGATGCTGCTGCTGCACCTGGGCGCCGAGCACATGCGCAGCCTCGGCGCACCCACCTCGCTCTCCGCTCTCCCGGAGCAGCTGGCCGACTCATGCGGATACCTGCTGCTCAACCTGACGACCACCCGCAGCCACCCCTTGCGCGAACCGCACCTCCTGGCCCTGCGGGAGCGGCTGGAGCACGCCGGAGGCCACCTGGTCATCACGATCGAGCCGTCGACGGCCCTGGAGGACGTCCCCGTGGTGCGCTGGGAACCACCGACGACGGAGGAGATGCTGCGTTCCCACGTCACCCGGCATGCCGGGGCCGCAGCGTGGGCCGATCTCTGCGACATCGCGCCGGTGAAGGAGTTTCTCGTACGACAGCAGCAGCCCGGCGAGATCGACCAGTTCGCACGACAACTCGTCGCCTTCCAGAGCGGCAGGATCGGAGAGGAGGAACTCGCCGCTCAAGGACAGGCCGCCGTGGCCGCACAGGTCTCCCGCTGGCTCACCGACGACCAGCGTGAACTGCGCGACAAGGCCTTCCTCATCGCGCTCGCCGTCTTCGACAAGGCTCCCTACGCGGTGACTGCCGAGCTCGCCGACCAGCTCTACGCACACCTGCAACACACGGCCGACCCTCGTACGGCGCCCCGGATCCCGGTCTTCGGCAGCTCCCGTGAGGAGCGGCTCCGCCTCGCCCGAGCGCGCGGGTACGTGGGCACGGAGGTCACCGAGTGGGGTCCGCTCGTGGGCCGGTACATCGCCGAGTTCTGCGACGAGCGCACGGCCCCGATCCTGCTGGAGGAGGTGTGGAACCTCCACCCGTCCGCCCGGCCCGCCCTCGTCAAGTGGATACATGAACTCGCGGACGACGGCCGCCCCCTGGTACGGACCCGGGCGGCCTCGGCCACCGCGCTGCTGGCCACCGCCGACCTGTCCTCGGCCATGGCCCTGCTCATCGAACCCTGGGCGGACACCAAGCACTTCAACTCCTGGCTCACCGCGGCCAACGCGCTCACCATGGCCCAGCTCCTGGACGTGCCCACCGTCCTGCGCATCCTGCACGACTGGTGCACCAGCGACGACGACTACGCGGGCCGCCGCTGGACGGCCGTACGCGCATACGGGCTGCTGGGCCCAGTGCACTACCAGTACGCCCTGAGCGCCCTGCTGGACGCCATACACCTGCAGCGCCCGCACGAGGACCAGGACGACGAGGAGTTCGACGCCGAGGCCTACGCCAAGGAGGAGGCCCTTCAGTTCGCGGACGCACTGGAACTCCTGCTCCTCGCGGTGCGCGCACCTGTGCTGAGCGCCCTGGCCGAGCGCCTCGACAGCGACCGCAGGGTCCGTACGTACGCACTGCTCGCCTTCCTCCAGGCATGTCGGCAGACCGACGGGCCGGACGACCGTCCGATCGTCCTGGACTGGTACGCACAGGCTGCGGCAGCCGTGGACGACACCGAGGCGCGCCACCTCGTGGCCTTCTGGGAAGCGGCGCTGGCCGACCGGGAGAGCACCTCCGAGGCCCTGCGCATCCTGCGCGGCTGGGTCCTCACGGCCGACCGCGACCCGGAGTGCGAGGCGGCCCTCACCTCGCTGTTGCCCGCCCTTGTCACCACTCCGGCCAACCGCCACCGCGTGAACCACCTGCTCCGCGCGGTCCGCGACGCCGGAAAGCCCCCGTCACCGGCGGCCGTCCGGCTGCTGGCACGCATCCCCAACCACTGAGAGAGGCCAGCCATGCAACACACCGACCCACGCCACGAGCAGCCGCAAGAGCTGAAGTACTCCAAGCCTCCCGAACAGCCGCACAGTCAGGACCTGCCCTTTGCCGGGCCGGGCGAGCCTGGGGAGCAGGAGGACGACCGGCGGTTCGAGCGGCTCGACTGGTTCCGGCAGCGACCCGAGCAGCCCTTCGTGTCCCGCCCCGACGCGGACCCCGTCCACACCGTCTGGCATCTGTCGCGGTATCGGTTCGGCAGCCGGCGCTACGCGGGACGCCTCGACCACGCGCTGGTCCTGGTCACCCCGCAGGGGACGTACCGGACCTTCATGCCACCGAAGCGCCCCACGTCCGTCTGGGGCTGCATCACGGTGTACGAGGTCGACACGGACACCCATTCCTTCCAGCTGAACGTGCCCCTGCCCAGCCGGGTCGACAGCTTCGAGTTCGAGGCCACAGCCGACATCACCTGGCGCGTCGTCGATCCGGAGCTGTTCGTGCGCAGCCAGGAGCACGATGTGCCCACCCTGGTCACTCGCAAGCTGCTGCCCGTGATGCGGGCAGCCGGTCGCGGCCACTACATCGAGGCGAGCGCCGACGCCGAGGGGGCTGTGCAACGGGCGGTGGACGCCACCCCACAGATCGGCGCGGCCGAGGGCCTGGAGGTCGGCTGCTCGGTCCGGCTGCGGCGCGATGCCACCGAGCGCACCCACCAGGACCGGCTGCGCACGGCCCGGCACGAGCAGGAGGCGGCCGAGCCGGAGCACCGGGCGTCCATACTCCGTGCCGAGTACGAGGCGAAGCGGACTGCCGCGAAGATCGAGTTCTACGAGCATCACCTGGCCAGGGGCGGTACGGCCGCGCTCGCCCTGCACCTGGCGGTGCATCCGGAGGACACGACGCTGGTGCTCCAGCACCTCCATACCGAGCAGGCCGAGCTGGTGCAGACCCAGCTGCACCTGATCGACCAGGCGCTGGAAGGCAAGCGGCTGGAGGACTACCAGCTCGCACAGCCCCATCAGCTCATAGCCGAGCGGATGACCGCCATTCTGCGGGCGACAGGAGTCTCCCCCGAGGGCGAACTCCCGCCGGCCTACCCGGAGCCGCGCGAGAGCCTCCCGGACGACGGCACATGACCCGGGCCCCGCGCAGCCCACGCGCGCGGGCCGACGCCCATCTGCTCGCCGAGCTCCGCGGCGAGATCGCCCGCGCCGACGCCAAAGCCACGGTCCTGGTGGGCATGCTCGGCCTGACGGCGGGGTTGCTGAGCGCCCTCCTGATCAACCTGCGCTGGACCCCCGCCCGCCTCCCCGTGCCGGCCGCCGTGCTGTGGTGGTCGGGAACCGCACTGCTCGTCACCTCGCTCCTCGCCCTGCTCCTGGCCGTGATGCCCCGCTACGGCAGAAGCCATTGGGCCCCGGGCCTCCCGCTCACCTACTTCGACGACATCCGCCGCGCCGCCCGCGCCGGCCTGCTCGGCGCTGCCCTCGCGGACACGGAACGCTCGCCCGCCCGGGCGCTGCGCACCGCCCTCGCCGAGAACAGCCGTATCGCCGCTCGCAAGCACTTCTGGATCCGGACCGGACTGATCGCCTTCGGCGGCTCGGCGGTCCTGCTCCCCGTGTCTCTGCTCATCGCCTGAGATCGTCCCCACTCGAAGGAAGCGCCATGTCCCTGAACTACGAACACGAGGGCCCCGAGGAACCGGGGGAACCCCGGAAATCCCGGAAACCGGGCGAGGAGCTGCCATTCCGCTCCGGCCGCGTCCACATATCCACCCGTCGGCGCGGCGCGGACATCACCGCCCTCGGCCATCTGGCACTCCATCTCCCCCACGGGCTCGCCAGTCTGGCCGTGGTCTTCCTGGTGTCGTACGTCGTCGGCGTCGTCAGCGACCTCCCCTGGTGGATCCCGTTCGGGTGCTGGGCGCTCAGCGGTGTCCTGGTCTTCAGCCGGCCCTGCGAACGCCTCCTGGCCCGGTGGCTCTTCCGGCTGCGCTACCCCGCCCCCGAGGAGGAGCGGAAACTGCGTCCCGTCTGGCGGGAGGTGGCGGGCCGCGCCGGAGTCGACGCGAACGGCTACCAGCTGTGGATAGAGAACAGCGCCGACGTCAACGCCCTGGCGGCGGCTGGCCACATCGTCAGCGTCACCAGCCACTCCATGAAGACGCTCACTCCCGCACAGCTCGGGGGCGTACTCGCCCATGAGCTCGGCCATCACACCCGGGGCCATGCGTGGGCGTCGCTGCTCTCCCTCTGGTACGCGCTGCCCGCCCGGATCGCCTGGCGGCTGCTGCTCCGGCTGGCCTCACGGGTCAAACGGCTCTCCGCGGGCGCGGCAACTGCCGCGATCGTCGCCGCGGTCGTCGTCGTCCTCGCGCTGGCGACCGCCACGTACGGCCTGATCTTCCTTCCGCTGGCCACACCGTACCTGGTCGCCGCCGTCTCCCGGCGGGCCGAGCTGCGCGCGGACGAGCATGCCGCGGGTCTCGGATTCGCCGCACATCTGCTGGAGGTGCTGCGTGCGGAGCACGATCGGCTGGAATCCCGGCAAGCTGCCCGGGAAGGCGTGATGTTGCGGCTGCTCGACTCCCACCCCGACGTCCATACGCGGATGCACCGTCTGCAGGCCTATGTGGAACGCGGGCGGTGACACGCCGAAGGGCGGCCACCCCAAGAGGTGACCGCCCTTCAACTCAAGCGACTCGCTTACTGGTTGTACGGACCGTAGTCGTAGTCCTCCAGCGGAACGGCCTGGCCGGAGCCCGTGCCGAACGGCGAGTAGTCGATGTCGTCGTAGCCGACGGCCGAGTACATCGCGGCCTTGGCCTCCTCGGTCGGCTCGACCCGGATGTTGCGGTAGCGGGACAGACCCGTACCGGCCGGGATGAGCTTACCGATGATGACGTTCTCCTTGAGGCCGATGAGGCTGTCGGACTTGGCGTTGATCGCCGCGTCCGTCAGGACTCGGGTCGTCTCCTGGAAGGAGGCGGCCGACAGCCAGGATTCCGTCGCCAGCGAGGCCTTGGTGATACCCATCAGCTGCGGACGACCGGAGGCCGGGTGACCGCCCTCCTGGACCACACGACGGTTCTCGGTCTCGAACTTCGAGCGCTCGACCAGCTCGCCGGGCAGCAGCTCGGCGTCGCCGGACTCGATGATCGTCACACGGCGCAGCATCTGCCGGATGATGATCTCGATGTGCTTGTCGTGGATCGACACACCCTGCGAGTTGTAGACCTTCTGGACCTCGCCGACCAGGTGGACCTGGACGGCACGCTGACCCAGGATGCGCAGCACGTCGTGCGGGTTGGTGGCACCCACGGTGAGCTTCTGGCCCACCGAGACGTGCTCGCCCTCGCTGACGAGGAGTCGGGCACGCTTCGAGATCGGGAACGCCGTCTCGTCGCTGCCGTCGTCCGGCGTGATGACGATCTTCTTGGTCTTCTCGGTCTCCTCGATGCGGACACGGCCGTCCGCCTCGGAGATCGGGGCGACACCCTTCGGGGTACGGGCCTCGAAGAGCTCGACGACACGCGGCAGACCCTGCGTGATGTCGTCACCGGCCACACCACCGGTGTGGAAGGTACGCATCGTCAGCTGGGTACCGGGCTCACCGATGGACTGGGCGGCGATGATGCCGACCGCCTCACCGATGTCGACCAGCTTGCCGGTGGCCAGCGAGCGGCCGTAGCACATCGCGCAGGTACCGACGGCGGACTCGCAGGTCAGGACCGAGCGGGTCTTGACCTCGGAGACACCGTGCTTGACGAGCTCGTCGATGAGGACGTCGCCGAGGTCGGTGTTGGCCGGGGCCAGCACCTTGCCGTCGACGGTGATGTCCTCGGCCAGCGCACGGGCGTACACGCTGGTCTCGACGTTGTCCGCCTTGCGCAGCACGCCGTCCGCGCCGACCTCCGCGATCTGGAGCTTGAGACCGCGCTCGGTGCCGCAGTCCTCCTCGCGGATGATGACGTCCTGCGAGACGTCCACCAGACGACGGGTCAGGTAACCCGAGTCGGCGGTACGCAGGGCGGTGTCGGCCAGACCCTTACGGGCACCGTGGGTGGAGATGAAGTACTCCAGCACGGACAGGCCCTCACGGAAGGACGCCTTGATCGGACGCGGGATCGTCTCGTTCTTGGCGTTCGACACCAGACCACGCATACCGGCGATCTGCCGCATCTGCATCATGTTTCCTCGGGCACCCGAGTCAACCATCATGAAGATGGGGTTCGTCTTGGGGAAGTTCTCGTTCATCGCCTCGGCGACCTCGTTGGTCGCCTTGGTCCAGATCGCGATGAGCTCCTGAGTGCGCTCTTCCTTGGTGATCAGACCGCGCTCGTACTGCTTCTGGACCTTCTCGTCCTGTGCCTCGTAGCCCTTGACGATCTCCTTCTTCGCCTCGGGAACGACGACGTCGGAGATGGCCACGGTGACACCGGAACGGGTCGCCCAGTAGAAGCCCGCCGCCTTCAGGTTGTCGAGCGTCGCCGCCACGATGACCTTGGGGTAGCGCTCGGCCAGGTCGTTGACGATCTCGGAGAGCTGCTTCTTGCCCACCGAGTAGTCGACGAACGGGTAGTCCTCGGGCAGCAGCTCGTTGAAGAGCGCGCGGCCCAGGGTGGTGCGCAGCCGGAAGGTGTCACCCTGCTGCCACTCCGGGTCGCCCTCCTCCTGCGCCGGCGGCATCCAGCCACGCGGCGGGATGGTGCCCACCGGGAAGCGGATGTCGACCTGCGACTGGAGCGCCAGCTCACCGGCGTCGAACGCCATGATCGCCTCGGCCGTGGAGCCGAAGGACCGGCCCTCGCCCTTGGTGTCACGCAGCTCACCGTCGGTGGTGAGGAAGAACAGACCGAGGACCATGTCCTGGGTCGGCATCGTCACCGGACGGCCGTCGGCGGGCTTGAGGATGTTGTTCGAGGACAGCATCAGAATGCGGGCCTCGGCCTGAGCCTCCGCGGACAGCGGAAGGTGTACGGCCATCTGGTCGCCGTCGAAGTCCGCGTTGAACGCGGTGCAGACGAGCGGGTGGATCTGGATGGCCTTGCCCTCGACCAGCTGCGGCTCGAAGGCCTGGATGCCGAGGCGGTGCAGGGTGGGAGCACGGTTCAGCAGCACCGGGTGCTCGGCGATGACCTCTTCGAGGACGTCGTACACGACGGTGCGGCCGCGCTCCACCATGCGCTTGGCGCTCTTGATGTTCTGCGCGTGGTTCAGGTCGACCAGGCGCTTCATCACGAACGGCTTGAAGAGCTCCAGCGCCATGGCCTTCGGCAGACCGCACTGGTGCAGCTTCAGCTGCGGACCGACGACGATCACGGAACGCGCGGAGTAGTCCACACGCTTGCCGAGCAGGTTCTGACGGAATCGACCCTGCTTGCCCTTCAGCATGTCGCTGAGGGACTTCAGCGGGCGGTTACCGGGACCGGTGACCGGGCGACCACGACGACCGTTGTCGAAGAGGGCGTCGACGGCCTCCTGGAGCATGCGCTTCTCGTTGTTCACGATGATCTCGGGGGCACCGAGGTCGAGAAGGCGCTTCAGGCGGTTGTTGCGGTTGATCACACGGCGGTACAGGTCGTTCAGGTCGGAGGTCGCGAAGCGGCCACCGTCCAGCTGCACCATCGGGCGAAGGTCCGGCGGGATGACCGGGACGCAGTCGAGGACCATGCCCTTGGGGCTGTTGGAGGTCTGCAGGAAGGCAGACACGACCTTCAGCCGCTTCAGCGCACGGGTCTTCTTCTGGCCCTTGCCGGTACGGATGATCTCACGGAGGCGCTCGGCCTCCTCGTCGAGGTCGAAGGACTCCAGACGCTTCTGCAGCGCCGCGGCACCCATCGAACCGTCGAAGTAGGTGCCGAAGCGGTCCCGCAGCTCGCGGTAGAGCAGCTCGTCGCCTTCGAGGTCCTGGACCTTGAGGTTCTTGAAGCGGGTCCACACCTCGTCGAGACGGTCGATCTCGCGCTGGGCACGGTCGCGCAGCTGCTTCATCTCACGCTCGGCACCCTCGCGCACCTTGCGGCGCACGTCCGCCTTGGCACCCTCGGCCTCCAGCTCGGCCAGGTCGCTTTCCAGCTTCTTGGCGCGGGCCTCCAGGTCGGAGTCACGACGGTTCTCGACCTGCTGACGCTCCACGGAGACGTGCGCCTCCAGGGAGGGCAGGTCGCGGGTGCGGCGCTCCTCGTCGACGTACGTGATCATGTACGCCGCGAAGTAGATGACCTTCTCCAGGTCCTTCGGAGCGAGGTCGAGCAGGTAGCCGAGGCGCGACGGAACGCCCTTGAAGTACCAGATGTGGGTGACGGGAGCGGCCAGTTCGATGTGGCCCATCCGCTCACGACGCACCTTGGCGCGAGTGACCTCGACGCCGCAGCGCTCACAGATGATGCCCTTGAAGCGGACACGCTTGTACTTGCCGCAGTAGCACTCCCAGTCCCGGGTAGGACCGAAGATCTTCTCGCAGAAGAGTCCGTCCTTCTCGGGCTTGAGGGTGCGGTAGTTGATGGTCTCGGGCTTCTTGACCTCGCCGTGGCTCCACTGACGGATGTCGTCAGCGGTGGCCAGACCGATCCGGAGCTCATCGAAGAAGTTGACGTCGAGCACTATGCGTCAATCCCTCTCAGGGTTGTAAGTCTTGGGGTCTGATACGGGGGTCCAGGGGCCGGCCGGAGGTTCCTCACCAGGTCCTCCGGCCGGACTCCCGTCAGACCTCTTCGACGCTGCTCGGCTCGCGCCGGGACAGGTCGATGCCGAGCTCTTCCGCCGCGCGGAAGACGTCCTCGTCGGTGTCGCGCATCTCGATGGACATGCCGTCCGAGGACAGCACCTCCACGTTGAGGCACAGGGACTGCATCTCCTTGATGAGCACCTTGAAGGACTCGGGGATGCCGGGCTCGGGGATGTTCTCGCCCTTGACGATGGCCTCGTAGACCTTCACGCGGCCGGTGACGTCGTCGGACTTGATGGTGAGCAGCTCCTGGAGGGCGTACGCGGCGCCGTAAGCCTCCAGCGCCCACACCTCCATCTCGCCGAACCGCTGGCCACCGAACTGGGCCTTACCACCCAGCGGCTGCTGGGTGATCATCGAGTACGGACCGGTCGAGCGGGCGTGCAGCTTGTCGTCGACCAGGTGGTGGAGCTTGAGGATGTACATGTACCCGATCGAGATCGGGTCCGGGAACGGCTCACCGGAGCGGCCGTCGAACAGCCTCGCCTTACCGGTCGGCTGCACCATGCGCTCGCCGTCGCGGTTCGGGATGGTGTGGTTCAGCAGGCCCGCGAGCTCGTCCTCACGCGCACCGTCGAACACCGGGGTGGCGACGTTGGTGCCCGGGGCGACCTGGTCGGCGCCGATGACCTGGAGGCGCTGCGCCCAGTCCTCGGCGAGACCCGAGACGTCCCAGCCGCGGCTGGCGAGCCAGCCGAGGTGGATCTCCAGGACCTGTCCCGGGTTCATTCGGGACGGGACACCCAGCGGGTTGAGGATGATGTCGACCGGGGTGCCGTCCTCCAGGAACGGCATGTCCTCGATCGGCAGGATCTTCGAGATGACGCCCTTGTTGCCGTGCCGGCCGGCGAGCTTGTCACCGTCGGTGATCTTGCGCTTCTGCGCGACGTACACGCGCACCAGCTGGTTCACACCGGGGGGAAGCTCGTCGCCCTCCTCGCGGTCGAAGACGCGGACGCCGATGACCTTGCCGGTCTCGCCGTGCGGCACCTTCAGCGAGGTGTCACGGACCTCACGGGCCTTCTCACCGAAGATCGCGCGCAGCAGGCGCTCCTCGGGCGTCAGCTCGGTCTCACCCTTGGGCGTGACCTTGCCGACGAGGATGTCACCGGCGATGACCTCGGCACCGATGCGGATGATGCCGCGCTCGTCGAGGTCGGCGAGGACCTCCTCGGAGACGTTCGGGATGTCCCGGGTGATCTCCTCGGGGCCGAGCTTGGTGTCACGGGCGTCGACCTCGTGCTCCTCGATGTGGATCGAGGAGAGGACGTCGTCCTGCACGAGGCGCTGCGACAGGATGATCGCGTCCTCGTAGTTGTGACCCTCCCACGGCATGAACGCCACGAGCAGGTTCTTGCCCAGCGCCATCTCGCCGTTCTCGGTGGCCGCGCCGTCGGCGAGGACCTGGCCCTCGATGACGCGGTCGCCCTCGTCGATGATGACCTTCTGGTTGACCGAGGTGCCCTGGTTGGAACGGGCGAACTTGGCCAGGCGGTACGTGATGTACGTGCCGTCGTCGTTGGCGGTGGTGATGTAGTCCGCGGAGACCTCCTGGACCACACCCGGCTTCTCGGCCTTGACCACGTCACCGGCGTCGACGGCGGAGCGGTACTCCATGCCGGTGCCGACGAGCGGGGCCTCGCTCTTGATGAGCGGCACGGCCTGACGCATCATGTTCGCGCCCATGAGGGCACGGTTGGCGTCGTCGTGCTCCAGGAAGGGGATCATGGCGGTCGCGACCGACACCATCTGGCGCGGCGAGACGTCCATGTAGTCGACGTCGTCACCGGGGACGTAGTCGACCTCGCCGCCACGACGGCGGACCAGGACGCGGTTCTCGGTGAAACGCATGTTGTCGTCGAGCGTGGCGTTGGCCTGCGCGATGACGAAGCGGTCCTCCTCGTCGGCCGTCAGGTAGTCGACCTCGTCGGTGACGACGTCGCCGTCGACCTTGCGGTACGGCGTCTCCACGAAACCGAACGCGTTGACGCGGCCGTAGGAGGCGAGCGAACCGATCAGACCGATGTTCGGGCCTTCGGGCGTCTCGATCGGGCACATACGGCCGTAGTGGGACGGGTGCACGTCACGGACCTCGAAGCCGGCCCGCTCACGGGAGAGACCACCCGGACCAAGAGCCGACAGACGGCGCTTGTGGGTGAGACCCGACAGCGGGTTGTTCTGGTCCATGAACTGCGACAGCTGGCTGGTGCCGAAGAACTCCTTGATGGAGGCGACGACCGGCCGGATGTTGATCAGGGTCTGCGGCGTGATCGCCTCGACGTCCTGGGTCGTCATGCGCTCACGGACGACGCGCTCCATACGAGCCAGACCCGTGCGGACCTGGTTCTGGATGAGCTCGCCGACGCTGCGCAGACGACGGTTGCCGAAGTGGTCGATGTCGTCGGTCTCGACGACGATGTTCGTGCCGCTGTCGCCGACCGTCTCGGTCTCGCCCGCGTGCAGCTTCACCAGGTACTTGATCGTCGAGATGATGTCCTCGACGGTCAGGATGCCCGCGTCAAGCGGAGCCTCCGCACCCAGCTTCTTGTTGACCTTGTAGCGGCCGACCTTGGCGAGGTCGTAACGCTTCGGGTTGAAGTACAGGTTCTCAAGAAGCGTCTGCGCGGCCTCACGCGTGGGGGGCTCGCCCGGACGCAGCTTGCGGTAGATGTCGAGCAGCGCGTCGTCCTGGCCCTGGGTGTGGTCCTTCTCCAGGGTGGCGCGCATCGACTCGTACTCGCCGAACTCCTCCAGGATCTGCTCGGTGGTCCAGCCGAGAGCCTTCAGGAGCACGGTGACGGACTGCTTGCGCTTGCGGTCGATACGGACACCGACCATGTCGCGCTTGTCGATCTCCATCTCCAGCCAGGCACCCCGGGAAGGGATGATCTTGGCCGAGAAGATGTCCTTGTCGGACGTCTTGTCGATGGAGGAGTCGAAGTAGACACCGGGCGAGCGGACCAGCTGCGACACCACGACACGCTCGGTGCCGTTGATGACGAAGGTGCCCTTGTGGGTCATGAGCGGGAAGTCGCCCATGAAGACCGTCTGGGACTTGATCTCACCGGTCTCGTTGTTGGTGAACTCGGCCGTCACGAAGAGCGGGGCCGCGTACGTGAAGTCGCGGTCCTTGCACTCGTCGATGCTGTTCTTCGGCGGCTCGAAACGGTGGTCGCGGAACGTCAGCGACATCGACCCGGAGAAGTCCTCGATCGGGGAGATCTCCTCGAAGATCTCCTCCAGACCGGACTTGGTGGGGACGTCCTGACCTGACTCCAGAGCCTCCTCGACCCGACTCTGCCATGCGGTGTTCCCGAGCAGCCAGTCAAAGCTCTCGGTCTGCAGCGCGAGCAGGTTGGGAACCTCAAGAGGCTCCTTGATCTTTGCAAAGGAGATGCGCAGCGGGGCGGTGCTGGCGCCGTTGTTCGTATTCGCGGTCGAGGCAGTGCGCGAGGCGGCCAAGAGGGGGTCCTTCCGAGGGCTCGGACTCACTACGCGCTCCCCGGGCCCTTACCCACGGCACAGAGACAGGTCTCTCCGATTTGACCAAAAGGCCAGGTCAGAGATGGTCCGATCATCGATGCTGAGGCGAGGGCAGACCCCTGGTGACGGGCAGGGGACAGCTAACAGGCAGCGCAAAGGGTCAGTGTAGCCACTTGGCGCACTGATGTCCAGCCCTGCTTTTCTGCCCGGTCTTCAAAAACTCTCGCTGCCCTCAACGTCCTCGGCGTGCCTGCCCTCAACGCACGTTGATACTGCCCTCTTCGTCACCGATCCATGCCTCGGATTCGGACCGTTCTGGCGACGCGTCCTGAGAATTGCGCGCTGCGTGCGGTTCGTCAAGGCCCCCCTGCCCGAACGCGGGGTTTCGGGAGACACGACGAAGATCACCATACCCCTCGCCCTCGAGGCCGCAAGGTAACCGTGACCGCGCCTCCAGGAACGCCGAAGAGCGACCACCCGGATGGATGATCGCTCTTCGGTGCTTGCGCGTTACAGGCCTCGCGAGACCTGTGAGAGGTGTTACTTGACCTCGACGGAGGCGCCGGCGCCCTTGAGGGACTCGGCAGCCTTCTCGGCGGCCTCCTTGGCGACCTTCTCGAGAACGGGCTTCGGGGCGCCGTCCACGAGGTCCTTGGCCTCCTTCAGGCCCAGGGAGGTCAGCTCACGCACGACCTTGATGACCTGGATCTTCTTGTCGCCGGCACCCGTGAGGATGACGTCGAACTCGTCCTGCTCCTCAGCGGCCTCGGCAACGGCGGCCGGACCGGCGGGGCCGGCAACGGCGACCGCGGCGGCGGCGGTGACGTCGAACTTCTCCTCGAAGGCCTTCACGAACTCGGAGAGCTCGATGAGGGTCATCTCCTCGAACTGCGCGAGCAGGTCTTCCTGGCTGAGCTTCGCCATGAGGGGCGATCCTTCCACTAATTCGGCTGGTGCCGGGATGTATCGATACGGCGGGCGTACTTACGGCCCGCTACGACCCGCGCCTCATACGGCGTGGATCAATGCGCGAGCCGAATTACTCGGCACCGCCCTGCTCGGCCTGCTTGGCGCGAAGCGCGTCCACGGTGCGGACGAGCTTCGACGGGAGCGCCTGGAAGACCTGAGCAGCCTGAGTCTGCTTGCCCTTGAAGGCGCCCGCCAGCTTGGCGAGCAGAACCTCGCGGGACTCGAGGTCCGCAAGCTTCTTGATCTCGTCGGCGGACAGCGCCTTGCCGTCAAGGACACCGCCCTTGATGACGAGGTTCGGGTTGTCCTTGGCGAAGTCACGAAGACCCTTCGCCGACTCCACCGGGTCACCGGTGACGAAGGCAACTGCCGTCGGACCGTTGAACAGGTCGTCGAGCGTCGAGATCCCGGCCTCGTTGGCCGCAATCTTGGTCAGCGTGTTCTTCACCACGGCGTACTGGGCGTTCTCACCGAGCGAACGACGCAGCGTCTTGAGCTGCGCCACGGTGAGACCCCGGTACTCGGTCAGCACGGCGGCGTTCGAGCTACGGAACTGCTCCGCGAGCTCGGCCACCGCGGCAGCCTTGTCGGGCCTTGCCATAGAGCGTCGGCCTCCTTCCGGGTGATGAGGACCGCTCGGAAGGGGCTGGGACAAACGAAACGCCCCGGCGCAGGCGCACGGGGCGTAGCTCGACCGGAACACACATGCCGTGAGGCAGCGGACTCCAGGAGCGACTTCCACATTCACCTGCGCGGGTCGTCCGCGGATATCAGCGGATCCTTCGGCCACCGCCCCCTCTTGCGAGGACACGGCAACGACCAGCGGTCTTTGGCTTCTGTAGGAGCGTACGTGACCGGATCCCTGTCAAGCAAATCCGGTCCTACGGCGCTCAGCCGGCTCAGCCGTCCTGAAGCCCCTTCATCATCTCGGCCAGGTCGGCGGTGTCCTTCGCGGGCGGGGCCGTGACGGTCACCGGCTTGTTGTAGTCGAGGAAGGTGATGGTCATGTCGAGCGGGCCCTTGGTGGCGTCGCCCTGCATCCGGAACTGCTTGGCGTGGTCCTCGCCGTCGACCCACATGTCCATCTTGAGCTTGTCGACGCCCAGCTTCTCGTACTGCTGGAGGCTCTTCTCGCGCGCTTCGCGGGTGGCCTTGGCCTCGTCCTTGAAGGAGGCCTTCAGTTCGTCGAGGGTGACGGTGCCCGAGTAACGGGTGGTCTTGACGCCGTCGACGGTCTCGGTGCCGACCTTCTTCACGTCCTTGGCGCCGGTGAGGAAGGCGGACTCGGTGGCCGGGTTCTGGTCGGCCTGGCTCGCGCCGGGCGCGGCCCCGCCGAGGTCGTCGCCGAGCGCCGACATGTCGAACTTGATCCAGCTCTTGCCGTCCATCTCCTTGGCCATCTCGGCGTTCCCGCCGATGTACATGGCCTTGTCGACGAGCCGGATCTCCACGGTGCCCTCGGTGCCCTGGTCGGGGGCGGTCATCTTCATCGTCATCGCGACGTCGGGCTTGGTGCGCATGGAGGCCTCTGCCTCGACCCGCCCCTGCTCGGGCACCTTGCCCTTCATGCGGTAGCGGAAGGAGGAGATGTCCTCGGTGTTCTTCGCCGCCTTGGCGACCGCCGCCGCGGGCGTCATCTTCGGCGACTCCTCGCCCGACCCCTTGCCACAGCTCACCGCACCCGCGGCGAGGGCCACCGCGGCGAGCCCGGCGCCGATCGTCCGACAGCGCGCGGAACGTCGTGCAGAAGTACCCATCAATTTCCCCCCAAAGGAACACATGGCCGATTCACAGCAAGACCGCGAGCCTATCCGAGAGGGGTGCGAGCGGTCCCGTGAATTCCGTGGGGCTCAGGAGGAGGATGTGCTCGGCTGTGACAGGAGGGTCTTGAAGTCCGCCGTGTCGGCGGCCGGCGGTTTCTGTACGGCGACCCGCACGCCGTAGTCGCTGTAGTGGGCGGTCTGGATCACCTTGCCGTTGGTCGTGCTGGTCTTCTCGACTTTCTTGACCAGCAGGTCCTTCTCGTTGATCCAGATGTCGACGGTCTCGGCGGTGACACCGGCGTCCCGCAGTCGCTGCCGCAGGTCGGTGTCGGTGACGTCCTCGACCTCCACGGTGCCGGTGTAGTGCGTGGTGGTCCGGCCGTCCACGCCCTCCTGGCCGACCTCGCGCACGTCCTCGGAGTCCAGCAGCAGCTTCACCGACTGGTCGGGGGTGGTGGAGCGCATCTGGTCGGCGAGTTCGGCGCCGCCGCCGAGGGTCTTCAGATCGTCGTAGGCGTACTTGAGCCAGTGCTTGCCGCCGATCTTGGCCGCGAAGGTGTCGCCCATGCGCGCGTAGTACGCGTCGGAGAGGTAGCGGGCCTCCATGGAGGTGACGCCCAGGTCGCGCATCGTCTCGGCCGCGGTGCCGCCGGTGTAGCGGATGGTGAGGGCGCCGGAGAGGTCGTCGCGCCAGGCGAGGAGGCCGTCGGCGGTGAGGGACAGCTGACTGCCCATCACGGTGGTGGATCTCACCCGGGCTGTCCCGGCCCGCTCGGTGGAGTGCTCGGCGGTGCGCAGGGCGGGGAGGGCGGCGGGCGCCGAGGCGGTGCGCTTGTCTTCGGGCCCGTCGGAAGAGCCGGAGGAGGTACAGGCGGCGAGTACGGTCAGCGCGGCGGCCGTCATGACCCAGACCGTCGTCCTCTTCATGCGTCCCCCCGGTGCAAGTGCCCTGCTCGCACGCTAACTCAGAGCACAGTCCCCGCACATGGGAACGGGCCCCGCACCTCGAAAGGTGCGGGGCCCGGGAACCTGCCGGTGTCTCAGACCGCGGCCGGGTCCTCCTCGACGAGGAGGTTGCGGGTGCGGTTGGAGTCCAGCGGAATGCCGGGGCCCATCGTGGTGCTGATGGCGGCCTTCCTGATGTAGCGACCCTTGGCGGCGGACGGCTTCAGACGGAGGATCTCCTCCAGGGCCGCGCCGTAGTTCTCCACCAGCTTGGTGTCGTCGAAGGACGTCTTGCCGATGATGAAGTGCAGGTTCGAGTGCTTGTCGACGCGGAACTCGATCTTGCCGCCCTTGATGTCGTTGACAGCCTTGGTGACATCGGGGGTGACGGTGCCGGTCTTGGGGTTCGGCATGAGACCACGGGGACCGAGCACACGGCCGAGGCGGCCGACCTTGCCCATGAGGTCCGGGGTGGCGACGACGGCGTCGAAGTCCAGACGGCCCTTCGACACCTCGTCGATGAGCTCGTCGGCGCCGACGATGTCGGCGCCCGCGGCACGAGCGGCCTCGGCACGGTCACCGGTCGCGAAGACCAGGACCCGGGCGGTCTTACCGGTGCCGTGCGGGAGGTTCACGGTGCCACGGACCATCTGGTCCGCCTTGCGCGGGTCGACACCCAGACGGAAGGCGACCTCGACGGTGCCGTCGAACTTGGAGGTGGAGGTCTCCTTGGCGAGACGGACGGCCTCGAGCGGGGCGTACAGCTTCTCCCGGTCGATCTTCTCGTCCGCAGCCCGGAGGGCCTTGCTGCGCTTGCTCACAACTGCTCCTGTGTGTTCAGAAAGGAGTCGTGGTACGGGCCGAGCAGGCCCTGCCACTTCTGCTTGTCTTACGGGGGTGAGGTCAGCCCTCGACCGTGACGCCCATGGAACGCGCGGTACCGGCGATGATCTTCGCGGCGGCGTCCAGGTCGTTGGCGTTGAGGTCGGGCATCTTGGTGGTGGCGATCTCGCGGACCTGCGCCTGGGTGATCTTGGCGACCTTGGTCTTGTGCGGCTCGCCGGAGCCCTTCTCGATGCCCGCGGCCTTGAGGATCATCTTCGCGGCCGGCGGCGTCTTGGTGATGAAGGTGAAGGAGCGGTCCTCGTAGACCGTGATCTCCACCGGGATCACCCAGCCACGCTGCGACTCGGTCGCGGCGTTGTAGGCCTTGCAGAACTCCATGATGTTGACGCCGTGCTGGCCCAGCGCGGGGCCGACCGGCGGAGCCGGGTTGGCGGCACCGGCCTGGATCTGGAGCTTGATGAGCCCCGTGACCTTCTTCTTCTTGGGAGGCATAGCTCTCCGGGTCCTTTCGCTTCGGGTCCTGCCTGCGAACGGGGACCACCCGCACGCAGGCATACCGCACAACGATAACGGGTATAGATGCGCGGCCAAAAATCGAGCAGGTCAGGCGGGCTGCGGACAGCCCGTCTGACCTGCTCGAAAGTGTCTGTCCAGGAAGAACTGGACGGGCTAGTTCTTCTGGATCTGGTCGAAGCTCAGCTCGACCGGGGTCTCACGACCGAAGATCTCCACCAGGCCCTTGACCTTCTTGGAGTCGGCGTTGATCTCGTTGATCGTGGCCTGCAGGGTGGCGAAGGGGCCGTCGGTGACGGTGACCGAGTCGCCGACCTCGAAGTCCAGCACCTGGACCTCGACCTTGCGCTGCGGAGCCGGCTTGCCCTCGGCCTCGGCGGCCTCGCGGGCGGCCTTCTCCTCGGCCTCCGGGGCGAGCATCTTGACGATCTCGTCCAGGGTCAGCGGGTACGGGTCGTAGGCGTTGCCCACGAAGCCGGTGACGCCGGGGGTGTTGCGGACGACGCCCCAGGACTCGTTCGTCAGGTCCATGCGCACCAGCACATAGCCGGGGAGCTTGTTCTGACGGATGGTCTTGCGCTCGCCGTTCTTGATCTGCGCGACCTCTTCCTGCGGCACCTCGGCCTGGAAGATGAAGTCCTCGACGTTCAGCGAGACGGCACGCTGTTCGAGGTTGGTCTTCACGCGGTTCTCGTAACCGGCGTAGGTGTGGATGACATACCACTCGCCGGGAAGGGTCCGCAGCTCCTCGCGCAGGGCGGCGACGGGGTCGACGGGCTCGGCCGGCTCTTCCTCGGCGTCCGCCTCTTCCTCGTCCTCGACGGCCTCGACGTCACCGCCGGACTCGTCCTCGACGTGGAGAGCGGCTTCCTCGGCGGGCTCGCCCGCCTCGGCGTCGGCAGCCTCGACCTCGTCCAGGTCCTCGTCCGCGCCCTCGACGATGTCGAGCTCGTCGTCGACAGACTCGTCGGGCTCGATGGCGTCGTTCAGGTTCTGGTCAGACACGGTGGCTGCTTCTTCCTGGATACTTAGGGGTGGAACATGCGAAAAGGGGCGCCGGTAACCTCGGCGCCCTTCGCTCTGTGCTCAGCCGAATACGTACTTGGCGGCGTGGTTGAGTCCATAGTCAATCACGGTCACCAGACCGATCATCACGAGGACGAAGACGATCACCACGGTCGTGTACGTCGTCAGCTGGCTCCGCGACGGCCATACGACCTTGCGGAGTTCTGCGACGATCTGCCGGTAGAAGATCGCGAGGCGCTTCAGCGGGCCCTTCTTGGCACGCTTACCACCCTTGCGGGTCTTCTTCTTGGACTCCGGCACTTCGTCCTGGGCATCAGGCGTGTCGATGGAGCCCACGGCGTCCGCCATTCGTCCTCACCTGTTCCCGGGTCGTGGCCGTGCCGCGCCCGGTTGGAGCCGCACGGCGGTGCATTGCTGTACGTACATGCGCACACATCCTGGCGATGGTGTGTGTAGCAGGGCCGGAGGGACTTGAACCCCCAACCGCCGGTTTTGGAGACCGGTGCTCTACCAATTGAGCTACGACCCTTTGTGTGTCCCCCAACGTACCGCATCCGACCGGGTGCTCGGTGTGCACCTGATGGGGCGACTGCTGAAGGCCAACGAGGTGAGAGTGTACGTGGTCCGGGGCCCCTCGTCGAACAGAAAGCGCCCGTAGGGCCCTTGGGGACGGAAGATCGCCCAGCGTGCGGCGCGAATCCGGACGGTTGTTCAGCAGTTGTTCAGTCTGTGAAACCCGCGTGCCGGGGAAGTTTCCGGTCTGGAACGATGGGCCCCATGAGCGCTGCAACCCCTCCCACCGAGCGCCGGGTCTCCGCCCGAGTCGGCGCGATCTCCGAGTCCGCCACCCTCGCCGTGGACGCCAAGGCCAAGGCCCTCAAGGCCGCCGGGCGGCCGGTGATCGGCTTCGGCGCCGGTGAACCGGACTTCCCGACCCCGGACTACATCGTCCAGGCCGCGATCGAGGCCTGCTCCAACCCGAAGTACCACCGCTACACGCCGGCCGGTGGCCTCCCCGAGCTGAAGGCCGCGATCGCCGCGAAGACGCTGCGCGACTCGAACTACGAGGTCGACGCGTCCCAGATCCTCGTCACCAACGGTGGCAAGCAGGCGATCTACGAGGCCTTCGCCGCGATCCTCGACCCGGGCGACGAGGTCATCGTCCCGGCGCCGTACTGGACGACGTACCCGGAGTCGATCCGGCTGGCCGGCGGTGTCCCGGTGGAGGTGGTCGCCGACGAGACCACCGGCTACCGGGTCTCCGTCGAGCAGCTGGAGGCGGCCCGCACCGAGAAGACGAAGGTCGTCCTCTTCGTCTCCCCCTCCAACCCGACCGGCGCCGTCTACAGCGAGGCCGACGCCGAGGCGATCGGCCGCTGGGCCGTGGAGCACGGTCTGTGGGTGCTGACAGACGAGATCTACGAGCACCTCGTCTACGGCGACGCGAAGTTCACCTCGCTGCCCGCGCTCCTGCCCGAGCTGCGCGACAAGTGCATCGTGGTCAACGGTGTCGCGAAGACGTACGCGATGACCGGCTGGCGGGTGGGCTGGATCATCGGCCCCAAGGACGTCGTCAAGGCCGCGACCAACCTCCAGTCGCACGCCACGTCCAACGTGTCGAACGTCGCCCAGGTCGCCGCCCTCGCCGCGGTCTCCGGCAACCTCGACGCGGTGGCGGAGATGCGCACGGCCTTCGACCGCCGCCGCAAGACGATCGTCCGCATGCTGGGCGAGATCGACGGCGTGCTCTGCCCCGAGCCCGAGGGCGCCTTCTACGCCTACCCGTCGGTCAAGGACCTGCTCGGCAAGGAGATCCGCGGCAAGCGCCCGCAGAACACGGTCGAGCTGGCCGCGCTGATCCTGGAGGAGGCCGAGGTGGCGGTGGTCCCGGGCGAGGCCTTTGGCACGCCGGGCTATCTGCGGCTGTCGTACGCCCTGGGTGACGAGGATCTCGTCGAGGGTGTCAGCCGGATCCAGAAGCTGCTGGCGGAGGCGCGGGACTGACGTTCGGCCCCGCCGCAGAGACCTCCTCCGAAATTTCGGAGGAGGTCTCTGTTCTTTGTGCGAGCAAGACCACTAATGGGGAAAGTGGTACCGGGACGGGCGGAACGTACGGCAGGATCCTGGAATGGAGCGTGTACGTGATGTCTCTGAGCTGCCGAAAGCCCATCTGCACCTGCACTTCACCGGTTCGATGCGGCCCGCCACCGTCCTGGAACTGGCCGACAAATACGGTGTACGGCTGCCCGAGGCGCTGACCGAAGCACTGACCAGCGGGGAGCCGCCGAAGCTGCGGGCGACGGACGAGCGGGGCTGGTTCCGGTTCCAGCGGCTGTACGACGCGGCCCGCTCGTGTCTCAGGGAGCCCGACGACATCCGGCGGCTGGTGCGGGAGGCCGCGGAGGAGGATGTCCGTGACGGTTCGGGGTGGCTGGAGATCCAGGTCGACCCGACGTCGTACGCGCCCCGGCTCGGCGGGCTGATCCCGGCGCTGGAGATCATCCTGGACGCGGTGGAGACGACCTCGCGCGAGACGGGGCTCGGAATGCGGGTGCTGGTGGCCGCGAACCGGATGAAGCATCCGCTGGACGCGCGCACCCTGGCGCGGCTCGCGGTGCGGTACGCGGACCGGGGCGTGGTCGGCTTCGGGCTGTCGAACGACGAACGCCGGGGTATGGCACGGGACTTCGACCGGGCGTTCCACATCGCGCGCGAGGGCGGGCTGCTGTCGGCGCCGCACGGCGGTGAGCTGACCGGTCCTTCGTCGGTGCGGGACTGTCTGGACGACCTGGACGCGAACCGGATCGGGCACGGGGTGCGGGCGGCGGAGGACCCGCGGCTGCTGAAGCGGCTGGCGGACCGGCAGGTGACGTGCGAGGTGTGCCCGGCGTCGAACGTGGCGCTCGGTGTGTACGAGAAACCGGAGGACGTGCCGCTGCGGAAGCTGTTCGAGTCCGGGGTGCCGATGGCGCTGGGCGCCGACGACCCGCTGCTGTTCGGGTCCCGGCTGGCCGCGCAGTACGAGATCGCCCGCCGGTATCACGGCTTCTCGGACGCGGAGCTCGCGGAGCTGGCCCGGCAGTCGGTGCGGGCTTCGGCGGCACCGGAGGACATGAAGGCGAAGCTGCTGTCGGGGGTGGACGACTGGCTCAGTGGCCCGGCCTCTTGAAGTGGGCGTAGGGCGGATAGGGCTTGAAGCAGACGAGGACCTCGTAAGGGTGGCCGCCGCCCGGCTCGTCCTTCAGCCAGATCCCCGTCACCATGGCCGAATTCCCTTGGGCGACGCCCTTCTGGCGCGGTCCCCAGCCCGCCGCGTACGCGAGGTTCACGGCCGTCAGGGCGAAGGCGTCCCGGCTGCCGAACAGGAAGAACGTACGCGCGTGCGTGGCGTGCCGCAGTTCGTCCCGGAAGTCCGCGTGCCTCTGCCGTTGCTGCCAGGCGTCGGCGTCTCTCCGCGTACGGGCCTCGTCGGTGTGTACGGCCAGAGGGGCGCCGGCCTTGAGTGCGCGCCGCAGCTCGGGCCACCTGCTGGGGCGCAGTCCGTAAGAGTGGTGCGCCAGGACGAGGTCGACGTGTTGTCCCCAGCCCTCGTCCGGGGGGACTCCGTCCCGCAGTGGGACGTGGACGATCGTGTGGCGTGAGTAGGCGGCGAAGGAGAACAGGCCCGCGAGCCGGTTCAGTCCGTCGTGGTCGCCGAGGAGCAGGCCGATCGGTTCCGGTGCGGTCAGCGAGGTGTGGCGCAGGGTGTGGCGGGGCTGGACGACGCGGTGTTCATGAGGGCCGGTGCGGGGTCTGAACTCGGTGAGTCTCAGCCGCATGCGGGGGTCCTGGACGTCATGGGTTCAGCGTGGCCGTCACGCTGTTTTCCCGGCAACCGAGATTCCGCCCAGCAGGGTCCTGGCCAGCCGGGCGGCGAAGTCCTCCACGGGAGGCCGAACGCCGTCCCGCGTGGCGTCGTACGCGAACGCCCGCTGCGCGCAGGCGCCGAGCAGCAGCGAGGCGGCGGCGAAGGTGTCGGCGTCGGGGGCGACGCGGCCGATGGACTGCTCGGCCCGGAGATAGGCGTCGAGCCACTCGATCGGCTTGTGCGGTCCGGACTCCATCTCGCGCATCGCGTTGTCGTGGCGCCGCTTGAGCTGGGTCTCGGCGTACAGCGAGGCGGCGATCGGAAAACTCTGCTCGTAGAAGAGGGCGGCTTGGCGGGCGATCTCGGTGAGGTTCTCCGCCAGAGGGCGGCGGCCCGGCTCGGCGGCGAGGTCGCGCAGGAAAGGGGCGAGTCTCGGCAGCCGTTCCGCGAGGACGCGGATGAACACGTCCTCCTTGCTGGTGAAGTACTTGTACAGCGCCGCCTCGGAGCAGCCGGCCGCCTTGGCGATCTCCTTGGTCGTGGCCCGGGCCAGCCCGACGGTGAGCATCAGGTCGTGGGCGGCGTCGAGGATGCGGACGCGGGCGGGGGGCGGCTTCGGTTGCATCGGTTTCGTCCCCTTGGGTTCGACGGTGAGGTCGGCTGCGGGTTCGGCCATGGGGCTTGACGGGTGGGTGAATGCTTACCCACTCTAGAGTAAGCAGGGGTAAGTGAATACTCACCCACCTAGAGCGCGGGAGTACACATGAAACTCACCGTTTTCGGCGCCACCGGGGGCATAGGGCAGGAGATCGTCCGGCAGGGCCTGGCCGCGGGCCATGAGGTCACCGCCGTCGTACGGGATCCCGCCCGGCTGACCGTCACGGGCGAGCGGCTGGACGTGGTCCGCGCAGACCTGACCGATCCGGAGGTGCTGCGGCCCGCCGTGGCCGGCCGGGACGCGGTGCTGTCCGGGCTCGGGCCGCGCGGCCGCAAGGACGCCGGGATCGCCGCGCGGCTGACCCGGGTGATGCTGGCCGCGATCGAGGCGGAACAGGTGCGGCGGGTGCTCGTGGTCAGCGCGGCTCCGGTCGGGCCCGCGCCGGTGGACGCCGGGGTCGTGGACCGGTGGATGCGGGGGCTCGTGTCCGCCGTGCTCAAGGATGTCTACGCCGATCTGAGCGAGATGGAGGCGGAGTTGGCGGCGGGCGCGACGGACTGGACCGCCGTACGTCCTCCTCGTCTGCAGGACAAGCCGCTGACCGGGGTGTACCGGACTGTCGTCGGGGGGTTTCCGGCTCGGGGGCGGTTCATCTCGCGGGCGGATGTGGCGCACGCGATGTTGGGGATGGTGGGGGATGCGGGGGTGGTGAAGCAGGGGGTGGGGGTGGCGTACTGAGTGCCTGGTGCCGGGGTACTGGTGCCGGGGTACTGGTGGCGGGGTAGTGGTGCCGGGGTAGTGGTGCCGGGGTTACAGGTTGACGCCGACCGTCACGGGTTCGTTGACCAGTGTGATTCCGAAGGTGTCCCGTACGCCCGTCACGACCTCTCGGGCCAGGGCGAGGAGGTCCTCCGTGGTGGCGTTGCCCCGGTTGGTGAGGGCCAGGGTGTGCTTGGTGGAGATGCGGGCCGGGCCGGTGCCGTAGCCCTTGGTGAAGCCCGCCTTGTCGATGAGCCAGGCCGCGGAGGTCTTGGTGTGGCCGTCGCCCGCGGGGTAGGCGGGGGGTTCGGCGTCCTCGCCCAGGTGGTGCTTCACGCGCGCGTGGAACTCCGTGAACTGGGTGTCGGTGAGGATCGGGTTGGTGAAGAAGGAGCCTGCCGACCAGGTGTCGTGGTCGTCGGGGTCCAGGACCATGCCCTTGCCTGCGCGCAGCTTCAGGACGGTTGCGCGGGCGTTGGCGAGGGGGACGCGGTCGCCGGGTTCGACGCCGAGGGTCCGGGCGGTTTCGGCGTACTTGATCGGCGCGGAGAGGCCGCCTGCGTCTTCCAGTTCGAAGTGGACGCGGAGGACGACGTAGCGGGTGGGGTCCTGCTTGAAGCGGCTGTGGCGGTAGGAGAAGGCGCAGTCGTCGTTGGTGAGGGTGACCGTTTCGCCGTTGTGGCGGTCGTAGGCGATGACCTCGGTGATGGTGGAGGACACCTCCTGGCCGTAGGCGCCGACGTTCTGGATGGGGGTCGCGCCCGCGGAGCCGGGGATGCCGGCGAGGCACTCGATGCCGGCGAGTCCGGCGTCCACGGTGCGTGCGACGGCGTCGGTCCATACTTCACCGGCGGCGAGTTCGAGGTGGGTGCCGGTGAGTTCGTAAGCCTTGGTGGCGATGACGAGCGCGGTGCCCTCGAAGCCCTTGTCCCCGATGACGAGGTTGGACCCACCGCCGATGACGAGGAGCGGCGTGCCGTTGCTGTCGGCCTCGCGGACGACCTCGATCACCTCGGCGTCGGTCGTCGCCGTGATGAGGCGGGTGGCGGGGCCGCCCAGGCGGAAGGTGGTCAGCGGGGCGAGGGGGGCGTCGTGTCGTTCCTGCACGCGGTACAGCCTACGGGTGGCCTGCGGCGGCCTGTGCGGGTTGGTGGGGGCGGGCGTTCTGCGCAGTTCCCCGCGCCCCTGTATGCCTGTGGCGGCCTGTGCGGGGTGGGTGGGGGTTTGTGTAGCGCGTGCGGGTGGGTTGTGGGTCGGGGCCGGGGGGGGGGGGGGGGGGGGGGGGGGGGGGGGGGGGGGGTGGTGGGGGATGGTGTTTGTTGGGA
>NZ_JBJDQL010000009.1:44524-251387 GCF_044903305.1 Streptomyces sp. NPDC019531 | reverse complement strand
CGGAACCGGAACAGGATCGTGGTCCGCTTGGCCAGCGAGGACCGGCCCCAGGTCACGAAGGCGTCCTTGGCGGCCTGGACCGCCGCGTCCACCTCCTCGACCGACGCGAAGGGGACCTGCTTCTCCTGGTGTCCCGTGGCGGGGTTGTGGATGGCGCCGTAGCGCTCGGACGAACCCTCTAGGGGCTTGCCGTTGATCCAGTGGCGGAGGTGCTTCATCGTGTGCGGGTTTCCTTTCAGGGCCGGACTCGGACGCGGACGGGGCGACCTTCGTTATTTCTGTCGGCATACGGTTCCGCAACGGGTTTATATCGATTACGTTCGACCCGTGGGTAGTGCATCAAAAGGCCGTTCATTCGAGGCCCCCCGGTTCGCGTCAGGCGTCTATCCGTCGCCGTCGGGAAGGTGAAGGGGGAGGGGCCAGGGGCGTCCCGTCATTTCAGGTGTAGAGGTCAGGCGTAACCAGCGTCAAGCAATTGTTCTGACATCTTGCCCTGATGGATAAATGATGTCATTACAAGCGTTGACCCCGGGGTGGGGTGAGGGTTCCATCTCCGTCATAGGCAACAGCCGTGTTAACGGCATGTGATCCGCAGCGTTCGCTCGGTCAGCCTCCTCCCCTCGATCTGCCGCACAGTGAGGTGCCGAAAGATGGACCACTCCTCCCGCTCCCGTTCCCGCAGAATCGTGCCTGTCGTTGCCGTGATGGCGGCGGCCACTCTGTTCGCCGCGGGCTGCTCCAGCAGCTCCGGCGGCAAGAAGGCCGACGACACGGGGAACGACGTCTCGGCCGGCAAGGCCACCACTCCCCGCATGACGATCGCCATGGTCACGCACGCCGCGCCTGGTGACACCTTCTGGGACATCGTGCGCAAGGGCGCCCAGGCCGCCGCCGCCAAGGACAACGTCAAGCTCGTCTACTCGTCCGACCCGAACGCCGGCAACCAGGCCAACCTGGTGCAGAACGCGATCGACCAGAAGGTCGACGGCATCGCGATCACCCTGGCCAAGCCGGACGCCCTCAAGAGCGTCGTCGCCAAGGCGAACTCGGCCGGCATACCCGTCGTCGGCTTCAACTCCGGTGTGAGTGACTGGACGAAGGTGGGCCTGCTGGAGTTCTTCGGGCAGGACGAGGTGGTGGCCGGTGAGGCGTTCGGCAAGAAGCTCAGCGCGGTCGGCGCCAAGCACACGGTCTGTGTCATCCAGGAGCAGGGCAACATCGCCCTCACCCAGCGGTGTGCCGGACTGAAGAAGACCTTCACCGGCAAGACCGACATCCTGTACGTCAACGGCACCGACATGCCGTCCGTGAAGTCGACGATCACCGCCAAGCTCCAGCAGGACAGCTCCATCGACTACGTGGCGACCCTCGGCGCCCCGTGGGCACTCACCTCCGCGCAGGCGATATCCGAGACGGGCAGCAAGGCCAAGGTCGCCACGTTCGACCTCAACAAGGACGCGGTCGCGGCCATCAAGTCCGGCAAGATCCAGTGGGCCATCGACCAGCAGCCCTACCTGCAGGGCTACCTGTCCGTCGACTCTCTGTGGCTCTACAAGACGAACGGAAACTACAGCGGCGGCGGTTCGGAGGCCGTGCTGACCGGCCCGGCCATTGTCGACAAGAGCAACATCGACAAGGTCGCCGCGTTCGCCGCGAAGGGCACTCGGTGATGACTGTGACCCAGACCACGGCTCCGGCGACGGGCTCCCCGTCGCCGGCTCCGCCGGCCCTCCAAAAGGACGGCCGCACCTCTGAACGGCCGCTGGCCCTACGCCTGTTGGCCCGCCCCGAAGTGGGTGTCTTCCTCGGCGCCGCAGCGGTCTACGTCTTCTTCCTGATCGCCGCGCCGCCGGTGCGCGACGGCTCCTCGATGGCGAACATCCTCTACCAGTCGTCCACCATCGGGATCATGGCCCTGCCGGTCGCACTGCTGATGATCGGCGGTGAGTTCGACCTGTCGGCCGGTGTCGCGGTGGTCACTTCGGCGCTGACCGCGAGCATGCTCAGCTACCAGCTCAGCGTGAACGTGTGGGTCGGCGTGATCGTCGCCCTGCTCGTGTCCTTGGGGATCGGGTTCTTCAACGGCTGGCTGGTCGTCAGGACCGGACTGCCGAGCTTCCTGATCACCCTCGGCAGCTTCCTGATCCTGCAGGGCGTGAACCTGGCGGTGACCAAGCTGGTCACCGGCAACGTGGCCACCGACGACATCAGTGACATGGACGGCTTCAGCCAGGCGCAGAAGGTCTTCGCCTCCAGCTTCGACGTCGGCGGGGTCCAGGTGAAGATCACCGTCGTCTGGTGGCTGGTCTTCGCCGCCATCGCCACCTGGGTGCTGCTGCGCACCAAGTACGGCAACTGGACCTTCGCGGTCGGCGGCAACAAGGACAGCGCCCGGGCCGTCGGTGTGCCCGTGACGTTCAGCAAGATCTCGCTGTTCATGCTGGTCGGCTTCGGCGCCTGGTTCGTCGGCATGCACAACCTGTTCTCCTTCAACACCGTGCAGTCCGGTGAGGGCGTCGGCCAGGAGCTGATCTACATCTCCGCCGCGGTCATCGGTGGCTGTCTGCTGACCGGCGGCGCCGGCTCGGCGATCGGCCCGGTGTTCGGCGCGTTCATGTTCGGCATGGTCCAGCAGGGCATCGTCTACGCCGGCTGGAACCCCGACTGGTTCAAGGCCTTCCTCGGCGTCATGCTCCTCGGCGCCGTCCTCATCAATCTGTGGGTCCAGCGCACAGCGACCCGGAGGTGACCCACATGACAAGCAACGAAACCGGCACCCACGGAGCCATCCTCGAGGACACCGCTCCCGAGGGCGAGGCCCAGCCGATCGTCGAACTCCGCAACGCGGGCAAGGCGTACGGCAACATCCGCGCCCTGCACGGGGTGAGCCTCAAGGTCCACCCCAGTCAGGTGACCTGCGTGCTGGGCGACAACGGCGCCGGCAAGTCCACCCTCATCAAGATCATCTCGGGGCTGCACCAGCACACCGAGGGCGAGTTCCTCGTCGACGACACTTCGGTGCGTTTCTCCACCCCGCGCGACGCGCTCGACAAGGGCATCGCCACCGTCTACCAGGATCTGGCGACCGTGCCGCTGATGCCGGTGTGGCGCAACTTCTTCCTCGGCTCCGAGATGACCAAGGGCCCCTGGCCCGTGCGCCGTCTCGACATCGAGAAGATGAAGAAGACCGCGGACACCGAACTGCGCGAGATGGGCATCGTCCTGGACAACCTGGAACAGCCCATCGGTACCCTCTCCGGTGGTCAGCGCCAGTGTGTGGCGATCGCCCGCGCCGTCTACTTCGGCGCCCGCGTCCTGATCCTGGACGAGCCCACCGCCGCTCTCGGCGTCAAGCAGTCCGGCGTGGTGCTCAAGTACATCGCCGCCGCCCGCGACCGCGGACTGGGCGTCATCTTCATCACCCACAATCCGCACCATGCCTACATGGTCGGCGACCACTTCAGCGTGCTGCGCCTGGGCACCATGGAGCTGTCCGCCGAGCGCAGCGACATCACGCTGGAGGAGTTGACCAATCACATGGCCGGTGGCTCCGAACTCGCCGCCCTCAAGCACGAGTTGTCCCAGGTCCGGGGCGTGGACGTCGAGGAGCTCCCGGAAGCGGACGAACTTCAGGTCGGCGCGCCCCAGAGCAACTGACCACGACCACTGGAGACACCGGAACATGTCATCTCAGCGAGCGCTGGGCGTTGCTGTCGTCGGCACCGGCAAGATGGGCGCCGACCACGTGCGCAGACTCAGCGACGTCATCAGCGGGGCCCGCGTGACGGCCGTCGTCGACATCGATGCGGAACGGGCCAAGTCGCTGGCCGACGGGATAGAAGGCTGCACGGCGTACACCGATCCCGCGGTCGCCATGGCGGCACAGGACGTGGACGCGGTCCTCATCGCCTCACCGGGGCCCGCCCACGAGGCGGCCCTGATCGAGGCCCTTCGCCGGGACCTGCCGGTGCTGTGCGAGAAGCCGCTCACTCCTGATGCCGCCGCCGCCCTTCGCGTCCTGGAGGCCGAACAGCGGCTTGGGCACCGGCGCGTGCAGGTGGGCTTCATGCGTCGGTACGACGCCGACTACCTGAAGCTCAAGAAGGTCCTCGACGACGGGGAGTTGGGCCGGACACTGATGCTGCACCAACGGCATCGCAACCCGGCCATGCCCGAGTGGTTCACCGAGGAGATGCTCATCAACGACTCGGTCGTGCACGAGATGGACGTGACACGCTGGCTCCTCGACCAGGAGATCACAGCGGTCACCGTGCACAAACCGGCACCGTCGGCGAAGGCTCCCGCCGGCATGAGCGACCCTCAGTTCGTCCTCTTCGAGACCGAGTCGGGCGCGCTCGTCGGCGTCGAGATCTTCGGACACTGCGGCTTCGGCTACCAGGTACACGCCGAAGCGGTGTGCGAACACGGCACCGTGGGCATCGGCGCCGAGCACGAACCACTGGTCACCACCGGCGGCCGCTGGGGCGGACGGGTCACGCCGGACTACCTCGAGCGTTTCCAGGACGCCTACGACCGCGAGGTCCAGGCCTGGGTCGACGCCACCCGTCGCGGAGAGGTCACCGGCCCCAGCATCTGGGACGGATACGCCGCCGCGGCCGTGTGCGAGGCGGGCGTGCTGTCCCAGCGGGAGGGGCGGCGCGTGGAGGTGGAGTTGGTGGAACGCCCGGCCCTGTACGGGTAGGCGTACGCACAGCGGGAGGGGGCGGTACCGGACCGGTACCGCCCCCTCCCGCTGTGTCATGCCGTGGTCGGAAGGACCGTACGCGGCCGGACGGCGAATCCGGCCGCCCCATAGCACTCGTCGATGAACCGCATGGTCGTCAATGCGTCATCGGCGTCGAGCACCAGCGGTGCGCCATGCCGCAGATGCGCGGCGAACGCCTCCAGTTGGTAGGTGTACGACGACCGACGGCCGAGTTCCTCAGCGCGCTCACCGGCCGCCGTACGCACCACCACCCGGTCGTCCAGATGCGGCTGGACGAAGTTCTTCACCGTGGCCTCACCGCGCGTGCCCACGACGCGAAGGTCCATCTGCCACTTGTGGTACGCCATGTGACAGCGGGCGGTGCCGGTGGCGCCGCCGGGGAACTCCAGGTCGGCGTAGAGCCATTCGTCGACTCCCGGGGCCCCGGCCCGCTCGCCACCGCTCGCGGCGACCAGTCGGGGCGCGCCGCCACCCCAAGGAGCGAGCATCCGCAACGCGTGCAGGCTGTAGCACCCGAGGTCCATCAGCGCACCGCCGGCCAGCGGCAGCGACCACCGTACGTCGCTGTCCGGCGGCGCGGGCATGGCGACCATGGCCTCGACATGCCGCAGGTCGCCCAGCTCCCCGCTGTCGAGCAGCTCGTGCAGGCGCGTGATGACCGGGTGGAACAGGTAGTGGAAGCCCTCCATGAACACGGTGCCCGCCTTGGCGACGGCCTCGTGGACCTCGGTCGCCTCCTCGGTGTTGCTCGCGGACGGCTTCTCGGTGAGCACATGCTTGCCGGCCCGCAGCGCCGCCAGGTTCCACGGCCCGTGCAGGCTGTTGGCCAGCGGGTTGTAGACGACCTCGACCTCCGGGTCGCTGACCAGGTCGGCGTAGGAACCGGCCACCCGCTCCACGCCGTGCGTGGCGGCGAACGCCTCGGCCCGGTCGCGGTCACGGGCGGCCACCGCCACCAGTCGATGACCGCCCGCACGGGCGGGTCCCACGATCGACAGCTCGGCGATCCGGGCCGCGCCCAGTACACCGATACGCAGGGGTTCGTCTGTCATACCTCTCGTACCTCCTCAAGTTGAACGGGTCGGTGCTCGCGCAGCGACAGGGCGCGGCTCGCGGCTGCCGCCTGCAGATCCTTGCGCAGCCGCTCGGGGGCCCAGCCCTCGGTCACGGCCTGCCAGAGGGTGTCCGCCTGGGAGGGCGGAGCCAGCCCGATGTCAGCGCTGACCGGCGGGTTGAGGTCCAGGTCGGTGGGGAAGGGGTAGCCCTCGGCGGTGGCGGCGACCACACGGCGCAGCCAGTCCTCGGAAGCACCTTCGGCCTTGCGGCGCAACAGCACCGGGAAGAGTGCGTTGGCCATCGCCTCGCGGTCCACCGTCTCCATCGCGCGTCCGAAGGCGGAGGAGACCTGCAGCAGGTTGGCCATACGCCGGATGCCGGTGGACCGGTTGTGTCCGGCGGCGTGGAAGAGCGCGGGGTTGAAGAAGACGGCGTCCCCCTTGTCCAGGGGGAGCTGGACGTGGTGGGCGTCGAAGTACTCGACGAACCGCGGCAGTCGCCAGGCGAGGTAACCCGGCTCGTACTTCTGCGAGTGCGGCAGGTACAGGGTCGGACCGGACTCGACGGGCATGTCACAGTGGGCCACCGCGCCCTGAAGGGTCAGTACGGGGGAGAGGCGGTGCACATGCGCCGGGTAGGCGGCGGCGCGCTCCTGGGAGAGGAAACCGAGGTGGTAGTCGCGGTGCACGTTCTGCGCCGCGCCGCCCGGGTTGACCACGTTGACCTGCGAGGTGACCTGGTAGGCGGGGCCGAGCCAGGCCTCGGAGATCAGCTCCAGGATGTCGTTGGCGTAGTAGTCCGCGAACACCTCGGGCGTCCGTACGGCCACCTTGTCCAGGGCGTTCCAGACACGGTCGTTCGCGCCGGGCTCGGCGAAGTGGTCGCCGCGGGCTGCGCTGCTCGCGCGCTCCTCCTCGATCAGCGCGCGGAAGGCGTCGGACGCCCCGTCCACGACGGCCCCGTCCGGGAACGCGCCCTTGAGAACCACGATGCCGGGGCCGTCGAGCAGCGCCCGAATCAGCTCCTCCTGTATGTCCCGACGGCCCTCAGCGGTGACCGCCAGGGCCCGGAGCCGCTCGCTGTCGTAGAGCACCACGTTCTGCTCCACGCCCGCGGCCGACGGGTAGTCCCCGATGTCGGTCTTCTGCTCGACGAGTGAGCGGAGCGCGCCGAGATCACAGTCGGCCTCGGTGAGCCATGTGCGCTTCGCCGTCGCTGGGGAGGGCATCCAGGTCCTTTCGCAGTGACTGCTTTTCTGCCAGTCTTGAGAACCTGGATCCATCAGGCAATCCTCAGCAGTAAATCAAAAACCCATCATCTTCCTTCGAGGTCAGCCATGCGTCACCCCTATCCGATCAGGGAAATCGCCCGCCAGGCAGGGCTGAGCACCGCCACGGTCGACCGCGTCCTCAACCGCCGGGGCAATGTGCGGGAGAGCACCATTCGTGAGGTGCAGGAAGCCATCAAGGATCTGGACCGGCAGCAGACCCAGGTCCGGATCGCGGGCCGGACCTTCATGATCGACATCGTCATGCAGACACCGGAGCGGTTCTCCACCGCCGTACGCGAGGCGCTCGAGGCCGAACTTCCCTCTCTGCATCCCGCCGTCGTGCGCTCACGCTTCCACTTCCGCGAGACCTGCCCGTCGGCGGAGCTGATCGGCACCCTCGACAAGATCGCCAAGCGCGGTTCGCAGGGCGTGATCCTCAAGGCGCCCGACCTGCCGGAGATCGCCGCCGCCGTCGGGCGACTGGTCGCGGTCGGCATCCCTGTCGTCACTCTGGTGACCGACCTGCCGCACAGTTCGCGCCTGGCGTACATCGGCATAGACAACCGCGCGGCGGGCGCCACCGCCGCCTACCTCCTCCAGCAGTGGCTCGGCGATCGGCCGGGCAACGTGCTCGCCACGATCAGCCGCGGTTCCTTCAGAGGTGAGGAGGAGCGCGAGATGGGCTTCCGCAGCGCCATGCGGCTCTCCGACGCCAAGCGCTCCCTGGTCGAGGTCACCGACAGCGACGGCCTGGACGCCACCCAGCGCGCCCTCGTTCTCGAGGCGCTCAAGGATGACGAGGACATCGTCGCGGTCTACTCCATGGGCGGGGGCAACCTAGCCACGCTGGACGCGTTCGACGACCTCGACAGGCCGTGTGCCGTCTTCATCGCACACGACCTCGACCACGACAACACGCGGCTCCTGCGGGAGCGCCGCCTCTCCGCCGTCCTCCACCACGATCTGCGCCAGGACGTACGCCGCGCCTGCCAGGCCGTCATGCGGGCCCACAAAGCCCTGCCGGACGACGGCCCGGCCCTCCCCTCGGCGATCCAGGTGGTCACACCGTTCAACCTGCCGCCCGACGCTTCTCCCGTGCCGTTCCTTGGGTGACGCCCAGAGCTGTGCCCTCCGCCCACGACGCCCACGATGCCACCGACGGCGCCGCCACCGCCGTACGCCCGAACCAGACCCCGAATCAACCCGCGGCCCAACCCGCGCAGCCCCCCCGAAGCCGGACGCGTGCGGCCGGTGACATCCGGCGGTCCGCTCACCGCTCACACATGGCGCGCCCACCAGCCGGCGGTGGGGGCGGATCGACGGGCGGGACCGGCCTCATGCGGGCGGTGCCGGCGTCGATCCGGTCGGCCGGACAGGCCTGCAGGATGCGCCGGTTGGCCTTGGAGAGCCAATCGCCCGGCTGGATGTTGAAGTCGGCCGGCGAGGCGAACGCCCGGTACAGGAACGAGTGCACCCGCTACCGTGTCAACGGCGTTCCCGGCGTCAAGGACCGTTCCTTCGACGCTCTCCAGAACGCCAGGACCTGGCTCGCGCAGGCCCAGACCGACGCCTCGCAGAGGTGAGTTCGTCGATCCGCGCGATGGGGCCATCTGGATACAGCGACGAGAGCACAATGGCGGCCGTCCCCACCATGCCCGCCACCGCCACCGCCGCCGCCACCAACCCCACGCTCCCATCGGCAGGGTCCATCGGCCGCCGTACGACGCCCATACGCCTGCGATCACAACGTCGGACACTGTTCGGCCCGGCATCACCGGCCACAGACCGCTGTCGCCGTCCATCTGAGCCATGGCCAAGAACTGCAGACCGAATCCCGCGCCGGCCGCCAGGGCGCTCGGCGCACCGTCGGAAATCGCCCCGTTTCCCTCCCCGGCCGCGCCCGCTGTGTCCTGCGAGACCGGCTACAGCGCCGGCAGTACGGCAGCCATGCCGAGCCACGCCGGCGCGGCGCGCGCTCCCCGAGCGGCATCACGCCCCTCAGCCGTACCGCTCGCCGTAACACCCCCGCGAAACCCCCACGCCCTCATGACGATCATCTGACCCATCCCGCAGTTCCCCTGTCCCGCCCGCACCCCCCTCTGTCGTTGACCGGCATCCGTCTGACCTTTCTGCGCAGTCCCCCGAAAAACCCTGACAAAGCCCTGAACCGGCCTCCCTTGAACGTGACCGCCCGCACCCCGGAGGCTTGAAGTCGCGGGTCAGCGTGGGCATTTGAGGGAAGCCGGACGCGACATGCACCGCTGCGATGTCATGGTCATTACATGAGCGGGGAGTAGGTACGCATGCACAGCACCTTGATCGTCGCCAGGCTGGAACCGGGCGCGAGCGCGAACGTGGCCGGCCTGTTCGCCGATTTCGACGCGACCGAGATGCCGCACAGGATGGGGACCAGGCGGCGCCAGCTCTTTCACTATCGGGGGCTGTACTTCCACCTCCAGGACTTCGACGAGGACAACGGGGGAGAGCTGATCGAGGCGGCGAAGACCGACCCCCGGTTCATCGGGATCAGCAACGACCTGAAGCCGTTCATCGAGGCGTACGACCCGGCTACCTGGCGCTCACCGGCGGACGCGATGGCGACGCGGTTCTATTCGTGGGAGGCGTCCGCGTGAGCGCGCGTCGCGTCGTCATCACGGGACTTGAGGTCCTCGCGCCAGGTGGCGTGGGCGCCAAGAACTTCTGGAGCCTGCTGAGCGAGGGGCGTACGGCGACTCGGGGAATCACGTTCTTCGACCCTGCGCCGTTCCGCTCCCGCGTCGCCGCCGAGATCGACTTCGATCCGTACGAGCACGGCCTCACCCCGCAGGAAGTGCGGCGCATGGACCGGGCCGCCCAGTTCGCGGTGGTCGCGGCGCGCGGCGCGGTCGCGGACAGCGGGATCGAGTTCGCCGACCTCGACCCGTACCGCACCGGCGTCACCATCGGGAGCGCGGTCGGCGCCACGATGGGCCTTGACGAGGAGTACCGCGTCGTCAGCGACGGCGGCCGGCTCGACCTCGTCGACCACGCGTACGCGGCACCGCATCTCTACGACCACCTGGTGCCCAGCTCCTTCGCCACCGAGGTCGCCTGGGCGGTGGGCGCCGAGGGCCCCGCCACCGTCGTCTCCACCGGCTGCACCTCGGGCATCGACTCCGTCGGGTACGCCGCCGAGCTGATCCGCGAGGGAGCGGTGGACATCATGGTCGCCGGCTCGTCGGATGCGCCGATCTCCCCGATCACCATGGCCTGCTTCGACGCGATCAAGGCCACCACCCCCCGCCATGACGACCCGGCCCACGCCTCCCGCCCCTTCGACGGCACCCGCAACGGGTTCGTGCTCGGCGAGGGCGCGGCCGTGTTCGTGCTGGAGGAGCTCGACAGCGCCCGCAGCCGCGGCGCCCACATCTACGCGGAGATCGCCGGGTACGCGACCCGCTCGAACGCCTACCACATGACCGGACTGCGTCCCGACGGCGCGGAGATGGCCGAGGCGATCCGGGTCGCCCTCGACGAGGCGCGGCTGCCCGGCGAGGCCGTCGACTACATCAACGCGCACGGCTCGGGCACGAAACAGAACGACCGCCACGAGACAGCCGCGTTCAAACGCAGCCTCGGCGCGCACGCCTACCGCACCCCGGTCAGCTCGATCAAGTCGATGGTGGGCCACTCCCTGGGCGCGATCGGCTCCATCGAGATCGCCGCCTCAGTCCTGGCCATGGAGTACGACGTCGTCCCGCCGACCGCCAACCTCCACACCCCCGACCCCGAGTGCGACCTCGATTACGTGCCGCTGGAGGCCCGCGATCAGCTCATCGACGCGGTACTCACCGTCGGCAGCGGGTTCGGCGGGTTCCAGAGCGCGATGGTGCTGGCCGAGCCGGAAAGGAAGCAGGTGTGAGTACGGCGACCGTCGTGGTGACCGGACTCGGCGTCGCCTCGCCGACCGGGCTCGGGACGCGCGAGCACTGGGCGGCCACGTGCGAGGGCCGCAGCGGCATCGGCCGCCTCACCCGCTTCGACCCGTCCGGCTACCCGGCGAAACTCGCCGGCGAGATCACCGGGTTCACCGCCGAGGAGCACCTGCCGGGCCGGCTCATCCCGCAGACCGACCGGATGACCCGGCTCGCCCTCGCCGCCGCCGACTGGGCGCTGGCCGACGCGGGCGTACGCCCCGACGAGCTGGCCTCCTTCGACATGGGCGTGGTCACCGCGAGCGCGTCCGGCGGCTTCGAGTTCGGCCAGAACGAGCTGCGCAAGCTGTGGAGTCAGGGCAGTCAGTACGTGTCCGCGTACCAGTCCTTCGCCTGGTTCTACGCCGTCAACAGCGGCCAGATCTCCATTCGCAACGGCATGAAGGGCCCCAGCGGCGTCGTCGTCAGCGACCAGGCCGGCGGCCTCGACGCGGTCGCCCAGGCCCGCCGGCAGATCCGCAAGGGCACCCGTCTCGTGGTGTCCGGCGGCGTCGACGCCTCCCTGTGCCCCTGGGGCTGGGTCGCGCAGCTCGCCGGCGGTCGGCTCAGCACCAATGAGGACCCCGCCCGCGCCTACCTCCCCTTCGACCGCGACGCCCGCGGCTATGTGCCCGGCGAGGGCGGCGCGATCCTGATCCTGGAGGCAGCCGAGGCCGCCCGCGAACGCGGCGCGCACTCCTACGGCGAGATCGCCGGGTACGGTGCCACCTTCGACCCCAAGCCCGGCAGCGGACGCCCGCCCGGCCTGCGCAAGGCAGTCGAACTCGCCCTAGCCGACGCGGGCGCCCAACCCGCCGACGTGGACGTCGTGTTCGCCGACGCGGCCGGCGACCCCGAACTCGACCGCGCCGAGGCCGCCGCGCTCACCCAGGTCTTCGGCCCGCACGGCGTCCCGGTCAGCTGCCCCAAGACGATGACCGGCCGCCTCTACTCGGGCGCCGCCCCCCTCGACCTGGCCACCGCCCTGCTCGCCCTGCGCGACGGCATCGTCCCCGCCGCCGTCAACGTCAAGCTCTCCCCCGAGTACGACATCGACCTCGTCGTCGACCAGCCGCGCCGCCTCGACCTGCGCACCGCGCTGGTCCTGGCCCGGGGGCACGGCGGCTTCAACTCCGCCGTCGTCCTACGAGCGCCCGCACCGCACTGACCGCCCTGCCGGGAAGGCCCGTTTCCCCGCACGCGCCCCCACGCACCCCGAAGCCTCCGCACGCGCCCGCCACCCAGCCAGCCCCCCACCGGAAGGACCCTCCCGTGTCTGCCGACCCATTCACACTCGCCGATCTCAAGCGCATCCTCCTGGAGGCCGCCGGCGCCGAAGAGGGCGTCGACCTCGACGGTGACGTCCTGGACACCGAGTTCACCGCGCTCGGCTACGAGTCGCTGGCCCTCCTGGAGACCGGCAGCCGGATCGAGCGCGCGTACGGCATCGCTCTCGACGACGACCTGTTGACCGACGCGCTCACGCCGCGCGCTCTCATCGGTGTCGTCAACGACCTGCTGACCGTCTCCCGCACCGTCTGAGAGGCCACCATGACCACGACCACCACCGGCCGCGTCGCTCTCGTCACCGGCGCCACCAGCGGCATCGGCCTGGCCGTCGCCCGGCTGCTCGCCGTCCAGGGGCACCGCGTGTTCATCGGTGCCCGCGACGCGGAGAACGTCGAGGCCACCGTCAAGGAACTCGTCGCCGAGGGGCTCGACGTGGCCGGTACGACCGTCGACGTCCGCGAACCCGAGGCCGTACGGGACTTCGTGCGGGCCGCGCTGGAGCGGTTCGGGACGATCGATGTGCTCGTCAACAACGCGGGCCGGTCCGGCGGCGGCGTCACCGCCGATATCGCCGACGAGCTGTGGGAGGACGTCATCGAGACGAACCTCACCAGCGTCTTCCGGCTCACCCGCGAGGTCCTGACCACGGGCGGACTGCGCCACAAGGACCGGGGCCGCATCATCAACATCGCCTCCACGGCCGGCAAGCAGGGCGTCGTACTGGGCGCCCCCTACTCCGCGTCGAAGCACGGCGTCGTCGGCTTCACCAAGGCCCTCGGCAACGAACTCGCGCCCACCGGTATCACCGTCAACGCGGTCTGCCCCGGGTATGTCGAGACGCCGATGGCGCAGCGGGTCCGGCAGGGGTACGCCGCCGCCTACGACACCAGCGAGGACGCGATCCTGGAGAAGTTCCAGGCGAAGATCCCGCTCGGCCGGTACTCCACCCCGGAAGAGGTCGCGGGCCTGGTCGGTTACCTCGCCTCCGACACCGCCGCCTCCATCACCGCACAGGCCCTCAACGTCTGCGGCGGACTCGGCAACTTCTGACCGGAACCCAGGACCATGACGAAGGAGCCCGCCCCATGACAACCCGTGAGGTCGAGCACGAGATCACCGTCGGCGCCCCCGCGGCGGCCGTCTACCGCCTCATCGCCGACGTGGTGAACTGGCCCCGGATCTTCCCGCCCACCATCCACGTCGACCAGGTCGAGCACACCGGCGCCGAGGAACGCATCCGGATCTGGGCCACGGCACGCGGCGAGGCCAAGAACTGGACCTCCCGCCGCACCCTGGACCCGGAGGGCCTGCGCATCACCTTCCGGCAGGAGATCAGCACCCCGCCGGTCGCTGCGATGGGCGGCGCCTGGATCATCGAACCCCTCGGCGACAACAAGGCCCGGGTCCGGCTCACACACGACTACCGTGCGGTCGACGACGACCCGGAAGGGCTCGCCTGGATCGACGAGGCCGTCGAACGCAACAGCCGCTCCGAACTCGCCGCGCTGCGCACCAACGTCGAAGCCGCCCACGCCGCCGAGGACCTGACGTTCTCCTTCACCGACAGCGTCACCGTCACCGGTGCCGCCAAGGACCTCTTCGACTTCGTCAACGAGGCCGACCAGTGGGCCGAGCGGCTCCCGCACGTCGCGTCCGTACGTCTCACCGAGGACACCCCGGGGCTCCAGACCCTGGAGATGGACACCCGCGCCAAGGACGGTTCCACGCACACCACCAAGTCGTACCGCGTGACCTTCCCCCACCACCGCATCGCCTACAAACAGGTCACCCTGCCCGCGCTGCTGACCCTGCACACCGGCGTGTGGACCTTCGAGGAGACCGGGGAAGGCACCGTCGCCTCCTCCCAGCACACCGTCAGCCTCAACACCGACAACATCGCCGCCGTCCTCGGCCCCGAGGCGACCGTGGCCGACGCCCGGACGTACGTCCACACCGCCCTGTCCACCAACAGCCTCGCCACCCTCGACCACGCCAGGGCGTATGCCGAGACGCTCGCGGGGGAGCGGGGCTGACGTGCCGGACACACAGGTCGTGGTCGTCGGCGCGGGCCCCGTCGGGCTGCTGCTCGCCGGGGAGCTGCGCCTGGGCGGCGCCGACGTCGTCGTACTCGAACGGCTCGAAGAGCCCACCACCGAGTCGCGGGCCTCGACCCTTCACGCCCGCACGATGGAGATCTTCGACAGCCGGGGGCTGTGGGACGGGGGCGACAGCCCGGCGAGCGACTCGCGCGGGCACTTCGCCGGGATCCCGGTCGATCTGACACTGCCCGGCAGCCGGCCGGGGCTGTGGAAGGTGCCCCAGTTCGACACCGAGCGGCTGCTTGCGCGCTGGGCCGCCGGGCTCGGCGCCGACGTGCGGCGTGGGCAGGAGGTGCGGGCGGTCACCGACACGGGCGCGTACGTCGAGGTCGAGACCGGCGGCCATGTCGTACGCGCCGCCTGGCTCGTCGCCTGCGACGGCGAGGACAGCACCGTACGCCGCCTCCTCGGCGCGGACTTCCCCGGCCACGACGCGCGGCGCGAGCTGCTGCGGGCCGACGTCGCCGGGATCGAGGTCCCCGACCGGCGCTTCGAGCGGCTGCCGGACGGCCTGGCCGTCGCCGCGCGCCGGGCCGACGGGGTGACGCGGGTCATGGTGCACGAGCACGGCACACCGGTGCCCGTACGGACCGGGCCGCCCGCGTACGACGAGATCGCGCGCGCCTGGAAGCGGGTCACCGGCGAGGACGTCAGCGGCGGCACCCCGCTGTGGGTGAACGCGTTCGACGACACGACCCGCCAGCTCACCCACTACCGGCACGGCCGCGTCCTGTTCGCGGGCGACGCCGCGCACCGTCAGCCCCCCATCGGCGGCCAGGCCCTCAACCTGGGCCTGCACGACGCCTTCAATCTGGGCTGGAAGCTCGCCGCCGAGGTCACCGGCCGCGCCCACCCCGGCCTCCTCGACACCTACCACGCCGAACGCCACCCGGTCGGCGCGCGCACCCTCTCCACCATCGAGGCGCAGGCGCTGCTGCTGTTCGGCGGCCCCGAGGTGGAACCCGTACGCGCCCTGCTCACCGAACTCATCGGCCACGAACCGGTCCGCGCCCACCTCGCCGCGACGATCGGCGGCCTCGACGTCCGGTACGACGGCGTCGGCGCCCGGCTGCCGCACAGCACCGAACTCCTGCGCGCCGGACGGGGGCTGCTCCTCGGCCCCGCCGACATCCTGGGCGGCGTCCCCTATGCCCACGCCGAGCACTGGACCCTCGTACGACCCGACGGGCACGCCGTCTGGGCGGACCCGTCCGACCCGCCGCCGCAAGAGGTGCTCGCCCGCTGGTTCGGCCCACCAACGACGTAAGGAAACCCGCCATGCCCCTGATCTCGCCCGACGACGGCTACCTCACCGTCTTCAACCTCTTCGAGACGGACACCCGGCCCCTCCAGGACGACGTGCTCGACGCGATGCGCGACATCATCGACCACGCCGACTACCCCGGCTGGATCTCCTCGACGCTGCACTCGGGCGTGGACGAGCCGGGCACCGTCAACTACATCCAGTGGCGCAGTGCCGCCGACCTCCAGGCCCGGTACGAGGGCCAGAAGTTCCAGCAGAAGACCGTACCCCTGTTCCACAAACTGGCCCGGACCGTACGGCTGTTGAAGACCGAACTGGCCTTCACGCAGCACCACCCCGCGCTGGACCGGGGCATCGAGATCTCGCCGGAACGCGACGACTACACCGTAGTGATCGTTTTCGACACGCGCCCCGAGGACCAGAAGGACCTTCTGGAGACCCTCGCCAAGCCGGACGAGTGGATCACGACCGTGCCCGGCTACCGTTCGCACACCTACTTCCGGGGCGTGGAAGGCACGTACGTCGTCAACTACGCCCAGTGGGACAGCAAGGAGGCGTACGACGCGTTTCACACCCTTCCCGAGGAGCAGCGGCCGGCTGACATTCGCCGGGGCCGGGAGCGGGCGCGGTCCCTCGTCACCGGGCGGCAGGCCAACACCTACCGGGTGACACACTCCCGGTCAGCTCTGTCGAAGAAGGACTGACCGGCATGGCCGACACCGACGTCATCGTCGTCGGCGCGGGGCCGACCGGGCTGACGCTCGCCGGTGAACTGCGCCTGGGCGGCGCGCGCGTGACGGTAGTGGAGCGGCTCGCCGAGCCCACCGGACAGTCCCGGGGGCTGGGTTTCACCGCCCGCGCCATGGAGGCGTTCGACCAGCGGGGGCTGCTGCCGCGCTTCGGAACGCCGGAGATCAGCCCTGTCGGCCACTTCGGCGGGGTGCGGTTCGACTACACCGTCCTGCCGGGTGCCCACTTCGGGGCCCGGGGGATACCGCAGTCGCGCACCGAGGCGGTGCTGGAGGAGTGGGCGGTCGAACTCGGCGCGGTCGTCCACCGGGGGTGGGAGTTCACCGGGCTGGATGCCGGGGACTCGGCGGTGGAGATCACCGTTCGCACCCCCGAAGGGCCTGGGCGGCTGCGCGCCGCCTACCTCGTGGGCGCCGACGGGGCGCACAGCCCCGTGCGTGAGGCCGCCGGGATCGCCTTCCCCGGCACACCGGCCGCCCGTGTCATGTACCTCGCGGACGTGGTGGGCCGCACGCTGCGGCCCCGGCCGCTCGGGGAGCGTCTGGAACACGGCATGGTGATGGCGGCGCCCCTGACCGACGAGGTCGACCGCATCATCGTCTGCCCGGACGGCGCTCCGCCCCGCGAGGACGCGGCGCCCGTCACGTTCGCCGAGGTCGCGGATGCCTGGCGGCGGCTCACCGGCGAGGACATCGCCGACGCCGACACCGAGTGGGTCAGCTCCTTCACCGACGCCACCCGGCAGGCGGCCACCTACCGCGCGGACCGGGTCCTGCTCGCCGGGGACGCCGCACACATCCACCTCCCGGCCGGCGGCCAGGGCATGAGCACCGGCATCCTGGACGCCGTCAACCTGGGCTGGAAGCTCGCCGCCGAGGTCACCGGCCGCGCCCACCCCGGCCTCCTCGACACCTACCACGCCGAACGCCACCCGGTCGGCGCCCGTCTGTTGCTGAACACCCGCGCCCAGGGCACGGTCTTCCTCGGCGGCCGGGAGTCCGACCCGCTGCGCGCCCTGTTCGCCGAACTCATCGCGTACGACGACGTCAAACGCCATCTCGCCGGCGCGGTGAGCGGTATCGACGTCCGGTACGACCTCGACGGCGGCCACCCGCTGACCGGCGGGCGCGTCGCACCCCGCGCCCTGGTCGGGCCCGCCGGGGAGACCAGCACCGCCCAACTCCTGCACCCCGCGCGCGGCGTCCTCCTCGACCTCGCCGACGACCCGGAGGTCCGCACGGCCGCCGCCCCCTGGCACGACCGGGTGACCGTCACGACCGCCAAGCCGGCCGACGACCCGCACGACCAACTGGCCGGCCTGCACGCCCTGTTGATCCGCCCCGACGGGCACGCCGCGTGGGTGTCCGCCGCGCCCGGCGGCGAGGGACTCACCGACGCCCTGCACCGCTGGTTCGGACCCGTCACCGACCGAAAGGCAGTACCGGCATGAGTGAAAAGACCCTCGCCGACCTGCGGGACAGGGCCGACCTCACCGCCCTCGCCGACCGCTACGTCACCCACCTCGACCGCGACCGGCACCGCGACGACTGGTTCGGCGCGGTCTTCACCGACGATGTCCACCTCACCTTCCCCATGGGCGAGTACAAGGGGATCGCGGGACTCACCGAGTTCCAGGAGATGGCCCGTACGACCTTCGAGCGGACCCACCACACCGCGTCCAACTACTTCATCGACGTCGACGGCGACCGGGCCACGATCCGCGCGCACCTGACCGCCGTACACGTCCGCAAGGCCGCCGAGCCCGGCGTCCACTTCACCATCGGCGGCCACTACGAGGCAGGTGCGGTGCGGACCGCCGACGGCTGGCGCATCGACCGGTTCGTCTTCGACCTGGTGTGGCACGAAGGGCAGGGCCCGCAGGGCGCGCCGGGGCACTGACCCAGCGACTTTGCAGAGATCTGACGTACCGCGCAAAGACCTGACATCAGCGCGGCTTGTACCGCCCGACCGGCCCCGACACACTTCAGATGGGCCTGTCGGTGTCTCCCGGTCGGACCCCACCGGCCGACCCCGCCGTCAAGGAGGAAGCTCCGCCATGCCCCCAGGCACCAGTGAACTGCCCCTGCACGCACAGGTGTTGCAGCTCGCCACCGCAGGATGGCTCGCCCAGGCGGTCAGCGCGACCGCTGAACTCGGCGTCGCCGACGCACTTGCCGAAGGCCCCCGACCGCTCGCCGAACTCGCCGCCGCGACCGACACGCACGCGCCCAGCCTCTACCGGCTGCTGCGGGCCGGCGCCGATATCGGCCTGTTCACCGAACACGACGGCCAGGTCTTCGAACTGACCGCGCTGGGCGACGCGTTGCGCGCCGACAGCCCGGTCAGCCTGCGCAACTTCGCGATCTGGACCGGGCTGCCCGCCGAACGGCACGCCTGGGCCGGCCTCGCCGACGCCGTACGCACCGGGCACACCGCCTTCCCCGAGGTGCTCGGCAAGTCCGTCTGGGACTACCTGCACGACCACCCCGACGTGCTCGGCGTCTTCGACCGGGCCATGACCGAGGCGTCCCGGCAGATCATCGCGCCGGTCGTCGCCGCCTACGACTTCGGGCGGTTCTCGACGATCGTCGACGCGGGCGGCGGGAGGGGCGCGCTGCTGGCCGCCGTCCTCGCGTCCGCGCCCGGGACGCGCGGGATTCTGTACGACCGGCCCGAGGTCATCGCCTCGGCCGGGCAGCCGCTCCGGGACGCCGGGGTGGCCGACCGGGCGGAGCTGGTCGCCGGGGACTTCTTCGAGTCCGTGCCGGGCGGCGGTGACGCCGTGATCCTCTCCAACATCATCCACGACTGGGACGACGAGCAGTCCCGGCGCATCCTGACCAACGCGCGTGCCGCGCTGGCCGACGGGGGGCATGTGCTGCTGGTCGAGGCCGTGTTGGCGGACCGGCCTCGGCCGTCGCCGACGGTTTCCCTGATGGACCTCGACATGCTGGTCGTCGCCGGGGGACAGCAGCGTACGGCCGGTGAGTTCGAGGCGCTGCTGGCGGACTCGGGGCTCAAGCTGACGCGGGTCGTGCCGGGTGGGCACTGCAGCGTGGTCGAAGCTGTACGGGTCTGACACGGGGTGTGTGTCTCCCGTGCCGCCCACTGAAATCCGTACCGAGGAAAGAAGCAGATGACAGAACTGCTCGCACGCAAACTGTGGTTCGGGATCGGACCGGGGGTCGCCGTCGACGACGCGCCGGACGTCGTACGCCGGGTCGAGTACGCCGACCGGGCAGGGCTCGACTTCTTCGCCCTGTCCGACCACCCGTACTACGGCGATCGGCTGGAGGCGTACAGCACGCTCGGACTGCTCCTCGGCCGGACCCGGACCATCACCGGCATAACGACCGTCACCAACCTGCCGACCCGCCCGGTGCCGCTGCTGGCCCGCACCCTGTCGACGCTGTCCGTGCTCTCCGGGGGCCGGGTCGTCCTCGGCATCGGCGCGGGCGGCTACTGGGACGACATCGCCCGCTTCGGTGTCACCCGGCTCGACCCGGCCGCCGCCGTGCGCGCCCTGGAGGAGGCCATCGGCCTGGTGCGGGCGCTGTCCGGCGGCCCGGCCCCGGTCACCCTGGACGGCGAGTTCACCCAGGTCGGCGGGCTCGACCCGGCACCGGTGCCCGCCCCGCTGGTCTGGACCGGGTCCGTGGGCCCCAAGTCCCTCGCGGTCACCGGGCGTTCGGCGGACGGCTGGATCCCCGGCAACGCGGCGGACTGGCACAGCGAGCGGTACCGCAGCTCACGGCCGCTGGTCGAGGAAGCCGCGCGCTCCGTCGGCCGTGACCCCGCGGACATCGCGACCGTCTTCAACCTGCCGGCTCGCATCACCGACACCCCCGTCAACGCCCCGCGCGACTCGTCCGGGCGGTGGCTGGGAGGTTCCGTCGGTCAGTGGATCACCGAACTGACCGGGGCCGTCCTCGAACACGGCGCATCAGGGTTCGTGTACTTCGCGTCCGGTGACCCCTCGGGTCAGGTCGGCCTCGGGCGGTGGGCCGAGGAGATCGTGCCGGCCGTCCGTGAGGCAGTCGCCAAGGGCTGACGAACGAGAACACGCCCGCTGTCCTGAGGCGTTCGCGACGGGCCGGCGGCCCGGTTTCCCCGCAGGGGCCGTGCCCCCGTCCGTGAGGCGCAGAGCCTCACCCCCTCGCCGCCTCCCCGAGTTCCTTCGAGACCCGAGTTCCTTCGAGAAAGGTCCTGAGATGCCCATCAGAACCACCCGCTCGCGCCGTCGGCTTCGTCTCGCGGGCGCGCTGCTCGCGGTCGTCCTGCCCGTCGCCGCGTGTTCGGGCGGGGGCACGGACTCGGGCGGTACGAGTGACGGGGCGCCGCGTGACGGGGGGACGCTGCTGGTCGGGGCCGAGGCGGATCCGGGGTGCCTGGATCCGCAGCAGACGGGGCAGATCAGCGCGATCGACGTCACCCGGTCCGTGGTCGACTCGCTCACCGCTCAGGATCCGAAGTCCGGCAAGATCGTGCCGTGGCTGGCGAAGTCGTTCACGACCAGTGCGGACGGCAGCGCATTCACGTTCGCGCTGCGCGAGGGCGTCACCTTCAGCGACGGCAAGCCCGTCGACGCGGCGGCGGTGAAGGCCACGTTCGACAACCTGGTGAAGCTGCCCGCGAACGGCGCCCCCGGCTATCTGATCGGCTACCAGGGCACGACCGTCACCGACGCGCACACCCTCACCGTCAAGTTCGCGACGGCCAACGCCCAGTTCCTCCAGGCCACTTCGACCGTCGGCCTGGGGATCCTGTCGCCCGCGTCGTTCACGGCCTCGGCCGCCGACCGCTGCCGGGGCAAGTTCATCGGCTCGGGCCCGTACGTCCTGGACCACTACACCACCAACCAGGAAGCCGTACTGAAGAAGCGGGCGGACTACGCCTGGCCGTCGTCCCTCGCCACACACAAGGGCGCCGCCCGCCTCGACGAGGTGAAGTTCACGTTCATCCCGGAGGCCGGAGCCCGCACCGGCGCTCTCTCCTCCGGTCAGGTCGACCTGGCCAAGGCCCTCCAGCCCACGGACGAGGCCCAGTTCAAGGGCAACGGCTTCCGTGTCCTGGCGGCCCCGGGACCCGGGCTCGTACCGCCGCTCTCCCTCAACCACCAGCGGGTCCTCGCCGACCAGAAGGTCCGCGAGGCGCTCCTCAAAGGCATCGACCGGCAGGGGCTCGTCGACTCCGTGTTCAGCGACTCGTACAAGCCCGCCACGAGCGTGCTGTCCTCGACGACTCCGTACTACGAGGACTTCTCCGACAGACTCCGCTACGACCCCCAGGGCGCCAAATCCCTGCTGGACAGCGCGGGTTGGAAGGAGGGCAAAGACGGCATCCGCGAGAAGGACGGCAAACCGCTCGCCCTCACCTGGCTGATCCCCGCGCCGATGCCGCCCGCGAACGAGGCCGTGCAGCAGCAGCTCCGGAAGATCGGCGTCGACCTGAAGCTGAGGGCCGTCACGCCCGCCGTCTACGTCGAGCAGCAGCAGAAGGGCAACTTCGACCTCACCGCCGTCGGTGTCACCCGTGCCGACCCGGACGTCCTGCGCAGCATCTTCTACACCAAGAGCGCCAACCTCTGGCACCTACCGCCCAGCGAACTCGACACCTACCTGGAGCAGGAGGCCGCGGCGACCGACGCGAAGACCCGCCAGACCGCCGTGTCCAACGCGGTCCGCTGGATCCTCGACCACGCCGACACCGTCCCGCTGTACGAGGGCGCCCAGGTCCACGGCGTCTCCGACAAGGTCAAGGGCTTCACGCTCGACGCCTCCAACCGGTTCGACCTGTACGACACCTGGCTGGGCTGAGGGAGGTCGACTGTGCACACTGCCCTGTACGTGGCCACCCGAACACTGCGCGCGGTGTTCGTCGTCTGGGCCGCGTTCACCCTCACCTTCGGCGCGCTGCGACTGCTGCCCGGCGACCCGGTCGCGCTCATGCTCAGCGGGCGCGGCGGCTTCGCCGAACTGACACCGCAGCAGATCGCCCAGGCGCGCGCGGAACTCGGCCTCGACCGGCCGCTGATGGTCCAGTACGGCTCCGCGCTCGCCGACGCGCTCCACGGCGACCTCGGCGCGTCCCTCCAGACCGGGCAGCCGGTCTCCCGCGTGATCGTCGACGCGATCCCGCCGACCCTCCAGGTCGGCACCCTCGCACTGCTGCTCGCGCTGACCCTGGGCACCCTGCTCGGAGTCGCCGCGAACCTCACCGCGAGCCCTCTGTTACGCCAACTCCTGCGCTCACTCCCGTCGTTCGCGGTGTCCCTGCCCTCCTTCTGGGTGGGGCTCGTCCTGATCCAGTTCCTCTCCTTCCGCTGGCACCTCTTCCCCTCCCTCGGCGACAGCGGCTTCGACAGCGTGGTCCTGCCCGCCTGCACCATGGCGATCCCGGGAGCCGCACTCGTCGCCCAGGTCCTCGGCAAGTCCCTCCACACGACCCTCCAGGAGCCGTACGCCGACACCGTGCGCGCCACCGGCGCGGGCCGGGCCCGACTCCTCTTCGGCCACGGGCTGCGCAACGCGGCCATCCCTGCCGCGACCGTCGCCGGGATGCTCGTCGGCTCTCTGATCGGCGGCGCGGTCGTCGTCGAGACGGTCTTCTCACGGCCCGGCATGGGCCGCATCACCCAGTCCGCCGTCTCCGCGCAGGACCTGCCCGTCGTACAGGGGGTGGTGGTGGTCGCCGCTCTGGCCTTCGCCGTGGTCAACCTGCTGATCGACCTGTTGTATCCGGTGCTCGACCCCCGCATCCGCGCCACGGGACGGCTGGTGACCGCATGACGACGCTGACTCGATTGCCCGTCGAGCCGGTCCAGGAGCCCGCACGGCTTCGCCGCGTGGTGTCGGCCCCCCTCCGCTCACCCGGCGTCACGCTCTCCGTCCTCGTCCTCGCGCTGGTCCTCGGCTGGGCCCTCGTACCGGACTGGTTCACCTCCCGCAGCCCCCTCACCGGCGTACCGGCGGACCGTTTCCAACCACCGAGCGCCCAACACCTCTTCGGAACAGACCAGTTGGGCCGCGACATCTACGCCCGAGTGGTCCACGGCGCAGCCCTGTCGCTGCGCGCCACCGCCCTGGCCATCCTCATCGCCCTGGGCGGCGGAGTGATCCTCGGGCTCGTCGCCGGGTTCTTCGGCCGCTGGACGGACGCGGTCATCATGCGGGCCGTCGAGGTCACGATGTCCGTCCCGCCGCTCCTGCTCTCCCTCACCCTCGTCACCGCGCTCGGCGTGGGCACCGGCCAGATCGCCCTCGCCATCGGCGCGACCAGCGTCGCCGCGTTCACCCGTGTCATGCGGGCGGAAGTACTGCGCGTACGGGCCGCACCGTACGTCGAGGCCGCGATCCTCTGCGGTGCGCGATGGTGGCGCATCCTCCCCCGCTACATCCTCCCGTCCGCCATCGGCCCCGTCCTGGCCCTGGCCGCCCTCGACTTCGGCCTCGTCGTCCTCGCCGTCTCCAGCCTGGGCTTCCTCGGCTACGGCGAACCCCCACCGGCCCCCGAATGGGGCTCCCTCGTCGCCGACGGCCGCAACTACCTCGCGACGGCCTGGTGGCTGACCACGCTGCCCAGTCTCACGGTCACGGTCGTCGTCCTCGCGGCGAACCGGCTGTCACGGGTGCTCGAAGCGGAAGGGGGACATCGGTGAATCCGGTGGAACCGGTGCGTGATCACGACTCGGCCGGGGTTCTGAGGCCTGCCAGGTACCGAAGTGACCCGGCGCCGGACCCGGACCTCTCCGCTTACGGCTCGGCGGGGGACCGGGGTTCTCGTGCGGCGGCCGGGTACGACGACGGCGCGGCCGCGAGCACCGGTGCTCGCGCCGAGGTTCCCCCTGTGGAGTCGGCCGGGGATCCGATGCTGGCCGTGCGGGGGCTGCGGATCGGGTACCGCACCGTGAGTGGTACGCACCTCGCTGTGGACGGGCTCGATCTGACAGCGGCGGCCGGGGAGATCACCGCTGTGGTGGGGGAGTCCGGGTCGGGGAAGAGCAGTACCGCTCATGCCCTGGTCGGGCTGTTGCCGGCCGGGGGTGTGGTGCTGGGCGGTTCTGTTCGGCTCCAGGGAGAGGAGCTGACCGGGCTGGGGGAGCGGGCGTGGCGGGAGGTGCGGGGGCGGCGTATCGGGCTGATCCCACAGGACCCCGGCGTCAGCCTCGACCCGGTCAAACCGGTCGGCGCGCAGGTCACCGAGGTGCTCCGGGTACACGGCCTGGCCACCCGCAGGGACGCCCCCGCCCGAGCCGTCGACCTCCTCGCCGAGGCCGGACTGCCCGCCCCGGCACAACGCGCCCGCCAGTACCCCCACGAACTCTCCGGTGGCATGCGCCAACGCGTGCTCATCGCCATCGCCACCGCCGCCCGCCCCCGCCTCCTCATCGCCGACGAGCCCACCTCGGCCCTCGACGTCACGGTCCAACGCCAACTCCTCGACCACCTCCAGGAAGTCGTCACCACCACCGGCACCGCCATGCTCCTGGTCACCCACGACCTCGCGGTGGTCGCCGACCGGGCGCAGCACGTGGTGGTGATGTCGCAGGGACAGGTGGTGGAGGCGGGGCCTGCCGGGCGGGTACTCGCGGATCCCCGACACCCGTACACACGCCAGCTGTTGGCGGACGCACCGGCCCTCACGGCCCGGCCTCGGCGCGGCCGTTCCGGCACGGCGGGCTCCGCCCCGGTGGCTGCGCCCGGTACCACGTCGGTGGATGGGGCGGTGGAAGCACCCGGCGCCGCGCCGACTCCCGATGCCGGCTCCGCACACGGCCGTTCCCCAGCGTCCGGTCACGCTTCGGCGGAAGCGCCCCGTTCTGCGTCGCCGCTCATGGCCCGGCTTCTTCGCCGCCGCTCGCCCTCCCGCACGGCTGCCCCCGCGGCAGCGGTTGCGGCCACCCTCGCCGCTCGGCCCACCGACGGCGAACCGGCCCCATCGGCTCCCCTGTTGAGCGTCACCGGTCTCACCCGGGCCTTCCCCGTCCGGGGGCCGGTGCTGTCACGACGTCGTACACGCACCGCCGTCGACGGGGTCGGGTTCGAGTTGGGCAGGGGGGAGACCCTCGGGGTGGTGGGCGAGTCCGGGTCGGGGAAGTCGACGACCGCGCGGATGATTCTCGGACTGGAGCGGGTCGACAGCGGGACGGTGCTGCTGGACGGGGTCGATGTCACCACCGTACGGGGCGCCGCGCGGCGGGCTCTCCACCGTCGTATCCAGCTTGTTTATCAGAATCCCTACGCCTCGCTGAACCCCCGTTTCACCGTCGGGGAGTTGCTGACCGAGCCGTTGCGCAATCACGGGATCGGGAGCAGGGCGGAGTGGGCCGGGGAGGTGCGGCGGCTGCTCGATGATGTGGCGCTGCCCGTCGACGTGGAGCGGCGCAAGGCGGCCGAGTTGTCCGGAGGACAGCGACAACGGGTCGCCATCGCACGGGCGTTGGCGCTCGGGCCGGAAGTGCTGGTGTGCGATGAGCCGGTGTCGGCGCTCGACGTCACCGTTCAGGCCCGGATCCTGGAGCTGCTCGTCGGGCTTCAGGAGCGGCGTGGGCTGAGTTATCTGTTCATCTCTCATGATCTGGCCGTCGTCGCGCAGGTCAGTGACCGGATCGCCGTCATGCGCGACGGCCGGATCGTGGAGAGCGGGCCTGCGGCGGAACTGCTGGAGGCGCCGCAACACCCTTACACCCGGGAGCTGTTGGCCGCTGTGCCGGGCCGCAGCGGGACGGAGGACATTCCATGCAGCTAGGGCTCATCACGTTCGGCAGTCTTCTGCCCGATCCGCTCACCGGCAAGTTGCTCACCCAGCGCCAGCGGCTGCGGGACGTGGTGCGCGCGGCGACTGAGGCGGAGGACGCCGGGTTCGCCTGGTACACCGTCGGCGAGCACCACTTCGGGGAGCGGGACGTCATCTCCTCGCCCGCGCTGGTGCTGGCCGCGATCGCAGAGCACACGTCGACGATCAGGCTGGCGACAGGGACCACACTCGTCGCCAACCGCGACCCCGTACTCGTCGCCGAGGACTACGCGCTCGTCGACCTGCTGTCCGGCGGCCGGCTCGAACTCATCGCGGGCGGCTCCTTCTTCCCCGAGCCGTACGCGGTGTTCGGCCAGTCCCTTGAGTCGAAGGCGGCGCGCAAACGGGAGAACACGGAGCTGCTGATCCGGCTGTGGACCGAGGAACGGGTCACCTGGCAGGGCGGGTTCAGGCCGCCGCTGGCCGAAGTCACCGTGCAGCCGAGGCCGCTGCAGGCGAAGCCGCCGCTGTGGATCAGCGGCGGAGTCGGGTCGGAGTCCGTGCAGCTCGCGGTGGAGCACGGGCTGCCGCTGGTCGTGGGGACCACCGCGCGTGAACCCGGCACGTTCGTACCGGTCTTCGACGCGTACCGCACCCTGTGGCAGAGGAGCGGACGCACCGACCCGCCCGGCAGGCTCGGCGCCGCCAGCCACGTCTTCGTCGCCGAGTCGTCCCAACGGGCGCGCTCCGTGTGGGCCTCCTACATGAACAACTACCTGACCGTGAAGAAGCCCGGCACCACGCACTTCACGACCCCGCCGGACTTCGACACGTACATCGGCGACAACGGGCCCGCGATCTGTGGCAGCCCCGCCGAGGTCGTCGACAAACTGGGCCGCCTGCACGAGCTGTGGGGCCACGACCTGCACCTCCTCGCCATCGACGTCGGTGGCATCCCGTACGCGGAGGTCCAGGCGGCCACCGAACTGACCGCCGCCGAGGTCCTTCCCCAGGTCGCCGGCCTCGGGACCGAGGCGGTGACCGGTGCCTGAGCTGCCGCCCGTGGTCGACGCCGGGTGGGTGCGCACCCACCGCGACACCCTCGTCCTCGCCGACGTCCGCTGGTTCCTGGACGGCCGCAGCGGCTACGACGCCTACCTCACCGGCCATCTGCCCGGCGCGGTCTGGGTCGACGTCGACACGGTCCTGTCCGCCCCGCCCGACGAGACCGGCGGACGCCACCCCCTGCCCGAACCGGCCGAGTTCGCACGGGCGTTGGGTGCGCTCGGCATCGGGGACGGGGCGACCGTGGTGGCGTACGACGCCGACGGAGGGCCGTACGCCGCCCGCCTGGTGTGGCTGCTGCGCCGCACCGGACGGCCCGCCGCCCTGCTCGACGGCGGGCTGACCGGCTGGCCCGGCGAGACCGAGACCGGCGCCGTCGTACTCCCCGAGGCGCGGCTGACGCCGGTGAAGTGGCCCAAGGAGTCGCTGCGGAGTGCCGATCAGGTCGCGGCGGGCGACGCGATCGTCCTCGACGCCCGTGCCGTCGACCGGTACTCCGGGGCGAACGTCCTCCCGACGGACGTCCGTTCCGGCCACATCCCCGGCGCCCACAGCGCCCCCTGGAGCGCGAACCTCACGCCGGACGGTACTTTCCTGACGTCCACTCAACTCCGCGAACACTACCGGGCGTTGGGGGTCGAGGACGGAACCGACGTCGTCGTCTACTGCGGCAGCGGAGTCACCGCCTGCCACGACCTCCTCGCCCTCGAACACGCCGGCATCACCGGCACAGCCCTCTACCCGGGCTCCTGGTCCGCCTGGTCGAGGGACCTGTCCCGGCCGGTGGCGACGGGCGCGGAGCCCGGATAGGGGCGAGCGGTGACCGGCGCCCGGGGAGGAGGGCACCGGTGACCGGCGCCCGGGTCGGGGCCGGCGTTCACCAGCCCGTCCCGAACCTCGCCATCGGCTCGATCAACTCCCGCTCCTCGTACGCGAGATGTGACAGGAGCGTGTCTGTGAGCAGGTCCATCGCCGCCCGTAGCGCCTCCCGTTCCTTCTCGCCGCCCTCCTCGCGGACGAAGGCGACCAGTTCACGGTCGATGTGCTCGATCAGCCCGTGGATGGCGTGGTGTTCCTCGGTGAGCCGGTCCAGCACCTTGCCGAGCCGGGGTTCGGAGCGGCGCAGGTAGGGGAAGAGGTCCTCGTCCTCCCGGGTGTGGTGCAGGGTGGTGAGCCGGCAGTACGACGCGCAGTACGCGCCGAGCGTCCAGGAGTTCTGCCGCAGGCTCAGCCGCTGGATCTCCGACCGCGCCTCCCCCGGGGCGAGGGTGTCGGCCAGCACCTCCCGCACCACCTCGCCGAGCCGGTCGAGATCGGCGCGAAGCTGGTCGTGCGCGGCGACGAGATTCCGGGCCGGCTCCTGCTCGCGACGCGGATAGCGCCGCTCCGGGTCGGCGGGCGGCCCGACGGGGCGCGTCGACTCGTCCCACAACCGCTCGGTGGACCGCCATGCCTTGGGGGGCGGGGTGGGCCGTACGTTCAGCGGATCCCCGGAGGGGGTTGGTCGGGCGCGGTTGGGGGCGAAGCTGGCCGGGACCGGGGCCCCAACGACACCTGTACGCCGTCCCGCGACACCGTCCCGGCCACCCGCCGCGTACGTCACAGCCTTACGCGGCCCGGCGGATGCTGCCCCCGAACTGCGGGCCGCGCCCTCAACGGCCGTATGCCGCACGGCAGTCGCCGCACCGACGGCGCCGTCCTGGCCGCCGGCCGCGTCCGAGCCGTCCTCCGAACTCGGTGTGTCCGCCGTGCGCTTGCGTTCCGCCGTCACCAATTCCCGTGTCGCCGGTGCCACGTCCGCAGCGAACGCCTGGAGCAGGGCCGGTTGATGGGCGGGCAGCAGGAAGCTGCTGGTGCCGTGTTCCAGGGTGAGCGCGGCGAGTTGCTCGGGCCAGGCGTCGAGAGGGCCTTGCGGAAAGCCGCCCGGCCCCGGTGAGAGGTTGTACAGCCGGCGGACCTCGGAGGGGTCGCGGCCGACGGCGACCGCCGCCTCGTCGACGACCCGGTGCCCGGCGGCGAGGCGGCCCGGCGGTACATGCGGGACGCTGGGCAGCCAGCCGTCCGCCTTCGCGCCGGTCAGCTTCAGCATGCGGGGGCCGACGGCGCCGACCCAGATTCCGATGGGGTGCGCGGGTGCGGGCCCTGCGGTGGCGCCGTCGAGCCTGTAGTGCTCGCCGGGTACGCGGACCCGGCCGCCCTCGCTCCACAGCGCCCGGATGACGTCGATGGCCTCGCGGGTTGCCCGCACCGCCTCGCCGGGGCTGCGACGCGCTCCGCCGTCGGCGGCGATGGCGTCCCAGTACGCCCCGGCACCCAGCCCCAGTTCGACCCGGCCCCCGCTGAGCAGGTCCAGGCCGGCGGCGGTGCGGGCCAGCACGGCGGGCGGGCGCAGCGGGAGGTTCGCGACGTTCGGGAAGACCCGTACGCGGGTGGTGGACGCGGCGATCACCGCGAGCGCCATCCACGCGTCGAGCAGCTCGGGCCGGTAAGGGTGGTCCGGCACGCTCACCAGATCCAGTCCCGCCCGGTCGGCGACCCGGGCCAGCGCCACCACGTCATCGGCATGCCCCGCACTCGGCACCAGGACGGCACCGAAGAGGAGGTCGTGTCCGTAGTCAGGCATATGTGCGCGAACTCCTAGTTGTCGGCGCGACGTTGGGGTAGGGGTGCCGGTGCCTCCCGGCGGGCGGGGCAGGCAGTGGGCGACAACTGGCCGGAACGGCAAGGGGGTTGTGCTCGGATGAGAGGGCGCGTCCTGACCCCATGGCTCGGCCACGCCCCCTCGCCGCCGTGAAGCCACGCGCCCCAGGCCCGTCCCCCGCGCGCCAACGCCCTCAAGCCGCCGACCGCGACTGCTCCTTGCCCGCAGTCGCCGTCACCGGCGCCGGAGCCCTGCCCCAGAACCTGCCCGGCCCCGCCAGCGCGGCCAGCGTCGCGACGCCCAGGGCGATCGCCGACATGACGAACGCGGTGGTGTAGCCGGATTCGGCGGGTACCCGGGTGCCGGGGATCGTCTTGGAGACGACGATCGACGCGGCGATCTGGGCGCCGAGGGAGCCGCCGATCGTACGCATGATCGTGTTGATGCCGGTCGCCTCGCCGGTCTGGCTGCGGTCGACCGCGCTGACGACGAGGTTCGCGAGGGCGGCGAAGGCGAAGCCGACGCCGATGCCGAGGACCCCGGAGCCGACGTACATGGTCCACTCGGTGTCGTGCGCGCCCGCGTAGACCGCGAAGCCGACGACGCCGATCAGGCAGGCCAGGACGAGCGGCAGCTTCCAGCCGGCGACCGCGCCGAGGCGCCCCGCGAGGGGGCTGGCGATCAGCATCGTCACGGCCATCGGCACCATGAACAGCCCTGCCTCGGTGACGGACGCGTCGAAGCCGTACCCGGCCTCGGACGGGGTCTGGGCGAGCAGCGGCACCAGTGTGAACGCGCCGTACATGCCGAACCCGATGATGAGCGCGGTGATGTGACTGGTCAGCACCGCGGGTCGGCGCAGCAGTTCGAGGTCGATGAGGGGCTCGCGGACCTTGCTCTCGGCGTATACGAACACCGCGAGCAGCACGACGGCGGCGAGGAACAGGCCGACGACCCCGCCGGACGTCCAGCCCCACGACTTGCCCTCGCTGATGGCGAGCAGCAGTGCCACGACACCCGCGCTCAACAGCACCACACCGGCCCAGTCGATGCGCCCGGGGCTGGTGACCGAGGACTCCTGGATGAACGCGGTGACGGCGGCGATGCCGAGCAGGATGACGACCAGTCCGAGCCAGAAGATCCAGTGCCAGTCGAGGGCGTCGACGATCGGGCCGGGGATGACGAGCCCGACGCCGAAGCCGATGCCGAACGTGGACGAGATCAGGCCGATCGCCACCGGCACCCGCTCGCGCGGGAACTGGTCGCGCACGATGCCGAACGCCAGCGGGAAGGCGGCCGACCCGACACCCTGCACCGCGCGCGCCGCGATCAGCAGGGCGAGTGAGTCGGACTGGGCGGCGAGCAGGGTGCCCGCGGCGAAGACGGTGAGGCTGGCGATCAGTACCCGGCGCTTGCCGAACATGTCGCCGACCCGGCCCAGCAGGGCCGTCGCCACCGACGCGGTGAGCAGGAAGGAGCTGAGCACCCAGGAGACGGCCGTCGTCGAGGCGTCGAACTCGCGCTGGAGGTCGGGCAGCGCGGGCACGACCATCGTCTGCATCAGGGAGAAGGACAGGACGGCCAGGAGCAGAGCGGCGAACGGGGCGGCGGTGCCGCGCTGTGCGCCGGGGGCTGGTGTGTCGGTCATGGAGCGGTCCTCCGGGGACGGGCGCCTCGGTCCGCTGTTTCGGAGCACGGAATGAGCGCCGAACTAGTGTCGTCCTGGAATGATTACACGATGTCATTCTTACGTCCAGTCACCGCATTCCCGTATCGTGAACGCATGAGCGAAAACCCTGAATCTGCTTCGGGCGCCACCACCCAGGACAGCGCGCCTCGCCCGCCGAGCCTGCTGGCGCTGCCGTCCTACCTCGCCGGGCACATGGCGCGAATCGGCCACGACGCGCTCGTCGAGGCGGTGGGCCGGCACGGGCTGCGGCTGCCGCACTTCGCGACTCTGACCGCGCTCTCGGACTTCGGCCCGCTGCCCCAGCACGTGCTGGCCGACCGGCTCGGCTTCCAACGCAGCCACCTGGGCGGCTACCTGGACGCGATCGAGGAGCGCGGGCTGGTGCGCCGCACCCGCGACCGGTCCGACCGGCGCCGGCAACTGGTCGAACTGACCGGCGACGGGGCTCAGTTGCAGCGCCGGCTGTGGCAGGTGGCCCAGGAGTCCCAGGACTCCTTCCTCGGCTGCTTCACCCCCGAGGAGCGGGACACGCTGACGACGCTGCTGCGCCGACTGCTGGACGCCGATGACCGGGCACGTGCCTGATAAACGCGCAACCGAATTTCGTAAAGAAGATTCCGTGCGCGCCAAGTGACCGAAAACCGTTTCATACTGCTGCAACAGAAAATTCACTGCGGCGGGCTGGAATGTACGGCCCCGGTTTCATAGAATCGTACGTGAGTTTTGCTTCGTGCGACGAACATGACTTACCGGGGGAGAGTATGACGCAAACGTCAGAGTTCTTACGAGGGCCCCTTATACCCAACCAGCGCACCGAACTCCTGCCGGGCCCGGCACCCGTCGCCGTACCCGGCACCGCAGGCTGGCGCATCCTGCTGGTCGAGGGCGACGCCTCCGCGGCCTGCGCCCTGGAGGAGGGACTGCGCCGGCACGGCCACGAGGTGGCAGCCGCCGACCGGGGCAGCGTCGCCCTGGCCGCCTACGAGAGCGTGGACCTCGTCCTGATGGAACTCGAACTGCCGGACCTGGACGGCCTGGAGGTGTGCAAGGCCATCCGCGCCGTCAGTTGTGTCCCGCTGATCGTCGTCACCGCGCGCGGCTCGGAGCTGGACAGAGTCCTCGGACTCCAGGCCGGCGCGGACGATTACCTGGTCAAGCCGTACGGCTTCCGTGAGTTGATGGCCCGCATCGACGCGGTCATGAGGCGTGTGCGCATCCAGAGCAGGCAGGGCGGGGCGATCGACCACGGCCCGCTGCACATCGACGTGAACTCCCGCGAGGTCTGTGTGGACGGCCGCGGGGTGGACCTGACCCGCAAGGAGTTCGATCTCCTCTGCCTGCTCGCCTCCCACCCCGACACGGTCATCCCGCGCAAGCGCCTGCTCCAGCAGGTGTGGGGCGACTCCTGGTCCCGGCGGACCGTCGACACCCACGTCAGCAGCCTCCGCAGAAAGCTCGGCGACAGCGGCTGGGTCGTCACCGTACGCGGCGTCGGATTCCGGCTCGGACACGCCTGAATTTTTCGCTCATGGCAATACTAAGAGCTGCGTGAGGACTTTTGCCGTAATTTTTGTCGCCGTGACGGAATAGATCGAGGCGACCGCACGAAATCACTCGCGTGGTGCCGGACCGGAAAACGGACTCCGGCGCCACCGCGTTTTCCGACCCCCTCCAGGGGGCGGACTCCGATTCCCACCGACGGAAGCGAGTCGCGGATGTCTCACACGCATGAGTCCCCCGTCGTCGTCGCCGGCGCAGGCCCCACCGGGCTGCTGCTCGCCGGTGACCTCGCGGCGGCCGGCGTCGACGTCGTCGTACTGGAGAAGCGCCCGAAGGGCATCAGCAACCTGACCCGCGCCTTCGGCGTGCACGCCCGGACCCTCGAACTCCTCGACGCCCGGGGGCTCGCCGACGAACTCGTCCTCACCGGCCAGACCATCCGAGAGCTGCGGCTGTTCGGGGCGGTGCCGTTCGACATCGGCGCGCTGCCGTCCCGGTTCCCCTTCCTGCTGGTCACCCCGCAGTACGAGGTGGAGAAGCTGCTGCTGCGCCGGGCCCTGAAGAACGGCGCGGTCATCCGGTACGGCACCGAGGTCGCCGGTCTGGAGCAGGACCGCGACGGCGTCACCGTGTCGGTACGGACGGGGGCGGGCGACACGACCGTACGGACCGGGTATCTCGTCGGCGCCGATGGGGTGCGCAGCGCTGTGCGGGAGGCGCTCGGGCTGCCCTTCCCCGGCAAGGTGGTGATCAGGTCGGTCGCGCTCGCCGACGTGAAGTTCACCGAGGAGCCGCCCCTCGTGGTGCGGGTGCACGGCGCCGGCGGCGCGTTCGGTTTCATCGCCCCCTTCGGTGACGGTTACTGGCGGGTCGGCGGCTGGGACCGCGCGCACCGGGGCGAACCCGACGACTCCCCGGTCGAGTTCGAGGAGCTGCGCGAACTCATCGAGCGGGCCTTCGGCTCCGACTTCGGGATGCACGACCCGCGCTGGCTGTCCCGCTTCCACAGCGACGAACGCCAGGTCCCGGACTACCGCGTCGGCCGCGTCCTGCTGGCCGGCGACGCCGCCCACCAGCACTCCCCGGCCGGCGGCCAGGGCATGAACACCGGCCTTCAGGACGCCGCCAACCTCGGCTGGAAGCTGGCGGCGGTACACAACGGCCGGTCCGCCGACGCCCTGCTGGACACCTACCACGCCGAACGCCACCCCATCGGCAAGGCGGTCCTGCGCAGCAGCGGCCTCAACCTGCGCCTCGCCATGGCCCACAACCCGCTGGAGATCGCCCTGCGCGCCGTACGCAAGCTGGTGGTCACCCACGTACGCCCGGTGACCCGGCAGGCCGTCGGCGAGATCACCGGCATCGGCTTCTCCTACCCCGCCCCGAGAGGCGCGCACCCCCTGACCGGCAAGCGCGCCCCTGACCTGGAGCTGGACCGAGGGCGCCTGTACGAGGTGCTGCGCGAGGGACGTTTCGTGCTGGCCCTGCCGCCGGGCACGGAGGTCGGCGGGCTTGCCCGGGACGGGCTGGTCGTCGCCCACCGCACCCGCGGCGACGAGGCGCTCCTGGTCCGCCCCGACGGCTACTACGCCTGGGCCGGAGCGCCGCGGGTCCCCGTCATCGAGGCGGGCCTCGCCCCCTGGACGGGCTGACCGGACCTGGCGGACCGCGTCGGAGCGGTCCGCCAGGTCCGGCCGTGTGCAGACCATCCCGGGCTCTCAGCGCGGCGGCAGCGGCGAGAGCGTCGGCAGGTGGGCGAGGAAGCCGCCGTCCACGGAGAGCACCTGCCCGGTGATGAACGAGGCGGCCGGGGAGGCGAGGAACGCCACCAACTGGCTCACGTCCTCCGGAGTGCCGAGGCGCGGGATGAGGTTCGCGCTCTGGAACATCTGCTGCACCGGCACCGGCATGTCCGCCTCCAGCGCCGGCGTGCGGACCAGCCCCGGCGCGACCGCGTTGCAGCGGATGCCCTCCGCGCCGTACGCGGCGGCCACGAACCGGGTCAGCGCGATCAGCCCGCCCTTGGAGCTGCCGTAGGCGACCATCACCCGGTCACCGGACAGGCCCTGGCCGCTGGTGATGTTGATGATCGACCCGCCGCCGCGCTCGATCATCACCGGAACCGTGTGCTTGCACAGCAGCATCGGCCCCCGCAGATTGACCGCGAGGACCTGGTCCCACAGCTCCACCGACATCGACACGACGTCCCGGTCCTGCCGGATCGCGGACGTCAGCGCGGCGTTGTTGTCCAGGACGTCGATGCCGCCGAAGGTGTCGACGGCGAAGTCCACCAGCCGCTCGACGCTCGCCTCGGAGGATATGTCGACGCCGTGCCCGACCACCGAGAGCCCCTGCGCGGCCAGCTTCTCGGCGGCCGCCCTCGCCATGTCGTCCGCGACGTCCGCGAGGACGACATGCGCCCCCGCGACCGCCAGCGCCTCCACCGTCGAGACGCCGATCCCTCCCGCGCCGCCGGTGACCACGGCCACCTTGCCGATCAGGGACTGCGTTCCGTTCGTCATCGGTCAACGACCTCTCGTAGCCAGGCGGATGTGCGGGGAAGCGGCGCTGTACGGTCGTTTCGGGTGCCGGAAAGGTCAGGCGGAGGCGCCGAACATCTCGCCGAACCGCCCGAGCAGCAGGTCGGCGCCCTTGTAGCCGGAGGTCTCCGCCGGGCCCAGCACTACCGGACCGTCCGGGCCCGGTACCTGCGAGGCGCCGCCGGTCGAACCCAGCGGCACGAGCACCGCGTCCGGCCCCGGCCGGTAGGTCTGCTCCACCGGGCGCCCGGCGGCCAGCGCCCTGATGTTGGCCGCGACCGTGACGGCGTGTTCGGTGGCCGCCTTGGACCGCTTCGGCTCGGGCACGGCCGTGACGTCACCGATGGCGAACACGTTCGGCGTGCCCGCCACCCGCAGGTGGTCGTCGACCTCCACATGCCCGTCCGGCCGCCGGGCGGCGGCGAGTTCACCGGCCAGCATGTCGCTGAGCGGCGTCATGCCGTAGCAGCGGAACCACAGGTCCGCGTCGATCCGTATGCCCGCCTCGGTGGTGACCGAGAACGGCTCGCGCACCCCCGCGGGCGCCGACGGCGGGGCCGTCAGCGCGCTGCCCAGCTCCAGCCGCACGCCCCGCTGGGCCAGTTGCTCGCGCAACGCGCCGCGCAGCTCGGGCAGATAACGCCCGCCCAGCACGTCCTCGGCGGGGTCGACCACGACCACCTCCGTCTGCGGCCACCGCTCGGTGATCTCCCCGGCCAGCTCAAGCCCGACGGGACCGGCCCCGAGCAGCAACACCCGGGAGGAGGCGGCGAGTTCGGCCCGCGTGTCCGCGTGTCGCAGCACGGAGTCGGCGCTGTCCTCGGTGTCCGGCTTCGCCGGGTAGGGGTACGACGAACCGGTGGCGAGGACGACGTAGTCCGCGTCGATGCGCGTGCCGTCGGCCGTGGTGACACCTTGCGCGTCCACCGCCACGGCGCGGTCGCGCACATGTCGGCCCCGGGTGAACAACCCGTCGTACCCGAAGTAGATGCGCCGGGCCCACTCCTCGTCGACCAGCCCGCGCAGGGCCGCCACCGCGTGGACGAAGGCGTCCTTGGGGTCGATCAGGACGACGTCGAAGTCCGGGTCCAACTCACGGGCCAGCGCAGCCCCTCCGTATCCGCCCCCGACGATCGCGACCGTGTTGCCCATACGTTGCGCTCCTTGTGCTCACCGCGTCGGTACCACCGGCGGAAGACAGGGCTCCGCCGACGCCCGGGAAGCCTAACCGGCGGCCCAGGTAAAGTGCAATCTGTATGGCAATTAATGGCCGAAGCAAGAGACGTCGAGGTGTCGCATGCCCCTGGCCTATGTGTACGACAGTTTCGGTGGACCGGAGGTCGAGCACTTCGCCGACCTCCCGCGACCGGTTCCGGGCCCCAATGACCTGCTGGTCGCCGTACGCGCGGCCGGCGTCAACCCCGTTGACTGGAAACGCCGTTCGGGCCGCCGTCCGGCCGGGGCGCCCGCCGTCGTGCTGCCCGCCGTGATGGGCGGCGAGGCGGCCGGCAGGGTCGTCGCGCTCGGCCCCGGCACCACCGGCTTCGCCGTGGGCGACGCGGTCCTCGGGGGCCCGACGGCAGGCGGGTACGCGCAGTACACCCTGCTGCCCGCGAGAGCGGCGGTCCGCAAACCGCCGGAGGTCTCCTGGACCGACGCCGCCGCCCTGCCCATCGCCGCCGCCACCGGCTACGGCGCGGTACGCCAACTCGCCCTGCCGCCAGGCGCGACGCTGCTGGTGACCGGAGTAGGGGGAGGCGTGGGCGTGGCCGCCGCGCAGGTCGCGGCGGGTCTGGGGCTGACCGTGGTGGGCTCGGCGGCCGAGGACAAGCGGGCATTCGTCGAGGAACTCGGTGTACGGTTCGTCGCCTCCGGACCCGGCCTCGCCGCGCGGATACCGGGCCGCGTGGACGGCGTACTCGACCTGGTCGGCGGAGAGGTCCTGCGGGAGAGCGCCGCGCTCCTGACGGACCGTACGAAACTGGTGAGCGGCGCCGACCGGGACGCCGTCGCCGCACTCGGCGGCGCACCGGTGGGGCCGGTGCGCGACCCCGCGATCCTGGGCGCGGTCGTGGAACTGGTCCGCACCGGAGCCCTGGATCCGAAGGTGACGCACGTGATCCCGTTCGAGCGGGCCGCCCAGGCGGTCCGGGCCGTGGAGGGCGGACACGGCCGGGGCAAGACCGTTCTGGAGATGCCACCCTTGGCTTGAGAGCCCGAGCGGCGGACCGCTTGACCAAGAAAGTAAAATGCAACATGCATGGCAATGTGGCCGACAGGCCGCCGATCCACCGGAGGCTCCCCTGAACACCACACCTGCGGCCCCCGCCGACCCGGACGTGCCGCCACGCCCCGGCCGACCCGGCGGCAGAGCCGCGAAACGCCGGGCCATCACGCAAGGCGCGCGTACCGTCTTCGGCCGCGAGGGATACAGTCGCACCAGCATTGAGGCCATCGCCGCCGAGGCCGGGGTGTCCACCCGCACGATCTACAACCACTTCCAGGGCAAGGACCACCTTTTCTCGGAGGTCGTCCACGACAGCGCCAGCCAGGTCGCGGACGCCTTCATCGCGACGGTGGCCGAACAGCTCTCCGGTACCGACGCCCGCGCCGACCTGATCGCCCTCGGCCGCGCCCTCGTCGGCCAGCGCACCCAGTTCCCCGACCACTTCGCGATGATCCGGCAGATCAAGGCCGAGGTGCAGCACTTCTCGCCCGCCCTGATCGACACCTGGCAGCAGGCAGGACCCCTCCGCGTCCAGCACGAGGTCTCCCGGCGCCTCTCCCAGCTCACCGACGCCGGCCTCCTGCACATCTCCAGCCCCGCCCGCGCCACCCTCCACTTCGTCGCCCTGGTCAACTCCGAGATCACCATCAGCCCCTACGCCAGCCGCGCCCCGAGTCCGGCACAGGTCCGCGCCTGCGTCACCCGTGCGGTCGACGCGTTCCTGCACGGCTACGGGGGCGCCGCCGGCACGGCCTGAGCGCATCTCCACCACGTCTCCAACGGCGGGCACCAGCCTCCGGAGTGCGGGCCGGGAACGGCCGGGCCGCACAACCAGTCGACGCGGAGGCGGTCATGGCACACGTGGACCCCGAGGCGTTCGCGGATTCTTCGGAGCGATCCCCGCAACTGTCGCTGGGGTGACCACCGTTGATACCGGCGGCACGCCCAGAGGGCTCCCTGCAGCGCCTTCTCGGAGGCCTCCGCCGAGCCGCCCCTGCTGCCGGTGTGCCTGGACCGGCACTCCCGCACCCCGTCGGCCCTGCCGTCCCGGCGGGCGTTCGTCCCGCACCCGCTCGCGGAGGACGGCGCGGACACCGCCCGCGTCTTCGCGATCCGCTCCCCGGACAAGTTCGCGCAACTCCCGTACCCGCCCGCGGACTGCGATTGTCATCGACCATCGCTGTCCGCTCAATGCGCAGCAGGCTGCAGGGCTGCTCAGCTGGATTTGGCACCGCTCACGCGGCGGCCGCAGCCATGTGTTCTTCGCCGCGTTCTACTGCACGGGGATACGTCCAGAGGAGGCCGTCGCCCTGAGAGTGGAGGATGTGTCCCTACCCAAGCCGAACGCTGCGGAGCCTGCGCCCCGACGCCCGGCACGCTCCCCCACTGCCTCCAGGGCGTGGGAGGTACCCCCACTCGGCGCACGCCGCCCTCCGCCACATGACCTGGGACGTCGCACGCCGAGGGCACGCACCGAACGCCGCTGCGCCGGTGCTTCGCACGGACGACGGGGAATCAGAACAGGCCCTGGCGGACCCGGATTCCGGCCCGGAAAACGGCTCGAACATCCCGCAGCCTGGCGGGGTCCTCCGAGGGATCTCCGCCCACGGCCAGAAGGTCGGCGTCGAAACCGACGGCGATCCGCCCCTTACGGCCGCCGACTCCGCACGCCTCGGCCGCGACACTCGTCACGCAGGCGAGCGCGTCGAGCGGGGCGACACCGATCCTGATCATGTCGGAGACACCGTACGGGAGCACGTCGTGCGGTTTGTGCGGTCCTATGCCGGCGTCCGAGCCGACCACCATCCTGGCTCCGTGTTTGTAGAGTTCGAGCCAGGCACCGAGGATGGCGCCGAACTCCTTGGCGACGGCCGACGGCAGTTCGCGTGGCGCCCGGGGGTCCGTCCCCGCCGTCAGGCTGACGAACGTGCCGCGCTCGACGACGGCGGTGAGCAGGGCCGGATCCGTGTCACTGCCGTCGGCCGTCAAGAAGGTCATGTGCTCGACGGTGTCGACTCCGGCCTCCACCGCGTCCCTGACCGCCGCAGCGCCGTGCGCGTGGGCGGCGACCTGCAGACCGAGCCGGTGAGCCTCGTCGACCACCACGCGCAGGTCGGCAAGCGAGAATTGGGACTCGTACGGCGCCGTCCCCGGCGTCATAGTGCCGCCGCTCGCCATGATCTTCACGACCGCACAGCCGCGCACATGCCGCTCCCGCACAGCCGCGCGCAGAGCGTCGGCGCCCTCGGTCTCGCCGCCGAGGAAGAAACAGTGGCCCCCGACCGTGGTCAGGGGAGGCCCGGCCGCGAGGATCTCCGGTCCGTCCGCCGGACGCCGGCTGAGTTCCTCGGCGAGGGCCAGGGCCAGGTAGTTCCGGTCGCCGAGATCCCTCACCGTCGTGATGCCGGCCCGCACCGCGGAACGCGCCGCTTGCCGCATCCGCTCCAGCAACTCGGTGTCGTCGGCCTCGCGGAGCGCGGTGACCGCGTCCGGGCCCGCGCCGAAGGCCAGGTGGACGTGGCAGTCGATCAGGCCTGGCAGGAGGCAGGCTTGCGGCCCGAGGTCGATCACATCGCCGTTGTCCACGGTCGGCGTGCCGGTCTCCACCCCCACGATCCTGCCGTCCGACACACGAACCGTGGCAGGGCCGGACATCGCGCGGCCGTCGAATAATGAACCAGCCTGGATCGTGTACATGACCCCACGTTAGGTGCGGGCAGCAAGCCGCCGGGTCGCGGTGGCTTATTGTGTTCGAACGGACACAGAGAGTACTTGTGGCGCCGGTGAACATGCGCGAATCATTGAGTGGTCCCTCAATTTCTCGTGGAAGGACACCCAGTTCATGGCTCACCGCAAGGTGTATCTCGCCGTCGGCAGGACCAACACCCTGATCTACCGCTTCGACCCCATCGACGGTGACACCCGCGTCGTCGAGAACGTGCCGCCCTACGAGCCCGGTTACACCGCAATGGGTGCGCAGTACCGCGGCGACGACGAGGAGCCCCTGCTGCTGGCAGTGAGCCACAACAAGCTCATCACCATCGATGTGGCGGCCGGCACCCTCAAGGACCAGGTCGTCGACGGACTGCCGAACGGGCCCTGGTTCGACGGTGACATGGATCCCAACGGGAAGATCCTCTTCGTCGTCAGCAACCCCGACGCCCACAGCTACGCCATCGATGTGGCGGCCCTGAAAGCCATGCCTCGCAACGCCCCGGGAAGCGGCCGGTGGGACGACTTCGCCTACCACCCCAAGGACGGACGGCTGATCTCGGTGGAGGGGGACAACGGCGACCTGCTGCTCGTCAACCCGAGCAGGCAACCTATGAAGACCGTCCTCAAGAAGGAGGTCTTCCCCCCGGCGGAAGCCAGCGCCGCAGCAGGCTCGCGCAAGTCGTACGCGGCCACCTTCTTCGACCGGGAGGGCAACTTCTACGCGGTCGACTCTGCGGGCAACGTCAACCACCTCGACTTGACCACGGCCACTGTCCCCGACCACTCACAGCGCATCGGGCGGGGAAGGGTACCCGTTGGCGCCCTGGAAATCGTGAACGGCGCCGGGCGTATCACCCCCCTGCCTGTCCCACCCAGTTACGACGAGATCACCGTGTCCAAGAAGTTCAACCGGACATGGGAGAGCGGCGAGCCCCGGGGCAGGGTGTACAGCTTCGACCTCACGCTGACCGCCGTCAGCAAGGGCAGCGGCAAGGCCGAGGACGTCAGGAGGTTCCGGATCTCCTTCGATCTGCCCACGGTGAAGGGCGCGAAGGCCGAAGCATCCGGCGTACATGTCATCGCCCAGGACGGCAAGGCGTACCTGGAGGCCGAGAACGACCAGTTCCTCGCCGCTGGCAGCTCCCGGCCGATCACCGTACAGATCACCGTCCCGGGGGACCCGGCTCACCTGCCCCAGGAGTACCCCCTCGAAGGCCTCAAGGCCACACGTCTGCCCAGCCACTGATCACGTCGCACCGGGAGACCTCGCTTTGACGGACATCCGAGATCAGGGGTTCTGCCCCGGGAAGATGTCCTTCATGGAGGGCATGGGGAAGAAGAAGCCTCGGCCTCGTCGTTCGTTCACGTCGGAGTTCAAGGCCGAGATCGTCGAGCTGTGGCGGCGCGGTGACCGCTCGGTCGGTCAGATCGCCAGGGCTTCGACCGGACCGAGACCGCGGTGCGGCTGTGGGTCAGCCAGGCCGAGGTCGACGCGGGCGACCGCGATGGCCTGACCGGCAGCGAACGCGAGGAACTGGCCGCATTGCGGCGGGAGAACCGCCGACTGCGCGAGGACGTGGACATCCTCAGGCGGGCCACGGCTGTCTTCGCGAAGGAGACCCGGTGACGGTGCACCCGTTCATCGAGGCGGAGAAGCGAGACGGTCACAACGTCAAGCGCGCGTGTGGACTGCTGCAGGTCTCCCGCACCGCCTTCTACGCCCGTCGCACCCGCAGGCCCGGTCCGCGGGCGGCCCGTGACGCCGAGCTGACCGAGCAGATCACCCAGACCCACGCCAAGTCCCGCGGCACCTACGGCACTCCACGCATCCACGCCGTGCTGAAACGCGAGGGCGCTGCCTGCGGACGCCGCCGCATCGCCAGACTGATGCGAACGGCGGGCCTGGAGGGCCGCCGCCGCAGACGACGGCATGTGACCACCATCCCCGACCCCAGCGCCGCCACCCGGCCCGATCTCATCCTCCGTGACTGCGCACCCGACCCGGACGGACTCGACACCCGCTGGTGCGGCGACATCACCTACGTCCCGACAGAGGAGGGCTGGCTCACCTGCGCACTGATCTGGTCGCCGACGCCCTCACTACGGCCTGCCGACAGCGTCGTCCCACCCGGTCGGTGATCTTCCACTCCGACCGCGGCTGCCAGTACACCAGCCAGCAATTCGCCTCCCTGGCAACGGAGTTCGGCGTCCGTCTGTCTGTCGGCCGCACCGGGCAGTGCTGGGACGATGCAATCGCCGAGTCGTTCTTCGCCACCATCAAACGAGAATTGCTCGACACGAACTCCTGACCCAAACCGGGCTGCCGCCCGCACCGCGATCTTCGGGCGGTGTTACGCCTCATGACGGGCGCAGGCCGCTAGCGGGCGGCGGGGAAGCGAGCTCGAGCCGGACGCAGCAGTGACCGGGGCTGGGCGCCAGGCACGCCTGGAGGCCGCTGTCGGCGAGTCCTTCCAGCACGCCGCTGAGCAGGTGGAGGTTCATGCCGCACACCGTCTGGGTGTGCTCGCGGGCGAGCGCGTGGAAGGGACAGTTGCCCAGGACGATGGCATCACCGTCACGGCGGGGTTCGAAGCCGTTCTCTTCCAGCACGGCGAACACGTCCGTCTGGCCCGGGCCGGCGAGCTGTGTGCCCAACTCGTGGGCCTTTCGGTGCAGGACCGCACGGACCGGTTCACCGGTGGCCTCGGATTCCTCCAGCGCCTGGGCGAGGAGGCGTCCGGCCAGCTCGTAGTGCCGCTCCGGGAGGCTGACGGCGACCTGCCTGGCGGAGCGCTTGTAGAGCTTGGCGGGCCGCCCCGCTCCCGGTCCGGTGCGCCCGCTGCGCCGCTCGTAGACAACGTCGAGCAGTGATTCGTCGGCCAGCCGGTCCAGGTGGAAGGCCGCAGTCTGCCGGGCAAGGCCGAGGGCCTCGGCGGCTTCGTCGCGGCCGACCGGACCCGGCTGGCGCACGACGTGGTCGTAGAGCCTCCTGCGGGTCGGCTCGTCGAGAGCGGCGACGGCGGAGACGTCGGGGCGGGGTGCTTCCTTCGACGGGTTCACGAACACCAGTGTAAAACCAACAGCGATTGACTAAAGAAGGTTTTCGCGCTTCTATCGTTAGTAAGAGTTGTCGATAGAAGGAAGAGCGTCATGTCGTCCGCAACCACTTCCACCCCATCCGCCCCTCCCCGACGTGAAGCGCTCACCGACCCCGGCTACCAGGCGTTCGTGATCCTGCGCGCCGGCTTCACCGTGGCGCCGATCCTGTTCGGGCTGGACAAGTTCGCCAACCTGCTCGTGGACTGGCCCACCTACCTCGCCCCGTGGATCAACGACATCGTTCCGGGCAGCGCCCAGCAGGCCATGTACGCCGTCGGAGTGATCGAGATCGTCGCGGGCCTCGCCGTCGCGCTCGCCCCGCGCTTCGGAGGCTGGCTGGTCGCCGGATGGCTCGCGGGCATCATCGTCAACCTGCTGACCATCCCCGGTCACTACGATGTCGCGCTGCGCGACTTCGGCCTGCTGCTCGGCGCTGTCGCCCTCGCCCGGCTCGCCCAGCGCTACCACGGCCAGCGGCAGTCTCACTGACGGCAGGCAGCAGCCACGGAAGGTGACGTGCGGGTGGGCGCCTCCATCGGCTCACCCGGCACGCGGACAGCACGTGGAGGGCGCTGCCCGAAGCGAGGCGAGGGAGAAGGGAGAAGATCATGAGTGAAAGCCTGGACCGGCTGGCCGCCCGAGGCGTAGCGGTCTGGCTGGATGATCTCAGCCGGGAGCGGCTCGCCGGTGGCGGGCTGGCCGACTTGGTGGGCGAACAGCGGGTGGTGGGCATCACCAGCAACCCGACGATCTTCGCCAAGGCGATCCGCTCGGGTGCCCGCTACGACCAGCAGATCGCAGATCTTGCCCGGCGTGGGGTGCGGGTCGAGGAAGCGGTCAGGCTGCTGACCGCGTTCGACGTGCGCTGGGCCTGCGACGTACTGCGCCCGGTGTACGAGGCCAGTGCCGGCGTGGACGGGCGGGTGTCGCTCGAAGTGGACCCGCGCGTCGCCCACGACACGGCGGCGACGGTCGCCGAGGCGCGGGCCCTTTGGTGGCTGGTGGACCGGCCGAACCTGTTCGTGAAGATCCCCGCCACGCGCGCGGGCCTGGAGGCGATCAGCACGGCGCTCGCCGAGGGCATCAGTGTCAACGTGACGCTGATCTTCTCCCTGGACCGCTACGACCAGGTGCTCCGCGCCTTCGTGGACGGCATGGACAGGGCGCACGAGGCGGGCCGCGACCTGGCGTCCATCGCGTCAGTGGCCTCCTTCTTCGTCAGCCGGGTGGACACGGAGGTCGACAGCCGACTCGACAAGATCGGCACGCCGCAGGCGCGGGACCTGCGCGGCCGGGCCGCGATCGCCAACGCCCGCCTGGCCTATCAGCTGTTCGAGCGGGCGTGCGCCTCGAAGCGATGGAGGGCCCTGGCGGCGGCCGGGATGCGCCCGCAACGCCCGCTGTGGGCCTCCACCGGCGTGAAGGACCCCGCCTACGACGACACCCGCTATGTCGACGAACTGGTGGCGGCAGGGGTGGTCAACACCATGCCGGAGCAGACCTTGCGCACGGTCGCGGACCACGGTCGCATCACGGGCGACACCATCCATGGCACATACGCGCAAGCCCGGCAGGTACTCGATGACCTGGAGGCCGTCGGAGTGTCCTACGACGACGTTGTGCGTGTACTGGAGGACGAGGGCATCAGCAAGTTCACGGCCTCCGGCAACGAGCTGTTCGAGCAACTCGACGCCGAACTGCACTCCGGGCGCGCCGCCACTTGATCCGGCCGGTCGCCGACCGGAGGTCCCGGCGAGTCCTGCGACCACCGATCGGCAGACACACCGGGAAACACCTACAACCGCCCGCAGCCCAGCGCCATCGACGACGATGGCTGCCGCCTGCCACGCGGGCGGGGGCCGGCTCGCAAGCGGACTGGCAATGCTCTGCGGGCAGAGCCGACGCAGCCAAGGAGAGGACATGGCCGCGAACACAGGATTCGTGATCGTCGGAGCCGGCCTGGCCGGTGCGAAGGCAGTGCAGACCCTCCGGGAAGAGGGCTTCGACGGCCCGGTCGTGCTGCTCGGGGAGGAGAGCGAGCGCCCCTACGAACGGCCGCCGCTGTCCAAGGGCTATCTGCTGGGCAAGGTCGAGCGTGAGACGGTCTATGTCCACGCGCCGCAGTGGTACGCCGAGCACGACATCGACCTGCGCCTGGGCGCCACCGTCACCGCGATCGACCCAGCCGGACATGAAGTGACGCTCGCCGACGGCAGTCGCATCGGCTACGCGAAACTACTGTTGACCACCGGTTCCTCACCCCGCCGGGTGCCGGTGCCCGGGGCCGATCTCGACGGGGTCCACTACCTGCGCCGGCTCGCCGACAGCGACCGCATCAAGGAAGCCCTCGGATCCGCCTCCCGCATCGCGGTGATCGGCGCCGGCTGGATCGGCCTGGAGACAGCGGCCGCGGCCCGCGCGGCCGGTGGGGAGGTCACCGTCCTGGGGACCGCGGAACTCCCCCTGCTGCGCGTACTGGGTCGCGAGGTGTCCCAGATCTTCGCCGCACTGCACACCGATCACGGAGTCGACCTGCGCTGCGGCGTCCAAGTCGCCGAGATTACAGGCGACGCGGGCCGGGCGACCGGCGTGCTGCTGGCCGACGGCAGCCGCGTCGACGCCGACGCGGTCATCGTCGGGGTCGGCATCACCCCCAACACCCAGCTCGCCAGAGCCGCCGGTCTCGACGTCGGCAACGGCATCCGCGTCGACGCCCATCTGCGCACCTCCCACCCGGACATCTACACCGCCGGGGATGTCGCGAACGCCTTCCACCCGCTGCTCGGCAAGCACATCCGCGTCGAGCACTGGGCCAACGCCCTCAACCAGCCCCAGACCGCGGCCAAGGCCATGCTGGGTCGGGACGTGAGCTATGACCGCGTCCCGTACTTCTTCACCGATCAGTACGACCTGGGCATGGAGTACACGGGCTACGTGGAACCCGGCGGTTACGACCAGGTCGTCTTCCGCGGCCGGACCGACACCCGCGAGTTCATCGCCTTCTGGCTCGCCGAGGGCCGGGTTCTGGCCGGCATGAACGTCAACGTCTGGGACGTCGCCGACCCCATCCGCGCGCTCGTCACCTCGGGGAAACCGGTCGATCCGACGCGGCTCGCCGACCTCGACGTACCCCTGAGCGACATTCTCGGCCCGCACGACCCCACCAGACGATAGGCCGCAGAAGGTGGACTCAGGGTGAGAGACAGGCCGGTGGCCCGGGTGCGTCCGCAGACTCCTTGGCTGAAGCGCAGCTGGTGATCTGGCTACGAGTGAGACCCCGTTGAGCCCGTGAAGCCCGGCCCGTAGCCCGCCGCAGGCCCAAAGTCCCAGAGAAGTCCCACAGATGCCGCCGCACCTTTCCCTGACCCTCTAAGTAGCAGGTCAGGCTGGGTGCGGCGGCATCCGTGCGTCAGATGTCCCGGAAGATCTCGATCTGCGCCCCCACCGAGTTGAGCCGCTCGGCCAGGTCCTCGTAACCCCGGTTGATGACGTAGACGTTGCGCAGTACGGACGTGCCGTCCGCCGCCATCATCGCCAGCAGGACCACCACGGCGGGGCGCAGGGCCGGCGGGCACATCATCTCGGCGGCGCGCCAGCGGGTCGGGCCCTCGACCAACACACGGTGCGGGTCGAGGAGTTGGAGCCTGCCGCCCAACCGGTTCAGGTCCGTCAGATAGATCGCGCGGTTGTCGTAGACCCAGTCGTGGATGAGGGTCTGGCCCTGCGCGACCGCTGCGATGGCCGCGAAGAACGGGACGTTGTCGATGTTGAGGCCGGGAAACGGCATCGGGTGGATCTTGTCGATCGGCGCCTCCAGTTTGGAGGGGCGGACCGTCAGGTCGATCAGCCGTGTACGGCCGTTGTCCGCGAAGTACTCGGGCGTACGGTCCTGGTCGAGCCCCATCTCCTCCAGCACCGCGAGCTCGATCTCCAGGAACTCGATCGGCACCCGGCGCACCGTCAGCTCCGACTCCGTCACCACGGCGGCGGCGAGCAGGCTCATCGCCTCGACCGGGTCCTCGCTGGGGGAGTAGTCGACGTCCACGTCGATGGCCGGCATACCGTGCACGGTGAGGGTGGTGGTGCCGATGCCCTCGACCTTGACGCCCAGCGCCTCCAGGAAGAAACACAGGTCCTGGACCATGTAGTTGGAGGAGGCGTTGCGGATGACGGTGACGCCGTCGTGGCGGGCGGCGGCGAGGAGCGCGTTCTCGGTCACCGTGTCGCCGCGCTCGGTCAACACGATCGGACGGTCGGGTCGGACCTTCCGGTCCACCCGGGCGTGGTACTGGCCCTCGGTCGCCGCGACGTCCAGACCGAACCGGCGTAGCGCGATCATGTGCGGCTCGATGGTCCGGGTGCCGAGGTCGCAGCCGCCGGCGTAGGGCAGCTTGAAGCCGTCCATGCGGTGCAGCAGCGGACCGAGGAACATGATGATGGAGCGGGTGCGGACGGCGGCCTCGGCGTCGATGGCGTCCATGTCCAGCTCGGCAGGCGGCACGAGTTCGAGGTCGACGCCGTCGTTGATCCAGCGGGCGCGCACCCCGATGGAGCTCAGCACCTCAAGAAGGCGATAGACCTCCTCGATGCGGGCGACCCTGCGCAGCACCGTGCGCCCCTTGTTGAGCAGCGAGGCACACAGCAGGGCCACGCACGCGTTCTTGCTCGTCTTGACGTCGATCGCGCCGGAGAGCTGACGACCGCCGACCACGCGCAGATGCATCGGGCCCGCGTAGCCCAGAGAGACGATTTCGCTGTCCAGTGCTTCACCGATACGGGCGATCATCTCAAGGCTGATGTTCTGGTTGCCGCGCTCGATGCGATTGACGGCGCTCTGACTGGTGCCGAGCGCCTCGGCAAGCTGCGACTGCGTCCAGCCTCTGTGCTGCCGGGCGTCACGGATGAGCTTGCCGATGCGTACGAGGTAGTCGTCTGCCATGGGGTTGAGGCTATCTCAGATATGAGATGGCGCATTTCGGGAGGTCCGTTCGGGTGAGAGACCCGTGCGGACCTGAGGGAACGTCAGTGACGCTTGGCGTTACGGGTCCGGCGCCATCCGAAAGGTCCGGGCAAATCCATCGATGTCGTACGGCGTCCCGTGCTGCTGTGGGTGTGCTTCGGCCCGTGGCTGCCGCCGCCGGTCGTGATGGACCAGGAGTGCCGGTTGATGTTCAGCCGCACCCCGGGAAGGATCCGGAAACTCTTGCGGAACGTGAGCGGCATGGTGGCTCCCGTCTGGGTCGGTCGGATGCTTTCGACCCCCTCCGGATACCCCGGTGCGGCGAACTGATGAGTGCCGGGATCGGTCGTATGCAGGTTCTGGTGGCCGGAGCCTCGGAAACCATCGGCCGTGCTGTCGCAGGTGAGTTGGGGAAGTCCCTCGCGGCCGGCTCGCCCGGCGCCCCGGTCGACAGTGGGATGCCCTGTTCTCAACAGGTCCGCGTATGACCGGGCTTGCGCCAGATCATGAGCTGGGTCGGCGGAAGGTGCTCCGCGAAGCGGTCGTCGGCAGATGCCTGCCGTAGTACCGCGCGCAGGTCCCGCTCGAAGTCCGCCAGCCTGTCGCCGAAGAGGTGGGGTGCGGAGTCGGACCGGGAGAACGCCCAGGCCACGAGGTCGTCCGCGGTCCGCTCGACCACCTGCCCGGCGGGTACGACATGGTGCTCGAAGCCCTTGAACCCGGCCCGTTCCAGGACGAGGTCCTCCCGGCCAGGCGTGCCGTTGACGAGCACGCCCTGTCCCGCGCGCCGAACCGGGCCCAGATGCCGGCGCACCAGGTCGCCGATCTCCGCGTACGGGGGAGTGGGCAGCGGCAGGGGTGTCGGTTCGGCCGGCGGATCCTTGTGGTCGCTGATGTGGGCGAACACACCTCCCGGCTCCAGCATCTCCAGCACGGTGGCGGCGACCCGGTCGCGGTCCGTCCAATGGAACGACTGGGCGAACACCACGACCCGGAACTCGCCGAGACCGGCCGGCAGGTCCTCGGCGCGGCCGACCACCCAGCGCGCGTTGGTCACCCCGCGGCGTCCCGCCTGCCGCTCGGCCTCGGCCAGCATGTCCTCGTCCGGGTCGAGGCCGACCGCCTCGGCGAAGAACCGGGCCAGAGGGAGCAGCACGATGCCGGGGCCGCAGCCGACGTCGAGCAGCCGGCCCCGGCCGTCCAGGCCGAGGACCGTCGCCAGCGTCTCGGCGAAACCCGGGGCGTACGGCAACCGGCCGCGCTCGTAGTGGGCCGCACTTCCCTGGAAGAGGGTCCTGTCCCACTGCCATCCGTCAGGCATGCCGAAGATCGTGCCCCAGGAGCGCCGGACATCACAACGTGGCCGGGCATGACCATCTCGGCCTCATGTACTAGAGTTATCTCGACATCGAGATATCTGCCGAGGCGTACCGCAGCAGCACGCTTCCGCCGAGCCTGGCGGTAAGGCATACCTAACTTAGCCTTACCTTAGCGGATCGGCCAAGACGGCGTGGCGGCAGGATGCGGTGGTAAGCGCACAGAAATGAAGGAGACTGTCGTGTCGGCGAACAGCTTCGACGCCCGCGCCACGCTGAGCGTGGGCGACGAGTCGTACGAGATCTTCCGGCTGGACAAGGTGGAGGGTTCGGCCCGCCTGCCGTACAGCCTCAAGGTTCTGCTGGAGAACCTGCTCCGTACCGAGGACGGCGCGAACATCACCGCCGACCACATCCGCGCCCTCGGCAGCTGGGACTCCCAGGCCCAGCCGTCGCAGGAGATCCAGTTCACGCCGGCCCGCGTGATCATGCAGGACTTCACCGGCGTGCCCTGTGTCGTCGACCTCGCCACCATGCGTGAGGCCGTGAAGGAGCTCGGCGGCGACCCGGCGAAGGTCAACCCGCTCTCCCCGGCCGAGCTGGTCATCGACCACTCCGTCATCGCGGACAAGTTCGGCACCCACGACGCGTTCGCGCAGAACGTCGAGCTGGAGTACGGCCGCAACCGCGAGCGCTACCAGTTCCTGCGCTGGGGCCAGACCGCCTTCGACGACTTCAAGGTCGTCCCGCCGGGCACCGGCATCGTCCACCAGGTCAACATCGAGCACCTGGCGCGCACGGTCATGGTCCGTAACGGCCAGGCGTACCCCGACACCCTCGTCGGCACCGACTCGCACACCACCATGGTCAACGGCCTCGGTGTGCTGGGCTGGGGCGTCGGCGGCATCGAGGCCGAGGCCGCGATGCTCGGCCAGCCGGTCTCGATGCTCATCCCGCGCGTCGTCGGCTTCAAGCTGACCGGTGAGCTCAAGCCCGGAACCACCGCCACCGACCTCGTGCTGACCATCACCGAGATGCTCCGCAAGCACGGCGTCGTCGGCAAGTTCGTCGAGTTCTACGGCGAGGGCGTGGCCGCCACCTCCCTCGCGAACCGCGCCACCATCGGCAACATGTCGCCGGAGTTCGGCTCGACCGCCGCGATCTTCCCGATCGACGACGAGACCATCAAGTACCTCAAGCTCACCGGCCGCTCCGAGCAGCAGCTCGCGCTCGTCGAGGCGTACGCCAAGGAGCAGGGTCTCTGGCTGGACCCGAAGGCCGAGCCGGACTTCTCCGAGAAGCTGGAGCTCGACCTCTCCACGGTCGTCCCCTCCATCGCCGGACCGAAGCGCCCGCAGGACCGCATCGTCCTGGCGAACGCCGCCGAGCAGTTCAAGGTCGACGTCCGCAACTACGTCGACTCCGTGGACGAGGCGGGCCAGGAGTCCTTCCCGGCCTCCGACGCCCCGGCCGTCGCCCCGAACGGCGCCCCGTCCAACCCGGTCACCGTGACCGCCCCCGACGGCTCGACGTACGAGATCGACCACGGCGCGGTGACGGTCGCGGCCATCACCTCCTGCACCAACACCTCGAACCCGTACGTCATGGTCGCCGCCGCGCTCGTCGCGAAGAAGGCGGTCGAGAAGGGCCTGACCCGCAAGCCGTGGGTCAAGACCACCCTCGCCCCGGGCTCCAAGGTCGTCACCGATTACTTCGACAAGGCGGGGCTCACCCCCTACCTCGACAAGGTCGGCTTCAACCTGGTCGGTTACGGCTGCACCACCTGCATCGGCAACTCCGGCCCGCTGCCGGAAGAGGTCTCCAAGGCCGTCAACGACCATGACCTCGCGGTGACTTCGGTCCTCTCCGGCAACCGGAACTTCGAGGGTCGTATCAACCCCGACGTCAAGATGAACTACCTGGCCTCCCCGCCGCTGGTCGTCGCGTACGCCCTCGCGGGTTCCATGAAGGTGGACATCACCAAGGACGCCCTGGGCATCGACCAGGACGGCAACCCGGTCCACCTCAAGGACATCTGGCCCTCCGAGGCCGAGGTCAACGACGTCGTGGCCAACGCCATCGGCGAGGACATGTTCAACAAGTCCTACTCCGACGTCTTCGCGGGCGACGCCCAGTGGCAGGCGCTGCCGATCCCGACCGGCAACACCTTCGAGTGGGACGCGGAGTCGACGTACGTCCGCAAGCCCCCGTACTTCGAGGGCATGACGATGGAGACCACCCCGGTCTCCGACATCACTGGTGCCCGCGTGCTCGCCAAGCTGGGCGACTCGGTGACGACGGACCACATCTCGCCCGCCGGCGCCATCAAGGCCGACACCCCGGCCGGCAAGTACCTCACCGAGCACGGTGTGGAGCGTCGTGACTTCAACTCCTACGGCTCCCGCCGAGGCAACCACGAGGTCATGATCCGCGGCACCTTCGCCAACATCCGCCTGCGCAACCAGATCGCGCCGGGCACCGAGGGCGGCTACACCCGCGACTTCACCCAGGACGGCGGCCCGGTGTCGTTCATCTACGACGCCTCCCGCAACTACATCGAGCAGGGCACCCCGCTGGCCATCCTGGCCGGCAAGGAGTACGGCTCCGGCTCGTCCCGCGACTGGGCCGCCAAGGGCACCGCGCTGCTCGGCGTCAAGGCCGTCATCGCCGAGTCGTACGAGCGCATCCACCGCTCCAACCTCATCGGCATGGGCGTCCTGCCGCTGCAGTTCCCGGAGGGCGCGAGCGCCGAGGCCCTCGGCCTGACCGGCGAGGAGACCTTCTCCTTCACCGGCGTCGAGGAGCTCAACAACGGCACCACGCCGCGCACCGTCAAGGTCACCACCGACACGGGCGTCGAGTTCGACGCGGTCGTCCGTATCGACACCCCCGGTGAGGCCGACTATTACCGCAACGGCGGCATCATGCACTACGTGCTGCGCCAACTTGCCGGTTCTTGACCTGATGTGAACGAGCGCCCTGCCCCTGCATCTCGCGCGCGGGGGCAGGGCGCTCGCGCGCGACGGGGCGGAAGACGCGCCTGCGAGCGTGATCGCACGCGATCTGTTCCCGGAGCGGAGCTGCGCATCCACGACGACGAAGAACCCCGCACCTGGCTCGCGGACTGATCAAGCCGACGGCCCGGACACCAGGTGCGGGGTTCTTCTGTCCTTGCGAGCGTGTGGCGAACGAGCGCCGCTGGGCGATGTGCTGCAGCTGCGTGTCGTCGCCGTCGCTCGGCTTGATCGTTGCCGAGCCTGCCGATCAGTTGGTCGGCATGACTGAACTCGGGCCCGTCGCCTGGCCGCCCGCCCCGATCAAGACCGAGCGGCTCGTGCTCCAAGAGCCCGAGGCACGCGACCGTGCGGCGTTCGTCGAGCTGCCGGCGTCGCCAGAGGTGCACACTTACCTCGGCGGCCCCCGGCCGCGTGACGAACTTGAGCGCGAGATGCCCGAGGTGCCCGAACGGTGGCCCGGGGAGTTTCGTCGTTGAACTCGACGGGGCGATGATCGGCCAGATGCTGCTCAGGAGAGTGCCGGGGCACAGCCGAAGGGGGCGGCGTCGAAGAGGTCGAGGCCGTCAGGGATGCGTGCGAAAGCTCGAGCTCCCTGTCGATGGTGTTTTTGCGGTCGGCCTTCTTCAGCACCGCCCGCAACTGCGTCCGGGTTCTTCAGAGTGGGCGGGACGGCAAACGAGTCATACCTGGATACCGATCTCCCCATCCGCCACATTTGACTATGGGTATCAGTCCCGTTGCAGGTAGTCGCCAGAGTGGCTGCCGGCGAGGATGATCCGGGCGCGTTGCGTGTCCGCGGCCCGCGCGGCGGCAATCCCTCCAGGGCGGCGCGCGCCTCGTGGATCTCGGCCGCCTCCTCCTGGTTTCGCCGGGCTGCGGGGCCCTCGGTGCGTGAGACGCGCCGCCTATCCACCTGCCCGGTGCGAAGATATGAAAGTGGACGAAACGCCAGGAAGCGCTCCCCTGCGATCGGCACTTGAGCAGACGGTGAAGGCTGTCGGCGCTCTGAGCGGTGTGGTGTATGTCCTCGATGGGCCGGGCGGCACCCTGCGCATGCACTGCGCGCTGACCGTCGCAAAGCCAGAAGAGCTCCGCCTCTCCGAGGAACACGTCAAAGCCGAGACGGAAGCAGCCACGGCCAGGGCGATCCACGAACACGCGGTCGTGTGGCTGCCGGCATTCCCAGGGCGGACCTCCACCCCGCACACCGGTGTGACGGCCGTTCCCCTGTGCCGTGACAGCGCCACCATCGGGGCGTTGTCCGTCGTGACCAGCCGACCCGGGCCGCCCGCCGCCGCGGAGCAGGGTCTTCTAGAGGTGGCCGCCCGGTGGGTCGCCAGCCTGCTGGGGCCCGCCCCCGCGGATCGGCACGCCGCGTCGCCGCTGCGGGCGGCACTGGAGTCGGTACGGGTCGGCGCATGGGACTGGAACATCCTCACCGGCGAGATCGTCTGGGACGAGGACATGCCGCTCGTACTCGGCATCCCCCCCGAATACTTCGACGGACGGATCGAGACCTGGCGCGGGCTGGTCCATCCCGAGGATCTGCCGGCTGTGGTGACCAAGGCGGAACAGTCCCTGCGCGAGGGCGGGGAGTACGGCGTCAGGCACCGGGTGGTCCGCCCCGAGGGCACCGTCGGGTGGGTGGAGGCCAGGGGCCGGATCATCGAGAGGGACGACGGCCGACCGGCCCGCATGGTGGGGCGCCTGTGGGAGACCACCGAGACACGGGCCGCGATGGATTCCGTCGGCCGCGCCCTGCAGCACATGAGCGACGGATTCCTTGCCGTCGACTCCGACGGGCGGATCATGTACGTCAACAAGCGGGCCCAGAAACTCCTCGGTGCCTCGGACGACCTCATCGGCCGCGTGCTGTGGGAGCTGCCGCCGGTCGCCGTGCCCGGCCTCGCCGCACAGTGCCGCGACGCCATGGCGGACCGCGTCGCCACTGGTCTCGACGTGAGGTCGCCGACCGACCTGCGCTCATACCACCTGCGGATCATCCCCGTGCCCGACGGGCTGACGGTCTATCTGACCGATGTCACGGAGCAGCGCGAGATGCAGGCCAGACACGCCGCCGAGGAACGTGCGGCCGCCGAGCGCACCGCCCGAATCGGAGGCCTGACGAGGGCACTCGCCGAGGCACTCACCGTGCGGGATGTGATCGACGCCGTGGCCGAGCGGTTGCTGCCTCTCGTCGGGGCCACCGGACTGATCGTGCACGCATCCGGCCTCGGCGGCGACCGAACGCTCCAATCGGTCGGCTACCCCCGCTCGTACGTGGAGCGCCTCCCGGAGCGTCCCGAGAACAACCCTCTCGACCAGGCGCTGAACGACGGTGTACCGCGGTTCATCGACTCGCCTCAGGAGCTGGAGGACCGCTATCCCGGGCTCGCCGGCTTCGCGGCCCTCGGCGGAAAACACGCCTGGGCCTTTCTCCCGCTGACGGTCTCCGGGCGTGTCGTGGGTGGCTGCGTCATCTCCTTCGACCGACCACGCCGCCTCACGGACGCCGAGCGCGGACTGCTGATCGCGCTGAGCGGACTGATCGCACAGACACTGGAGCGGGCCCGGCTGTACGACGCCGAGCATCGCCGCGCGCAGGAGTTGCAGCGCGGACTGTTGCCGCGCGCCCTGCCGCCGTTGCCCGCCGTCACCACCGCCGCCCGTTATCTCCCGGCCAGCGGGGACATGCTCGGCGGCGACTGGTACGACGTCATCCCGCTGTCCGGTGACCGGGTCGCGCTGGTGATCGGCGACGTCATGGGCCATGGCCTGTCCGAGGCCGCCACCATGGGGCGGCTGCGTACCGCCGTACACACCCTCGCCGGGCTCGAGCTGCCTCCCGACGAGCTGTTCTCCCACCTCAACGACCTGGTCAGCGCACTCGGTGACGACTTCTACGCCACTTGTCTGTACGCCCTGTACGATCCGGCAACCGGTAGCTGCACGGTCTCCTGCGCGGGACACCCCCCGCCGGCCGTGGTCACCCCCGACGGCACCGTCCACCTGCTCGACCTGGCGGCCGATCCGCCCCTCGGCGCGGCCACACCCCCTTTCGAGACGACCGAAGTGGATCTGGCCGAGGGAAGCCTCCTGGTGCTCTGCACCGACGGGTTCGTCGAATCCGTCCACCGCGACATCGACACCGGCATCGCGCAACTGGCCACCGCCCTCGCCACCGCAGCGGACACGATGCCCCCGTCCAGCGCGACCGCACCGTGGACGCGGTGGGACGAGCGGGAGCAGAGGGACGAGGCCGTCCGCCTGGACCGGCTGTGCGCCTCGCTCACCGCAACCCTGCTGCCGGAAGGCGAGCAGACCGGCGACGACGCGGCCGTGCTCATCGCGCGTATCCACGCTCTGCACCCCGACGACGTGGCCGTCTGGACGCTCCCGGAAGATCCGGTCGCCGCCGGCCAGGCGCGCTCCCACATCCGTCGTCAACTGGCCAAATGGCAGCTCGACGAGCTCGTGATGACGACGGAACTGCTCGCCAGCGAACTGGTGGGCAACGTGGTGCGTCACGCCAGGGGACCCCTGAGACTCCGCCTGGTCCGCAGCCGCAGCCTCATCTGCGAGGTCTCCGACGGAAGCCTGACCACCCCCCGCATTCGCCGCGCCCGGGACACCGACGAAGGCGGGCGCGGACTGCAACTGGTAGCCGCGCTCAGCCAGCGCTGGGGCGTCCGCTACACGCGCGACGGCAAGTGCATCTGGACCGAGCAGCCGCTGAACGAGGACTCTCTTCCCGTGCACGCCACCGGCCGGGCAGAGACCTGACCCGGATAACCCCGTATCGGCGCTCATCGGCGGTCAGAAGAGACCGGGTCCAGCTCAGGGCCGTCCTGACCAACGGCTCCGAACTGGCACTCGCCGATCACGTGGGGTGTTCGCTGTTGCGAGGCCGCATCGGCAGCTCGGGTGCGGCCCTGGCGGAGGTCCTCACCGATTGCCCGAACGCGCCCATCGAGGTCGCCCTCGGGCGGTGACGGTGCAGGGATCAGCGGTCGACGCCCACTTGTCGAGGTCACGGTGGGTGAGGAGCACGGGTCAGGTCCGGACCGGAGTACGGCTTGGCCAGGTCCTTGATTTGTCGCCTGCCGTATCCGGCCACCTCGGCCATGGCCGCCTGCAGGCGGGGGCGACAGGCCAGTGTCATGCGCCGTCCAAACGCAAAATGGACATAAAATCAGCACAAACAGATCCAATCGGGCACGATATGGGCTAAACTGGGCTTTGCGTTATAAAGGAAACGAAAATTTCGATCCAGGAGAGTTACATGGCTTCCGGAGCGACCCCCGCTCCCCACTCGAGCCCTCGCGCCAGCACCGCCATGGCCGCCGACTGCGACACATGCAATGGCTGGGGAACCGTGATCACCCGCCACGGGGCTCATGAGCTGTGCCCCGCCTGCCAGCCCGACGCCGACACGGCATACCGACAGCCCAGCCCGCGACCAGAATGAAACTGACGCCAGGGAACGCTCGCTTCAGTAGCTGAACGTCTCAGCACCTCACCGAGCGTGATCTCCGTGCCCCCACGGACATGGCTCCTGAGACATCACCATCTATCTGCGGACCGACCCTGACCAGGTGTCGTCCGTGCAGAACGTCGTCAGTGCGACAGCGGACCCCGCTGCCCCTCAGGACGTCGCCGTCTCTCATCCATCAGACTTGCTGAAGGCCCGTGGCGAAGCCGTCTCCGGCCTCGGCAGCCTCATCATCGCCCTGGCATCCGTCGCACTGCTGGTAGGTGGTGTGGGCACCGCGCCGGGCGGTTCCCCAGCGCGATAGCGCGGACCGCGGACCGCGGACGGCGGCCGCGACCTCGACATCAGCGTCTGGTGCAGCAGCGATTACCTCGGCATGGGGCAGAATCCAGCGGTGCTCGATGCGATGCGCACCGCCCTGGACGCGTTCGGCGCGGGCTCCGGCGGCTCCCGTAGCATCGGCGGCACCAACCGCTACCACGTCCTGCTGGAGAACGAACTCGCGGCGCTGCACGGCAAGGAGACCGCCCTGATCTTCAGCTCCGGCTAACGGCGCGGCACGAACCTCGGCGGCCCCCGCTCGACCGCGCCTGCTCCGGCACGAGGTCCGGCGGACCCTCGGCTGCCCGGTGTGCGAGGGGTACGGACTCACCGAGACCTCCCCGGTGGTGGCGTACAACCAAAAGGCCTGGCCAACCCGGCCAGGCACGGTGGGGCTGCCCATCCGGGGCGTCGAGGTGGAGATCGCGCGGGCCGACGTGGAGGGCCGGATCGAACTGGTGGCGGCGGGCACCGTGGGCGAGATCGTGGTCCGCGGCCACAACGTGATGGCCGGATACCTGGGGCGTCCCGAGGCGACCGCCGAGGTGCTGGTGGACGGCTGGTTCCGGTCGGGCGACCTCGGCGTCAAGGACGAGGACGGCTATCTGTCGGCGGTGGACCGCAAGAAGGACATGGTGGTGCGTGGCGGCTACAACGTGTACCCACGCGAGATCGAGGAGGTGCTCGTCCACCACCCGGCCGTCGCGCAGGTCGCCGTCATCGGCCTGCCCGACGAGCGGCACGGCGAGGAAGTGTGCGCGGTGGTCGTGGCGCGGCCTGGCATGGCGGCCGGGCAGCCGCCCGGCGAGCGGATCGTGGCCTGGAGCCGAGAGCGGCTCGCCGCCTACAAGTACCCCCGACGAGTGGAGTTCGTCGACTCCTTCCCACTCGGACCCAGTGGAAAGGTCCTCAAGCGCGAGCTGGCGGCCCTGGTCGGCAGGGGGTCCGTGGTTCCGGGCTGATCGGCCGACGGTTAAGCGACATGTGTTGCACAGACGACAGGTGTCGTGGAACGATCGGGGCCGACCGATCCTCGGAAGGAATGGACACCCATGAGCAAGGACAACGCGGCGCCGCCGGTGGCCGCGGCCGACTCCGAACGCATCGGCCCCGATCTGTGGTGGCTCACCGGCATCCTGGTGCTGGGCGGGTTCGCCACTCTGCTGGACAGCACGATCGTGAACGTCGCCGTCGGCACGCTCGCCAAGGAGTTCGACGCCGAACTGTCCGCCGTCCAGTGGTCCGTGACCGGCTATCTGCTAGCCCTGTGCATGACCATCCCGCTCAGCGGCTGGGCCGTCGAACGCTTCGGCGCCAAGCAGACCTGGCTCTTCTCGCAGGTGATCTTCCTCGCCGGGTCGCTGCTCGCGGGCCTGTCCTGGTCGGTGGAGAGCCTGATCTTCTTCCGGGTGCTCCAGGGCATCGGCGGCGGTCTGGTGATGCCGGTCGGCCAGTCGCTGCTGGCACAGGCTGCGGGCACCAAGCGACTGGGCAGGCTGATGGGCATCGTCTCCATCCCAGCCATGTTCGCCCCGGTCGTCGGTCCGACCCTCGGCGGAGTCGTCATCGACGACATCGGCTGGCGCTGGATCTTCTACCTCAACCTGCCCCTGGGCCTCGTCACCATCGTGCTGTCCCTGATGAAGATCAGAAACGTGGTCGTCCCCGGCCGCTCTCGCCTGGACGTGCTGGGCCTCGTCCTGCTCGCACCTGGCCTCGGCGCCTTCCTGTACGGCTTGTCCGAGGTAGGTGAGGAGGGCAGCTTCGGTAACGGCCGCACGATCATCGGGCTTATTGCCGGCGTCCTGCTGATCGCGGCCTTCAGCGTGCACGCACTGCGGACCCGCTTCGCGCCTCTGATGGACCTGCGGCTGCTGCGGGAGCGCAACTTCACCAGCGGCACGGCGGCGACGTTCTTCCTCAGCATGGCGATGTTCGGCGCGATGATCCCGCTGCCGCTGTACTTCCAGCTGGTGCGCGGCGCGGACGTCATGGAGTCGGGCCTCCTCCTGATGCCGCAGAGCATCGGCTACTTGCTCGCCATCGTGGTGGTCGGCCGGCTGACCGCCATGTACGGGGCGCGGTCGGTCTCGATCGCGGGTGTCATCCTCGCCGCGGTCGCGACCCTCCCGTTCGGTCTGATCACCGCCGACACCAGCAAGCTCCTGCTCTGCTCGTCGATGGTGGTCCGCGGCTTCGGCTTCGGCGCGGCCATGCTCCCCTGCATGACCACCGCCTACTCGAATCTCAAGGCCGCCACGGTGCCGCACGCGGCCAGCGCCTTCAACATCTTCCAGCGGATCGGCGCCTCGGTCGGTACGGCGGCGCTCGCCTTGGTGCTCCAACAGCGCGCCACGGCCGAACTGGACGGCCGCGCTGCCGGGTTGACCCAGGTGCTGCCGGGCAGCGGCATCGCGCACTCGCTGGCGGGTGCCTTCTCGACGACGTTCTGGTGGGCGCTCGGGCTGACCGTCCTTGCCCTGCTGCCCTGCGTGCTGTTGCCGAGCAGGCAGCCGAGTGAAGCGTCCTCGTCGGCCGCTGAGCCCGTGCAACTGGGCGAAGCCGCGGTCTGACCTCCTCGGGCGGCCTCGAGACGGGCGGCGCGGTCGGACGGACCTCACGGTCCAGGCCGCGCCGCCCTTCCGCGTCCTCGGGCCCGCGGCCCCGCCTTGGACTCCGGGCGTTCCCACCCCGTACGGGAAAGACTCCGCTCCCTGCACGGGCCGCATCTGGGGGAGACACCGGCTCGGTCGGTTGCAGCCGCAGCAGACCCCCATCCGCGCGGCCCACCCAGGGCCCGGCTCTCTCAGCTGGACTCTGTCGGGGATCTTGGATTTTCCCGGTGCGCCAGCGTGATCACCGGGCGTGCTCGGGGCTGTTCCGCAGGCCGATGCAGTTGTCGAGGGGTTCGTTGTCGCTCCGTCCGCGTTCCGGTGAGATCCTGGCCGCGGGCGACGACGCCTGCCGGTTACTGGAGCGCCTCCACCGGCACGATGCGGGCTACTGGCCGGGCCTACAGGCCGAGGCCCTGCGGCAGATCGTCATGCAGAACTACTACCGCGACGCGGCGGGCCGCCTGCGCTGGCGCACCGCCGACGACGGTGGGCTGCCGCCCTCCTCCTCGGCGATCGTCTCTCCTTGCGACACCACGGCGCGTTACGTCCGGCACGGTCACATCATCACCTGGAAGGGGTTCGCCGCGTATGTCACCGAGACGTGTGCCTCCGACAGTGTCAACGTGATCACGGACGTGGCCACCACCTCGGCCGTGCGCCGGCGGACCGGGGTGCGCTACCGGGCCGTACTGCCGCAAGGCGTGCTGCTGCGTGACGACGAGGGCACCGAACGGCTGGAACCGGCCGACACCGTGGTGATCTCGGCCGGGCAAACGCCGGTGGACGCGCTGCGTCCAGTACTGACCGCCGCGGGCGTCACCCACCGCGTCGCGGGCGGCGCAGCCGATGCCCGCGACCTGAACGCGGTCCGGGCCGTGGAGGAGGGCATGCGGGCCGCGCACGCCCTGGCCCGAGAGGCGGCCGACAACGCCGGCGTCAGGAGGCGCGCCGCAGTCCTTCCCACGCGACAGCCGCTGCTTCCTGGTAGGACACCTGGTCCGACCTCGTCAGCCACTGGGTGATCAGGCCCACGAAGGCACCGGCGAGATAGTGCGCGCGCAGGTCGTCCGGCAGTGCGCCAGACGGCTGGCCACCCGGGGCGCGCAGTTGGACCGTCACCTCCTGCGCGAGCAGGTCCCGCAGCCGGTTGACGAATCGGGCAGTGCCGGACGGGCCCAGCAGCCGCCGGTACAGCGTGGCGTGCGACTCCACGTGCTGGAACAGCTGCACCAGCTCGGGGGGCATCCGGTCCGGCGGATGGGCGAGCGGGCAGCTGGCGGCGGCGCGGGCGAGACCACTGATCTCGCCCTCCATCGCCTCGAGCAGCAGCTCGTCCCGGTCCTTGTAGTGGAGGTAGACGGTGGCCCGGTTCACCGTGGCCCGCTCAGCGATGTCGGCCATCGTGATGGTGTCGGCGTCGCGCTCCGAGGCGAGTTCCAGCGCGGCCGTGCGAAGCAGCGCGCGCGTCCTGAGCACCCGAGGGTCGACGCGGCCTGCCGAGGTCTCTGCGTTGGGTTCCAGCACGCTGCCACCCTACCCATGAACGACACGGAATGGATAAGCGACGCCTGTCGTATAGACTGGAGCCGTTTCGCAGCCCATCATCTCGAGGCCGACCTTGCGGATTGAGGCCGGGACCGATCTGACCTGCCCCTGATGCCACCTCTGAAGGCAACGTCTCAACTGTTCCCTCGACCTGTGGGGGGGGGGGCCGACGGCCGGGAGCGGTCCGAGGTGCTCTGGCGCCCCTACCAGACCGACCCGCAGGCGTCCCCCGTCGTACCGTTGAACGAGGAAGCCGCCGCCGAGGACGCTGCACAGCACCGCCGAACTAACCGAGGCCGAGGGCCCCGGCAAAGGGCCGCACCTCCGGTGACAGGGGTGCGGCCCTTTCGCCGTTCCGGGCAGGAAACGCTGCAGGTCATCACCCATCCTCAGGTGGAACACAGGGTTCCCTCAGCGGACAGGGACACGATCGGTACATGACTGGCACCTCCGGGTTCCGAACCGGCCGCGTACGAGTGCTCATCGTCGACGACGAGCCCGCACTCAACGAAGTGCTGTCCGTCGCCGTCACCGAGGCGGGCTGGCGCCCCTACCCGGCGCTTGACGGGCGGAGCGCGCTGAAGATCGCGCGCGGCTGCGCACCGCACGCCGTCGTGCTCGACGGCATGCTGCCCGACCTGGACGGCCTGCAGGTACTGCGCCGGCTGCGCCACGAGAACCCGCATCTGCCCGTCCTCATGCTCACCGCCCGCGACGCCCTGGAGCACCGGCTCGACGGACTGGAAGCCGGCGCCGACGACTACGTCACCAAGCCCTTCTCCCTGGAGGAGGTCGTGCTGCGGCTGCGCGCGCTGCTGCGCCGGGCCGGGGGCGCTCACGGCCGCACCGACGAATCCGTACGCGTCCTCGGCGACCTCGTGCTGACCGAGAACACCCGCGAGGTGCGCCGGGCGGGCATGCCGGTACAGCTCACCGCCAAGGAGTTCGACCTGCTCAGCCTGCTGCTCGAACACCCCCGCCAGGTGCTGAGCAAGGCCCAGATCCTCGACCGCGTCTGGAGCAGCTCCTTCGACGGCGGCGGAAACCTCGTCGAGGTGTACGTCTCCGGCCTGCGCCGGAAGATCGACAGGGGACGGACACCGATGATCCACACCGTACGCGGTCTCGGGTACACCATCAGGGCCGCGGAGGACGGCAGATGACCCGCCGCCCGAGCACACGGATGCGCAGCCGGTCCATCCGGACCCGTCTGCTCGTCTTCGTCAGCACCACCCTGGTCGTCGTCTGTGTCGCGATGGGTCTGGTCACCACGCTCTTCCAGCACGCCTATCTGATGGGCAACATGGACGACCGCGTCCTCGGCATCGCCGAACGGGCCCTGGGAGGGGCCTCGTTGCACCCGGACCTGGAGGGCGACCTGACCTTCCTGAGGGAGAACGGGCAGCCCGCCGGGATGCTCTCCGCGCGGCTGGACGAGAAGGGCGCCATCGTCTCCGCGGCCGTCGTCGTCGCGGACGCCCTTCCCCAGGACCTCAGTGCCGAGCAGCGCACCGCCCTGGCCGGAGTCCGGGCCGACGGCGCCATGCACACCCGGACCGTGCCCGGCCTCGGCACCTATCGGGTCACCGTCCTCGTGAACGGCGGCATCCGGGTCCTCACCGGCCTGCCCATGGACGACGTCCAGGACGTGATCAGCGGACTGGTGATGATCGAGACAGGAGTCGCCGTGGCCGGGCTCGCCGCCGCCGGCTGCGTCTGCGCGGTGGTCATACGGCGACAGCTGCGCCCCCTCGGCCGGGTCGCCGCCACCGCCGCCGAGGTCTCCCGCGCCCCCCTCGGGCACGGTGAGGTCACCGGCCTGACCCGTGTGCCCGCACGCGACACCCACCCCGACAGCGAGGCCGGCCAGGTCGGCGCCGCGCTCAACCATCTCCTCGACCACGTGGAGTCCTCCCTCGCCGAGCGGCAGCGCAGCGAGGAGCGCATGCGGCGGTTCCTGGCCGACGCCAGCCATGAACTCCGTACGCCGCTCGCCTCGATCGCCGGATACGCCGAGCTGATGAACCGCGGTACCGACCGGATCGAGCCGGTGCTGGCCTGGCGGCGCGTCTCCGCGGAGTCCGCCCGTATGACGGGCCTGGTGGAGGACCTGCTCCTGCTCGCCCGCCTCGACGAGGGCCGCCCCCTCCACTCCGCCGAGGTGGATCTGGCGGCGCTGGTCGCCGAGGCGGTGTGGGACGCGCGAGCGGCGGGCAGCGGCCACGACTGGCAGCTCGAACTGAGCCTGGAGGCCCCTGCGTTGGTGACCGGCGACGAGGCCCGCCTGCACCAGGTGGTGGCCAACCTCCTGTCCAACGCCCGGATGCACACACCGGTCGGCACAAGGGTGGTGGCATCGGTGGAGGCCGCCGACACGCGCTGTGTGATCCGAGTCCGCGACGACGGCCCCGGCATCCCACCGACCCTCCTGCCCACGGTCTTCGAACGCTTCACGAGGGCGGACACCTCCCGCTCCCGCGCCGACGCCAAGTCCGGCGGCTCAGGCCTGGGCCTGGCCATCGCGGCCGCGATCACGGGCGCGCACGGGGGAGGCATCCGGGTGGACAGCACGCCGGGCCGAACGGAGTTCACCATCGAACTCCCGGCGGCGACCGAGACCGAGATGGAGGAGCGAGCGGTCACAGGAAATCCGGCGTCGGTGTAACCCCCTCAGGGGCGCGGGGAACTGCGCGACAGGCCACAACAGACCGGTAGCCGCCCGACTACCCTGGTCACCCGGATCCTGAAGCGCACAGCTCGCCGGCCTGTTCACCCTGAACACCCCTGTGACACGTGGGACATGCGAAGGCCGACCAGCGATGCCGCTAGCGCCGAGGAGTCCACCGGTGCCATAGGCGCTACCGGGATTCATTTGCAGTGCATCGGCCTTCAGGCCGGTGGTGAAGCGAATCGGCGTGTCCATCCCTCATGCCCGACCCCACCGTCGAACTCTGCCCCACGGCACGCCCAGCCCAGCAGTGACCAGTGGGCGGGCCGGGCCGGGCCGGGGCGTGGGGTGAGTCGTTGGAGGGGGTGAACTGGCTGCGGGCTGCGGGCTGCGGGCTGCGGGCTGCGGGGCTGCGGGGCCGCGCATGCCGTAAGGGCGCCGGCCCGCGCGGGTGATCCCGCCACGGAGGTGCGTCGCCCGCGGGCTGAGCCGGCCGCAGGATTGAGCGGGCCGTGGAGTGAGTGGGCCATGGGGCCGAGCCTGCGGTGCGGGCCGGGCTCGCCCAGCTTGTGAGTCGACGGTGGAGCCGATCCTGCCGTACGGGCGAGATACCCGCGAACCCCAGCCTGCCGACAGGACTGAGCCGACCGTGGCGTCGAACCGACCGCCCAACTCCCTCCCCCGCCCCTACCCTTGCCGCGTGACCATCCCCGACCTCCTGCACCGAGCCCTCCACGACCCCGGCCCCCGCCCCCTCCCCGACGCGGTGGCCCGTCTCCTTCGGACTCTCGACGCCCCGCCCCGCCTCGCGGCCCATCTGCGACTCGTGCACGAGGTGGCGTACGAGCTCACGGACTGGCTGGCACGGCAGCAACCCACACTCCAACTCGACCGCGAGGCAGTGCTGTTCGGCGCCGCCACGCACGACGTGGGCAAGACCGCGCACGTCTGCGAACTCTCAGGACCCGGTTCCGCACACGAGAAGACCGGCCAGGAACTCCTCCTGGCCCACGGCGTCGCCCCGCACCTGGCCCGCTTCGCCGCCACCCACGCGGCCTGGACCCTCCCGGACGTCGGCCTCGAAGACCTGCTGGTCAGCCTCGCCGACAAGATCTGGAAGAACAAGCGGGTCACGGAGCTGGAGGACCTCGTGGTCAGGAGGCTGGCCGAGGCGAGCGGGCGGACGGTGTGGGAGGAGTTCCTGGAGTTCGACGACGCGCTGACCGCCGTAGGAGAAGGCGCGGAGGAGCGACTGGCCTTCCAGGCTGCCTACCCGGTGTGACCGTCACCGAGCCCCGGGATCAGAATCCGACGAGCGCGTCGAGATCGATCTCGACGGGGAACGGCAGCTCGGTGACCAGCTTGTCGTGGTGCACGGGGTGGGACGGCGCGGGGAAGTAGGCGAGCGTGTCCGCGTTGAGCCAGTACTCGTGCACCGCGAGCCCCTGGTCCCGGTCCAGTTCCACGCGCCAGTAGAAAGGGACCTTGTTCGCGGCGAACAGGGCGGGCTTGCGTACGCGGTCGTCCTGGCGTGAGCCGGGGGAGACGACTTCCACGACGAGGGCGACTTTCTGCACCGGAACGCACTCGACGTCGAAGAAGCTCAGCTGTCGGGGGTCGAACACGATGACGTCGGGCTTCGGTGTGTTCTGGTCGTCGACCACCACGAATTGCCCGGTCACGACCTCGTACAACTCGGTTCGAGCCGCCCTCAAAGCGATCAGCACCCCGTCCCGCACATGGTTGTGCCAGAACTTGGTCCGTGCTCGAACCACGATCCGTCCGTCCACGAGTTCCCAGTCAAAAGGCAGCTCCAAGCCCTTGACCTGGTCGAAGGTCCAGCCTTCAGTCGGCGGGAACATCCAGGTGTCCTCATTGGCCTGCTGCGGTGTGGTCATCCCTGGTCCCATGAACGCCAGTCTGGACGCCGTCACGTGCCGTGATCGTACGTACGAAGATCCCGCCACCCGAACCGGCGACACCACGGCACGCCATTGACCCCAGCGCCCCCCGTTTACAACTGCGCCGCATACCGCTACCTTCCGCAGAAGTGAGGTGGGAGCGCTCCCACATGGACGGACCGGAACCCGCCCGCGTGCCGCTCCCGCCTCACGGCAACCCCACACACCCGCACGGCCCGTACCTCAAGGAACGGACTGGACTGTCATGATCCTGACAAAGTTATCGAGGGTGACCCGCCCCAGAGCCCTCTTCCTGGTCCTCGTCTCCCTGCTCGCCACCATCCCCGCCCTCAGTCTCGTCATCACCGCGGGCGGCGAGGCCGAGGCCCACGGCACCCCCATGAAGCCCGCCAGCCGCACCTTCCTGTGCTGGCAGGACGCGCTGACCGACACTGGTGAGATCAAGCCGGTCAACCCGGCCTGCAAGAACGCCCAACTCGTCAGCGGCACCACCCCGTTCTACAACTGGTTCTCCGTACTGCGCTCCGACGGCGCCGGCCGCACCCGAGGCTTCGTCCCCGACGGCCAGCTGTGCAGTGGCGGCAACACCAACTTCACCGGCTTCAACGCCCCCCGCAACGACTGGCCGCTCACCCACCTCACCTCGGGCAAGACGGTCGACTTCTCCTACAACGCCTGGGCCGCGCACCCGGGTTGGTTCTACGTCTACGTCACCAAGGACGGCTTCGACCCGACCAAGACCCTCACCTGGGACGACATGGAGGACCAGCCCTTCCTCTCCGTGGACCACCCGCCGCTCAACGGCAGCCCGGGCACCGTCGAGGCCAACTACTCCTGGACCGGTCAGCTTCCGGCCAACAAGTCAGGACGCCACATCATCTACATGGTCTGGCAGCGTTCGGACAGCGCGGAGACCTTCTACTCCTGCTCCGACGTCGTCTTCGACGGCGGCAACGGCGAGGTCACCGGCATCCATGAGCCAGGCAACCCGACCGATCCGGTCCCCGGCACCTGCACCGCCACCCGTAGGACCACGGGCAGTTGGAGCGGCGGATACCAGTCCGAGGTCACCGTCACCAACTCCGGTGACGTCCCGATGCTGGGCTGGATGGTCGACTGGACGCTGCCGACCGGGCAGAAGGTCGACAGTCTCTGGAACGGCAACGCCACCTACACGGGCCAGGACGTGATGGTCCACAACGCGGACTGGAACGGCTCGTTGAGTCCGGGGCAGAGTACGACGTTCGGCTACGTCGTCACCGGCTCCGGTGGTGACACGGCAACGACCCTTCCCTGTCAGGTCGGCTGAGTCACCGTCAGCACACGAGGGAACCTTCCGCTCTGGGCGGACCCGGTGGGACAGTGCGCCACCGGGTCCGCGAGCCGTGCCGGCGCAGGGGGGTGATGGCCGGCGCGGATGGTGCATGGCTTGTGACGACCCGATGCGCGACAACGTTGTCGAGTGGTCTGTACATGACCCTACCGCGCCAACGGACAACGGTGTCAAATCAGTTGGGGGAGGTGGCTGGGACCAGTCAGGTGAAGTCCCCGCATGTCACTCGGTCCGTACGCGGTCTTCCGTGATACGCGTGGCGCACGTTACTGTCCCCGCGGCTTGTGCGACCTGTGGTGCGCGACCCGTCCGAAGGAGGAGGGGCCGCATCATGCGTTTCCGTCCTACGACCCTGCTGCTGGCGGCCGTACTCACGGTCACCGGCGCCACCCCCGCCCTCGCGGCCTCCGCCGCGCCACCCGGTCTCGTCACCGACCCGACCGCCTACGTGGACCCGCTCATCGGCACGAAGAACGGCGGCAACGTCTTCCCCGGCGCCGTCACCCCCTTCGGCATGTTCTCCTTCAGCCCCGAGAACACCCGCGGCGACGCCACCCGCACCGCCGCGCCCGGCGGCTACCTGTACGACGCCACCCGCATCCGCGGCTTCAGCCTCACGCACATGTCCGGCACGGGCTGTGCGGGCGGCAGCGGGGACATCCCGCTCTTCCCGTTCGCCGGCGAGGTCACCTCGTCCCCGGCCGGCGACACCAAGGATGCGGTGTACGCGGCCGACTTCAGCCACGCCGACGAGACCGCAGAGCCCGGCCACTACAAGGTCGGCCTCGCCTCGGGCGTCACCGCCGATCTCACCTCCACCGCCCGCACCGGCTCGGCCCGCTTCACCTACCCGGCCGACAAGCCTGCCTCGCTGCTGTTCCGAACCGCCAACTCCGAGGTGGGCTCGACCGGTTCGACGGTCGAGATCGACCCGGAGACCAGGACCGTGTCCGGCTCGGTCACCTCCGGAAACTTCTGCGGCTATCTCGACCCCGAGGGCCAACGCTCCTACTACACCGTCCACTTCACCGCGCACTTCGACCGCCCCTTCGCGGCCACCGGCGCCTGGCAGGACGACAGGCTCAGCCCCGGTGCACTCAAGGCGTCCGGCGGTACGGGCGGGTTCTCGCAGGGCGGGCGGCCCGTCGCGGGCAAGGGGGCGGGCGGATACGTCCAGTTCGCGCCCGGCACCGAGCAGGTCGGCGTCAGGATCGGGATCTCGTACGTCAGTCGGGCGGGCGCCGAGGCCAACCTCGCCGCCGAGAACCCACCCGGACGCTCCTTCGACTCGGTGCGTGAAGCGGCGGGCCGCGCCTGGCGCGACCGGCTGCGCGCGATCCGCGTCGGCGGCGGCACCGACGACGAGCGCACCACCTTCTACACCGCGCTCTACCACGCCCTCCTGCACCCCAACGTCATCAGTGACGCCGACCGCAGATACCGGGGCGGCGACGGCGAGGTGCACACCCTCGGACGCGGCCACCGGGCCCAGTACGGCACCTTCTCCGGCTGGGACGTCTACCGCGACCAGGTGCAGCTGCTGACCCTCCTCGACCCGAGCACCGGCTCGGACATCGCCCAGTCCCTTTACGAACTCGCCGAGCAGAACGGCGGCGTCTGGGACCGCTGGCTGCACGGCGCGAGCGGCACCCACGTCATGAACGGCGACCCCTCACCCATCGCCCTGGCCGGCATCCACGCCTTCGGCGGCACGGACTTCGACCTGCACGGCGCACTGGACTCCCTCGTCAGGGCCGCCACCGTCCCGACGGAGCAGGACCTGTCGTCCGCCGGGAAGCCGGTGCTGTCCGTCGGCCAACGACCCTCCCTCGACAAGTACTTGAAGCTGCACTACATGCCCTCCGTCTCCAACGCCTGGGGCGGCGCCGCCGAAACCCTGGAAATGTCGGGCGCCGACTTCGCGCTCTCCCAACTGGCCCGCGCGACAGGGGAGAAGGACACAGCGGCGGCCTTCTCGAAGAGATCGCAGTGGTGGCAGAACAACTTCAACATCGCCGCCGACCCGAGCGGCGGCTACATCGCCAACCGCAAGGCGGACGGCAGTTGGGTCAACGGCTTCACCCCGGCCACCGGCAACGGGTTCGTCGAGGGTACGGCGGCTCAGTACACCTGGATGGTCCAGCACAACCCGGCGGGCCTGTTCGCCGCGATGGGCGGCCGAGACAAGGCCCTTGAGCGCCTCGACACCTTCTTCCACGACGAGAACGGCGGCTGGGCCTTCACCGGCAGCGGCGGCGACAAGTCCGAGCTGGACAACGAGCCGTCGATCAACGTCCCCTACCTGTACGCCTACGCGGGCGCCCCGTACAAGACACAGGAGACCGTCCGCGCCGCCATGCGCCAACTCTGGTCCACCCAGCCGGGCGGCATCCCCGGCAACGACGACCTCGGCGCGATGTCCGCCTGGTACGTCTTCTCCGCGCTCGGCATGTACCCCCAGGTGCCGTCCCGGTCCGAACTGGTCCTCGCCTCACCGCTGTTCCCGCGCGTCGAGATCGACCGGCCCGGCGCCAACGACATCTCCGTCCGCGCACAGGGAGCGGCTGCCGACTCGCCGTACGTCCACTCACTCAGGGTCAACGGCCGTACCAGTCAAGCCGCTTGGCTCCCGGCCTCCTTCGTCCGGGACGGTGGCCGACTGGACTACACCCTCTCCGGCACCCCCGACCCGGCCTGGGGTGCCTCCGCGGCCCCGCCGCCGTCCTTCCGTGCGGGCGAGCAGCCGTACCAGATCGGCGTCGGCCCGACCACGGCGACGATCGCACCGGGCGGCAGCACGAAGGTCGGTGTCCGCGCGCTGTCGCTGAGCGGCGACGGCACGGGCCCCGAGGTCCGCTTCCACGTCGAGACACCCGAGGGCATCACGGCGACTCCCGCCGAGGGCACAGTGGTCGACAGCTCGCAGGAGATCACGCTGAGCTCGGCCGAGAGCACCCCACAGGGCTTCTACGACGCCCAAATCACGGTGAGTTCGAACGGCACGGCCTACGAACAGCCCGTGTCCCTCACGGTCGCCGCCCCCGGCACCCTCCTCGCCGCCTACGACAACACCGGGATCTCGGACGACTCCGGCGACCACGACGAGGCCGACTACGACGGCGGCGGCTGGAGTTACTCCCGCCAGGCACTGGCGGCGGCGGGTCTCACCCCGGGCAAGCAGGGCACGGTGAACGGCCTGACCTTCACCTGGCCGAACTCACCGAGCGGGCGGCCCGACAACGCCACGGCGTCCGGACGGACCATCCAACTGGACAAGCCTGTAAGCCAGTTGTCCTTCGTCGGCAGCGCCGTCAACGGCAACCAGCAGTCCCAGGCCACCGTCACGTACACAGACGGCAGCACCGGCACGATCGACCTCGCCTTCACGGACTGGACCGTCGGGGGAGGCGGCGGCACCGTCCAGTACGGCAACGAGGTCGTCGCCCGGGCCGCCTACCGCAACGTGGCGGGCGCGGACCGGGACCCGGTGGCGACGTACGTCTTCGCCACGAAGCCGTTCACGGCACCGGACGGCAAGACCATCGCGAGCGTGACGCTGCCGCGGAACACGGACTTGCACGTGTTCACGATGGCTACCAGCTGAGCTCCAACACTTGGGTCAGCCAGTCGAGTTGGCGACGCACCTGCACAGCGTCGCCCCCCTCGTGACCGTTGTACGGATAGGCGCGGATCTCCTTGCGGGGGTCCGCGCCGCTCAGCTCCCCGTAGCGGTTGAAGGCCGCGTACGCCCCGCTCGGCGGACACACCGTGTCGCGCAGGCCGACCCCGAAGTGGGCCGGGGCGACAGCGCGCCGCGCGAAGGAGACGCCCTCCATGTACGCGAGCGTGCGATACGCGGCCTCCTCGGCGCCCCGGTGCACGGACAGATACGCGGTGATCTCGCCGTACGGGCTGGCGTCGGTGAGGCCCAGGGCGCGTCGGATGCCGCACAGGAAGGGCGCGGTGACCAGGACCGCCGCCAGGTCCGGCACCAGTCCCGCGACTGCCAGCGCCAGCCCGCCGCCCTGGCTGTTGCCTACGGCCGCGACACGTCCCCCGTCGACGCCCGGTAGCGCCCGCACCGCCGTCACCGCGCGCACCGCGTCGGTGATCAGCCGTCGGTAGTGGTGGTCGCGGGGGTCCAGCAGGCCCCGCACCGCCGGACCCGGTCCGCCCGGTGCCGAGGCGTGCGGATCGGGTGTCGCACCGCCATTGCCGTACTGGTCGCCCTGGCCGCGGTTGTCCATCAGCAGATGCGCGTACCCGGCGTTCACCCAGGTCAGCCGCTCGTGGGGGAGTCCGCGACCGCGGCCGTAGCCCGCGTACTCGACAACCGCTGGCAGCGGCTCGCGCACGCCGGCGGGCCTGCTGTACCAGGCGCGCACCGGATCTCCGGCGAAGCCCCGGTAGGTGACGTCCCAGGTCTCGATCAGCCGTAGTCCGTTCGATGCCGGGCGCACCGACACCAACACATCCGTCTGCGCCGCCTCTTTCAGAGTGTCACGCCAGAACTCGTCGAAATCCGGGGGTTCCTGGACATCGGGACGGTACCGCTCCAGCTCCCTCGTCGGCAGGTCGAACGCAGGCACAGGACACCTCGCATGAGTCGGTCAAAACAGTGAAACTTGCGGAGGTCACGGGGACTTGGCCTCCCTGTTCTACCCCACTCACACCCCAGGTATCTCCTGCGTGACCCATTGACAGCGCTTTCTCGGTGCCTCTAAGTTGCCGCGAAGTTACCGGTAAGAGCTCGAAAGTTTCGGTTCCGTGCCTCCGTCTGAGAGGACCGAGCGTGAGCACATCCATCAAGTCGGCCTCTCCACCATCCAGCGTCGAGGACCCACCCGCGGCGGTCAGCCGTCCGGCGCCGCGCGGCGGATGGCGTCGGGCCCTGCGCCGCGACTGGCAGCTGTACTCGCTGGCGGTCCTGCCGCTGCTGTTCTTCCTGGTCTTCCGCTATCTGCCGATGATCGGCAACGTGATCGCCTTCCGGCGCTTCGAACCCGGCGGTTCGATGTTCGGCGAGGACTGGGTGGGCCTGCGCTATGTGCGCATGTTCCTCAGCGACCCGACCTTCTGGCAGGTGTTCCGCAACACCCTGTGGCTCGGCGGGCTCACCCTCGCGTTCTGCTTCCCGATCCCGATCGTCCTCGCGCTGTTGCTGAACGAGGTACGCCGGCGTTCCCTGAAGCGGTTCGTGCAGTCCGTGACGTATCTCCCGCACTTCCTGTCGATCGTGATCGTCGCGGGCCTGACCATGCAGATCCTCGCCACCGACGGCCCGGTCAATCACGCCCTCGGCTGGTTCGGCCACGACGAGATCCGCTTCATCCAGGAACCCGACTGGTTCCGCACGATCTACGTCGGCTCCGAGATCTGGCAGACCGCCGGCTGGGGCACGATCCTCTACCTCGCCGCGCTCACCACCATCGACGAGGACCTGTACGAGGCCGCGCGCATCGACGGCGCCAACCGCTGGCAGCAGATCTGGCACGTCACCCTGCCCGGCATCCGCCCCACCATGATCACGCTGCTGATCCTCAACGTCGGCACGTTCATGGCCGTCGGCTTCGAGAAGGTCCTGCTGCTGTACAACCCGCTGACCTACCCGACCGCGGACGTGATCTCGACGTACGTCTACCGGGCGGGTGTTGAATCCAACAGCTTCAGCTACGCGGCCGCCATCGGCCTGTTCGAGGCGATCATCGGCCTGGTCCTGATCACCTCCGCCAACACGCTCTCGCGCCGCACAGTGGGGACCAGTCTGTGGTGAAGCCGAGCCGTTCCTACCGGGTCTTCCATGGCGTCAACGGGGTGATCCTCACTCTTGTCGTGGTCGTGACCCTGTACCCCTTCGTCAACATCGTCGCGCGGTCCTTCAGCGGGGAACGGCAGATCCGGGCCGGTGAAGTGACCCTGTGGCCCAAGGGGTTCAACCTCACCACGTACAAGATCGTGTTCCAGGACGCGATGTTCTGGCGGAACTACGGCAACACCGTGCTCTACACGGTCGTCGCCACCGTCGTCGCCATGGTCCTGACGACCTGTTACGCCTACGTCCTGTCGAAGAAGCACCTCAAGGGGCGCGGGGTGCTGGTCGGCATCGCCGTGTTCACGATGTTCTTCACCGGCGGTCTCATCCCCAACTACGTCCTGGTCACCAGCCTCGGTCTCAAGAACAGCGTCTGGGCGATCGCGCTGCCCAACGCGATCAGCGTCTTCAACCTGCTGGTGATGAAGGCGTTCTTCGAAGGTCTGCCGACCGAGTTGGAGGAGGCCGCGCAGATCGACGGCCTGAACACCTACGGCATCCTGCTCAGGATCGTGCTGCCGCTGTCCAAGGCGGTCGTGGCGACCATGGTGCTCTTCTACACGGTGTCCTTCTGGAACTCCTGGTTCAGCGCCTTCCTGTACATGGACCACTCCGACCTGATGCCGGTCACCGTCTATCTGCGCAACATGATCGCCGGGGCCACCACCGGCGGCAATGCGGGCGCCACCGACGCACAGCTCAGCCAGGTCGGCGCGAGCATCCAGGCGGTCACCATCGTGCTCACCGCGCTGCCGATCATCTGCGTGTACCCCTTCGTCCAGCGCTTCTTCGTCTCGGGCGTGATGCTCGGCGCGGTCAAGGGCTGACCCCCCTCATCTCACCTACGCACCAAGGGAGTTCCCGTGAAGAACGCAGGAGAGCTGTCGCGGCGTCAGATGCTGGCCGCCGCGGGCTTCATCGGTCTCGCCACCCTCACCGGCTGCGGCAGCGGCGACGAGGGCGGCGACTCCAAGGACCTGACCAAGAAGCAGAACGGCGCGATGAAGGACTACCAGGCCGGCCAGCAGTTCAAGGCCGCCAAGGCACTGTCCTTCTCGATGCTGCACAACGACAACCCGGTGTACCCCCTCAAGAACAGCTGGCTGTTCTGGAAGGAGGTCACCAAGCGTACCGGGATCACTATCAAGCCCCTCGACGTCCCGCTGGCCGACTACGAGAAGAAGCGCAGCGTCCTCATCGGCTCGGGCGACGCCCCGTTCATCATCCCGAAGACCTACCACCCCGGCGAGGTCGCCTTCGTGTCCTCGGGCGCGATCCTCCCGGTCAGCAAGTACGTCGACCTGATGCCCAACTTCCGGGACAAGGTCAAGAAGTGGAACCTGGAGCCCGAACTCGACTCCATCCGCCAGTCCGACGGCGAGTACTACCTCCTGCCGGGCCTGCACGAGAAGCCCAAGTCCGGCTACTCGCTGTCCTTCCGCACGGACATCCTCGACAAGCACGGACTGACCCTCCCCACGACCTGGGACGAGGTGTACGACGTCCTCAAGGCGCTCAAGGCGGAGTACCCCGACAAATACCCGTGGACCGACCGCTGGAGCACCAACACCCCGTTCCCGTGCGGCGCGTTGTTCCGCTATCTCGGCCAGGCGTACGGCGTCAAGGCGGGCTGGACGTACGACAACCTCAGCTTCGACACCAAGGCGCAGAAGTTCGTCTTCACCGCGACCCAGGACGCCTACCGGCAGATGGTGGAGTACCTCAGAAAGCTCGTCTCCGAGAAGCTCCTCGACCCGGAGAGCTTCACCCAGCAGGACGACCAGGCCGTGCAGAAGCTGCTCGCGGAGAAGTCGTACGTGATCAGCGCCAACCCGCAGGAGCTGGTGCAGAACTACCGTTACAACCTGAACAAGCAGGTCAAGGGCGCGAAGATCGAGATGGTCCCGGTGCCCCTCGGCCCGGCGGGGCCGGTCCTGCTGAGCGGCATCCGGCTGGAGAACGGCATCATGATCTCCAGCAAGGCCCTCAAGAGCGACACCTTCGTCGCGATGATGCAGTTCGTGGACTGGCTCTGGTACTCCGACGAGGGCCAGAAGTTCTGCAAGTGGGGTGTCGAGGGCGTCACTTACACCGAGTCCGGCGGCAAGTACACGCTGGAGCCCGGCATTTCGCTGATGGGATCCGACCCGGACGCCCCCAAGGACCTCCAGAAGGACTACGGCTTCTTCAACGGCGTGTTCACCTACGGCGGCAGCTGGGAGCTGGTCTCCTCCACCTTCAGCCCGGACGAGAAGAAGTTCGAGGACGCCATGTCCCAGCGCAAGGAACTCCCCGTCGACCCGGCCCACCCGCTCCAGTCCTTCGAGCAGGAACAGGCGACCCTCTGGGACACCCCGCTCAAGGACACCGCCATCCAGAACACCCTCCAGTTCGTCCTCGGCAAGCGCCCGATGTCCGACTGGGACGCGCACCTCGCCGAGTTGAAGGCGAAGAACATGGATCAGCTCGTCGACCTGCACAACAAGGCGTACGAACGGTTCAAGAAGGAGAACGCGTGATCCTCCGCGTCCCCGCCGAGCCCTCCGGCCGACTCTCCGACGCCTGGCGCCACTGCGTCGGCACCGGCCGGACCGAACTCGCCCTGCGCCGCGACTACCAGGACTCACTGAAGCTCCTCCAGCGTGACATCGGATTCCGGTACATCCGGGGACACGGGCTGCTGAGCGACGGCATGGGGGTGTACCGGCCCTACGAATGGCAGGGCACCCGGCACGTCCGGCACTCCTTCACGTACGTCGACCAGGTCATCGACGCCTACCTGGAGCTCGGCATCCGGCCGTTCCTCGAACTCGGCTTCATGCCCGAGGAGTTGGCGTCGGGGGCACAGACGATCTTCTGGTGGCGCGGCAATGTCACCCCACCGCGTTCGCACAAGGAGTGGGCGGCGTTAGTCAAGGCGACCCTCACCCATCTCGTCGACCGCTACGGCCTGGACGAGGTACGCACCTGGCCCATCGAGGTGTGGAACGAGCCCAACCTGCCCGACTTCTGGGAGGGCGCGGACGAGAAGGCGTACCACCGGCTGTACGAGGTGACCGCGGCCGCGGTGAAGGAAGTGGACCCGGAGCTCCAGGTCGGCGGCCCCGCGATCTCACCCGGAGCGGACGAGTGGCTGGACCGCTTCGCGGAGTTCGCCGAACAGCGCGATGTCCCGGTCGACTTCGTGTCCAAGCACGCCTACACCTCGGGCCCCGCCCAGCACGTCCCCTTCGGTGTCCACCAGACGCTGGCGCCCGCGCGGCACCTCCTGGACCAGTTCGCCACGCCCCGCGAGCGGCTGAAGGGCACACGGCTGGCCGAACTCCCGGTCCACATCACCGAGTTCAATTCCTCCTACCGCCCGGACAACCCGGTCCACGACACCGCCTTCCACGCGGCCTACCTGGCACCCGTCCTCGCGAGCGGCGGCGACCACGTCGACTCCTTCTCGTACTGGACCTTCAGCGACATGTTCGAGGAGGCCGGACCGCCGACCGCGCTCTTCCACGGCGGCTTCGGCCTGCTCACCCACCGACAGGTGCGGAAACCGACGTACCACCTCTACGCCTTCATGGCCCGCATGGGCCCCGACCTCCTCACCCGCGGCGCCGACCACCTGGTCACCCGGCACCCCGACGGCCGGGTGACCGTCCTCGCCTGGGCCCCGGTCGACGCGAGCGGCGAGACACCGGGTCCCGAGCGGCACAGGCTGCGCCTGTCCGTGCCGGTGCGGGGCGCGCGGGAGGCGTTCGTACGACGGTCCGTGGTCGACGAGGAGCACGGCAACGCCCGTACCGCCTGGCAGCGGATGGGCAGCCCGCGCTCGCCCGAGCCGCACCAGATCGACGTACTCCACGAGGCGTCCGAGCCCGGCCGACAGCACCTTCGGCTGCCGGTGACGGACGAACGGACCGAACTGGACCTGACGTTGGCCCGGCACGAGGTCACCCTGGTCGAGGTGAGCCCGGTCGTGGAGGAAGCACCGGAGTGGTGGGACGAGCGCCGGCTGCTCGGAAGGGAGTCCCGGTGAGCACCCCCGTCACCTTCGGACAGGGCTCCCTCTCCCGAGCCGCGGCCCTCGTCCACACCCTCGTCACCGTCGAGGCCCTCCTGCTCATCGCCGCCTCGCCGGGCCTGGCCGCGCTGCTTCTCATCGGCCCCGACCCCGCCAACCTCCCCCTCGCCGCCGTATGCCTGCTGCCCCTCGGCCCGGCGACGGCCGCCGCCCTGTACGCCCTCCACCACCGCGACCGCGACCTCGCCGACCTCCACCCGGCCCGGACCTACTGGCGCGGCTGGCGCCTCAACGCGCTTCCGTCGCTCAGGCTGTGGGCCCCGCTGCTGGCCTGGCTCACGGTGATCGCCTTCACGCTCACCCATTTCTCCGCCACCGGCCTGCCCGGCTGGTGGGCGGTGCTGCTCGCGGCGATCGGTGCCGCCTCCCTCCTCTGGGGCGCGCACGCGCTGGTGCTCACCGCTCTCTTCGCCTTTCGCGCGAGGGACACCGCCCGCCTCGCCGCGTACTTCCTGTTCCGGCGCGGCCGCGCCACCCTCGGCGCCGCCTCGCTGCTCGTCCTGACCGCCGCCGGGACCGCCGTACTGACCGAGGCCCTGCCCGCGCTGCTGGCCGCCCCGCTGCTGCTGTCCCTGCTGCACAGCAGCCGTCCGGTGATCGCCGAGACCCAGGAGGACTTCACCGTATGAGCCCGTCGAGCTCCAAGATCCCGTACGGCGGCGACTACAACCCCGAGCAGTGGCCGCAGGAGGTCTGGGACGAGGACCACCGCCTGTTCACCCGGGCAGGCATCGACACCCTCACCGTCGGCGTCTTCTCCTGGTCCCTCACCCAACCCGCCGAGGACACCTACGACTTCACGGTCCTCGACCGCATCCTCGACCGTGCGGCGGCCGAGGGCCGACAGGTCTGCCTGGCCACCGGCACGGCCGCCCTCCCGCCCTGGCTCGCGCGCCAGTACCCCGAGGTCAACCGCACCGACTTCGAGGGCCGTCGGCACCGCTACGGCCAGCGTCACAACTTCTGCCCCAGCTCAACGGCGTACCGCAGACTCGCCGCGGAGATGGCGGCGCGGCTCGCCGAACGGTACGCGGACCACCCGGCGTTGCTCGCCTGGCACATCAACAACGAGTACGGCGGGGTCTGTTACTGCGAGCTGTGCGCCGGGGCGTTCCGTGAGTGGCTGCGGGACAAGTACGTCACCCTGGACGCTCTCAACGACGCCTGGTGGACGACGTTCTGGTCGCACCGCTACACCGACTTCGGCGAGATCGAGCCGCCGAGCGCCCTCACTGAGCACTGGCGGGGCCCCGACCACACCGCCTTCCAGGGCATCACGCTCGACTACTTCCGCTTCACCACCGACGCACTGCTCGGCTGCTTCCTCGCCGAGAAGGAGGTGATCCGCGCCCATGATCCGGTCACCCCCGTCACGACCAACTTCATGGGTATGTTTCGCCCCCTCGACTACCACCGCTGGGCGCCCCATCTCGACTTCGCGTCCTGGGACAGCTACCCGCCCGTCGACGCCCCGCCGACCTGGCCCGCCCTGGCCCACGACCTGATGCGCGGACTCAAGGACGGCGCCCCCTTCTGGCTGATGGAGCAGACCCCGTCCACAACGGCCTGCCGTGACGTCAACCCCCTGCGCAGACCGGGGGAGTTGCGCCTGGCCACCTTCCAGGCGATCGCCCATGGCGCCGACGCGGCCCTCTACTTCCAGATGCGCGCCTCCCGCGGCGCCTGCGAGAAGTACCACGGCGCGGTCATCGGCCACGCGGGCCGCGACGACACCCGAGTGTTCGAGGAAGTGGCCGCGCTGGGCGAGGAGTTGGAGCTGCTCGGCGGCGCCTCCCTCGGCGCCCGCACCCCCGCCCGAACCGCCCTGCTCTTCGACTGGGACAGCTGGTGGGCCCTGGAGATCTCCGACGGCCCCTCGCGGCTGGTCAGGTACCAGGAGGTGGTGCACGCCTACTACCGCGCCGCCCGGGAGGCCGGCGCCGACGTGGACGTCGTCCCGCACACCGCCGACCTCACCTCGTACGACGTGGTCCTGGCCCCCGTCCTGCACATGGTCAAGGGCGACCTCGCCGCCCGCCTGGAAGCGGTGGCGGAACGCGGCGGTACGGTCCTGACCACCTTCCTCTCCGGCCGCGTCGACGAACACGACCGCGCCTTCCTCACCGACGTCCCCGGCCCCCTCGCCCCCCTCATGGGCATCCGGATCGACGAATGGGACTCCCGCGCACCGGAGTTCGCCCAGCCCGTCCCGGAGCTGGCGTCCGAGGGGCGGCTCGTCTTCGAGATCGTGCGGCTCCGAGGCGCCGAGACGGTCGCCACATACGGCACCGACTTCTACGCGGGGACTCCCGCCGTGACCCGCAACCACTACGGGCAGGGCGAGGGCTGGTACGTCGCCACCGCCCTCGACCAGCCCGGCGTCGACCAGGTGGTCCGCCGTGTCCTGTCCCGCCACGACCTGATCGGCCCGTATGCCGGGCACGAGGGCCTGGAGACCGCGACCAGGGTCGCCCCGGACGGCACCCGCCTGCTGTTCCTCCTCAACCACATGGCGGTGGCAGCCGAGTTGACGGTCCACGAGACGGCCACCGACCTGCTCACCGGGAAACAGACGGAGGCGGGCGCCCCACTCACCCTCGACCCCAGGGGCGTCGCGATCCTCCGCCGTCAGTAGACGGTCCGCCCTCGCTCGTCCGGCACCCCCGACTTCCGCAAGAAGTAACTGTTGACCTGATCGCGCCACTCGCGGGCACTGCGGAGCTGTTCCTCGAACCGCTCCGCGACCCGCGCGTGGCGCGCCGCGTCCACGAGGTCCGCCAGCGAGGCCCACACCTCCCGGGCCGCCTCCACCTCCTCCACACCCTCGAAGTGTGTGTCATAGATATGCTGGATCACCGTCTTGCCGCTCTTCAACATGTGCCCGTACGACACGTGGTGGAAGAACAGCAACAGCTCGTCGGGGCAGCTCTCGGTGGACTCGTACACCTCGGCCCACGGCTTGGCGTACTGCCCCGCGTACCCGGTCCCGCTCGCCACGCTCCGGTCGACACCGACGCCGTCGCGGTCCGCGAAGTGGTAGGTGCCCCAGGGGCTGTACTCGTACCCGTCGACGCTCGGCCCGTAGTGGTGCCCCGGCTGCACCATGAAGCCCACGCCCAGGGGAGCGGTGTACTTCTCGTACGTTCGCCATGATCCCGTCAACACTGCTCGCACCCCCGCCGCCGGTCCGTCTCCGAACGTGAGCCGGATCCATTCGTCGAGGACCTGATGCGGATCCGCACCGGGCTCCCAGGCCAGCCGCCCGAACGTGTACAGGTTGGCCTGGGCCAGCGGATGCCCGGTCCAGAACGGATCGTCGCCGACGTTGGACACGGCCACGAGCCCACCGCGAGCAAGGGCGCCGACCGACGTCTCCCCGGCGATCCCGAACCGCAGCACCTCGCTCCACATCGGCCCCAGCCAGCACACATGCCGCTGCTGCCCGGTGTACTCCTGCGTCGCCTGCAGCTCCACGGCCAGCCGCGTCCCCGGCATCGCCCCGATCAGCGGTGACACCGGCTCCCGTACCTGGAAGTCCATCGGCCCGTGCTTGACCTGGAGGACGGCGTTGTCGGCGAACTCCCCGTCCAGTGGCACGAAATGGTCGTACGCGGCCCGCGCCCGGTCCGTCGAGCGGTCCCGCCAGTCCTGGTGGTGGTCGTAGACGAAGGCCCGCCAGTGAACGGTGCCGCCATACGGCGCGAGCGCGGCGGCGAGCATGTTCGCGCCGTCCGCATGACTGCGCCCGTACGCGAACGGCCCCGGCTGCCCCTCCGAGTCGGCCTTCACCACGAACCCGCCGAAGTCGGGGATCACGGCGTACACCCGCGCGGCCGCCTCGTCCCACCAGGCCCGCACGGCCTCGTCGAGCGGATCGGCCGTCGCCAGCCCGCCCAGCACGACCGGCGAGGCGAAGGTCACCGACAGATGGGTGCGAATCCCGTACGGCCTCAACGCGCCCGCGATATCGGCCACTTCATGGAGGCGGTCGGTCAGCAGCCGCGCCTCCGCCGCGTGCACGTTGACGTTGTTCACGGCCACGGCGTTGATCCCGCAGGCCGCCAGCAGCCTGCCGTACGCCCGCACCCGCTCCAGGTCGGCGCGCGCCCGCCCGTCCTCCCAGAACAGCGACCCACCGGCGTACCCGCGCTCCACCTGGCCCATGACCGGATGCACGGCCACGTTGTCCCAGTGGTCGAGCATCCGGAGCGCCAACTCGGGGCGATGTGACTCGGGTTGGGCCTCGCCGAGGAACGCCGCCTCCCCGAGCCGGACGACGTGGAAGAGGCCGTACAGCAGCCCTCGCGCACCGGACGCGGTGACGGTCGTACACCCGTCACCGCGCGCATAGGTGAACCCCTCGGAGTCGTCGTCACCGGCCAGCTCCAACACCAGGTCGTGCGGGCCGAGTTCGCGCGACACGCTTCCGCCGAACCGCCGGCAGGCCTGCGCCACCTCCCCGTGCACCGTGTCCACCAGCGGACCCGAGCCGCGGATCAGCGTCCGCCGGGTGCCGATCGGCCGGAACGCACCGTCTGGCAGCCAGGCCGGATCGACACCCTGCATGAGACCCCCAACGCCCTTGCTCAGGCGAGCAGTTCGACTTCCGACACGACCGCCTCGCCGTCGAGCACCAGACGGTACTTCCCGTACGTACCCGGGGATCCCACGGTGAACGCCCGTGTCTGCCGGTCCCATGCGAAGGACTCCGCCGACCGCCGGTCGAGGGTCTTCCACGTGGTCCCGTCGTCCGATCCCTGGAGCGTCCAGCCGGTCGGTGCCTTCGTGTGGTCCGCGGCCGAGGTCACCGTGTACTGGATGCCCTTGACAGGTCCGGACACCGGCAGATCCACCGAGGTCACGGTGGCGTCCGTCGCCGAGGTGTTGTCGAACAGCGCCCCGTCACCGGCGAGCACGTCGGCGCGAGGTGTCGGTACCTCGTCGTCCTGGGTGATCGACACCGGGGCCGCGTTCTTCCCCGTGCCCCACTTCGAGGGCCGCGGACCCATGTCGAAGTCCAGGACGGCCCCCTGGGACAGCATCGAGTGCGGGAGCGAAGTCGACGTCCACGTATGGCCGTTGACCTTCAGGCCCTGCACATACACGTTCCGTGCGCTGTTCTTCGGCGCCCTGACCACCAGGTCCCGGCCGTTCTCCAGATGGACCGTCGCCTTGGTGAACAGCGGTGAGCCGACCGCGTATTCGCCGCTGCCCATCACCAACGGGTAGAAGCCCAGCGCCGAGAACAGGTACCAGGCCGACTGCTCGCCGTTGTCCTCGTCGCCGTGGTAGCCCTGGCCGATCTCGCTGCCGACGTACAGGCGCGAGAGCACCTCCCGGACGTTCTTCTGCGTCTTCCAGGGCTGCCCGGCCGCGTCGTACATGTAATTGACGTGGTGGGCGACCTGGTTGGAGTGCCCGTACATGCCCATCCGGACGTCCCGCGCCTCCGTCATCTCGTGGATGACACCGCCGTAGGAGCCGACGAAGTCCGGCGAGGCCGTCTCCGGGGTCGCGAAGTACTCGTCCAGCTTCTCCGCCAAGCCGCCGCGGCCGCCGTAGAGGTTGGCGAGACCCCGGCTGTCCTGCGGGGCGGTGAAGGCGTAGCCCCAGCCGTTGGTCTCGGTGTAGTCGTAGCCCCAGACGCGCGGGTCGTACTTCGAGGACTCGACGCGCCACTCACCCGTATCGCTGCGCCCCTGGAAGAAACCTGCCTTGGTGTCGAAGAGGTTCACATAGTCCCGGGCCCGGTTGAGGAAGTACTCCGACTCGTCCTTGTAGCGCTTGTCGCCGGTCTTCTTGTACAGCGCCTGGCCCATCCGCGCGATGCCGTAGTCGTTGAGATACCCCTCCAGCGCCCAGGACAGGCCCTCGTGGGTGTCGGTGCTCGTGTAGCCGAGGAAGGGCGAGGTCTCCATGCCCTTGCGGCCCACGCCCGACGAGGGCGGCACGACCGTGGCGTTCTTCAGGGCCGCGTCGTACGCCGACTTCGCGTCGAAGTCCACGCCCTTGACGTACGCGTCCGCGAAGGCGACGTCCGAGGAGGTGCCGGTCATCAGGTCCGCGTACCCGGGGGAGGACCAACGGGAGGTCCAGCCGCCGTCCTTGTACTGCTGGACGAACCCGTCGACCATCTCGCCCGCCTGAGAGGGCGTCAGCAGTGAGTACGCCGGCCAGGTGGTCCGATAGGTGTCCCAGAAGCCGTTGTTGACGTACACCTTGCCGTCCACGATCTTCGCGCCGGTGTGCGTAGGGGTGTCCGGACCCGGCATCGGAGAGAAGGGCGAGGCGTACTGGTACTTCGAACCCACCTTCTCGAAGCCCGAGTTGGGGTACAGGTACAGCCGGTACAGGCTGGAGTACAGCGTGGTCAGCTGGTCCTGCGTCGCACCCTCGACCTCGACCTTGCCGAGGATCCGGTCCCAGACGCGCTGGGCGCCGCGCTTGACCTCGTCGAAGGACGTTCCGTCCGGGATCTCCTGGCGCAGGTTGTCCTTCGCCTGGTCGAGGCTGATGAGCGAGGTGGCCAGCCGCAGGGTGACCGTCCGGTCGGACCCGGCGTCGAAGCGCATGTACCCCTTGACCCCGCTCGACGTGCCCTCCTGCACGGGCCGGTCGAAGACGCCGTACACGAACAGCCGGGTCGCCCCCGTCGACAGCCCGGACTTCACGTCCGAGTAGCCGCTGAAGGTCCCGTTCTCCTCGTCGAGCGTGAGCCCCGCCTGGTCCGTCACGTTGTCGAAGAGCACGCTCGCGTCGTCGCCGGGGAAGGTGAAGCGCAGGGTCGCCGCGTGGTCGGTGGGTGCCATCTCCGCCTTCAGCCCGTTCTCGAACCGCACCCCGTAGTAGTACGGCCGCGCGGTCTCGTTCTCGTGCCGGAAGGCCAGCTCCCGCGCGTCCCGGCCGGTGTCCGGGGTGTCGGCCGCGGCGGACGGCATCACCTGGAAGGTCTGCCGGTCACCCATCCACGGGCTCGGCTCATGGCTCGCGCTGAACGCCTGGATCGTCGGCAGGTTGTCGGCGTTGTTGGCCCGCGCGTAGTCGTAGAGCCAGCTCAGCGAGGACGCGTTGGTCACCGGCGTCCAGAAGTTGAAGCCGTGCGGCACGGCCGTCGCCGGGAAGTCGTTGCCGCGCGAGAAGCCGCCGCTGGAGTTGGTGCCGCGGGTCGTGAGCGCGTAGTCGGACAGATGCGTCTTGGGCTTCTCCGGCGCGGCCCGCTCCAGCGTCACGTCGTCCAGCCAGCCCCGGAACTTCGCCGGCCCGCTCGGGGAGTCGTACCCGAGGAGGATCCGGTCGACGGTCTTCCCGGCCGCGACCGACCCGATCCGTGACAGCACGTTGTTCCACTGGTTGACATAGAGCACCTTCGCGGCACCCTGTCCCTGCGGCGAGAGCGCGAATCCGTGCTGGTCACGCGCCCCGAGGTCGCTCAGGAAGGTGCCGTCGGTGAAGGCCGGGTCCACCGACACGTTCGTCGCGTCGTAGTCGCGGTCGCCATCGGCCATCGACGGGAAGATCCGGTACGACAGCCGGGTCAGCGGGTCGACCCTCACGTTCACGTCGAAGACCTTGTTGTACGAGTAGGCCCGCCCGTCGGCGATGTGCCGCCCGGCGTAACGCAGAGCCCTCTTTCCGGTGAACCCGGCGCCCGCCTTCGCGGTGGGCGATCCGCTCGGACCGCGGTCGACCAGCGAGAGCATGTCCGGCGGTACCGGCGCGTCGGCACCGCCCGTGGAGAACTGCACATCGGCCAGCTGGAGGATGCCCAAGGCGCCGTTGTTCCTCGTGATGTCCAGCCGGAAGTGCTGGTATTCGGCCGGATCCTGGATGTCGTACGACTTTGTCTGGAACCGCTCGTCGAACGACTCACCCGAGCGGGTGTCGAGGGTCTTCCAGTCCTTGCCGTCCGTGGAGCCCTTCAGGGTCCAGTCCCTGGGGTCGCGCTCGGCGAAGTCATTGGCCGAGGTCAGCGCGTAGGTCACCACCTTGAGCGGTTTGGCCAGGTCGAACTCGGCCCAGCCGGTGGGCTCGAAGGACAGCCACTTGGTGCCGGGCTCACCGTCGACCAGGTTCTCCTTCACCTCACCGCCGCCGGTGTTCTCCGCGCTCGCCCGGACGTCGGTGACCTGGTCGGTGACGTTGCCGGGGATGCCGGTGCGGTAGCCGCCGTCGACACCGGAGGCCTTACCGCCGTCGACGCTGCTGACCCAGTCGGGGGCCGGGTCACCCGCCTCGAACGAGGAGGAGAACCCCAGGTCGGCCGGGGCGGGAGCGTCGGGCAGGGCGACCGCCGCGCCCTGCGAGCCCACTGTCACGCAAAAGGCGGCCGTGATCACGACCGCCGTACTCCGTCTGAGCCGAGTTCTGTACCGAGCCATCGGCGAGTACCCTCCCTGCACGAGGACGGACAACGTTGTCACCAATTCCGTGCAAGGATCAGTAGTGGCCCAAGTGCACAGTGATGTCAAGGGTGTTGGCTGCGGCATTCGGGGCCTTTGTCGCGGATTTTTCCGGCAAGCTTCGCACAGGGCGCTCATATTTCCGCGAGGTCTCAACTCGGAAAAGACCCATGACCAACCTTGCATTCGATCTTGCTCCGCCGACCGGAAGTGGACTATACCTGTCGGCAATTCACTCCTCCTGCACGAACCTCCTGCACGAACCTGCTTGACCTGACCGCGGTGCCGGGGAGGATCCGGTTCACCGCCTGAGTCCTGGAGAAGGCGAGGACTTGAGCATGGGATCCACTTCCGCAGACAGTCACGGTGAACACGGTGTCGGCCGCCGAGATCTGATCAAGCGGTCCGCCGCACTCGGACTGGCCGCCGTTCCCGCGACCGGTTTTCTGTCCGCCTGCGCCAGCGGCGGGGGCGACGATTCGAGCGACGACAGCACCAAGGGCGCCACGTCGAAGGAGAACCCCTTCGGCGCGGCGAAGGGCGGCAAGCTCGACGTCGTGATCTTCAAGGGCGGCTATGGCGACGACTACGCCAAGGCTTGGGAGGCCGACTTCCAGAAGAAGCTCGGGATCACCTCCACCCACACCGGCACCCAGGAGATCACCGGAAAGCTGCAACCGCGGTTCAACGCGGGCAACCCGCCGGACATCGTCGACGACTCAGGCGCTCAGCAGATCAAGGTCGACGTCCTCTACAAGAACGGGCAGCTGCTCGACCTCGCCGAGGTCCTGGACGCACCCGCGGTCGACGACCCGAGCAAGAAGGTCCGCGACCTCATCATCCCCGGCACCCTCGACGCGGGGCTCCAGGGCGGCAAGGTCGTCGCCCTCAACTACATCTACACCGTCTGGGGCCTGTGGTACTCCGGCAAGCTCTTCAAGGAGAAGGGCTGGGAGGAGCCCAAGACCTGGGACGACTTCCTCGCCGTCTGTCAGGACGCCAAGAAGCAGGGCATCGGCGGCCTCGCCCACCAGGGCAAGTACCCGTACTACATCAACGTCGCCATCATGGACCTGATCGCCAAGAAGGGCGGTCTGGACGCCATGAAGGCGATCGACAACCTGGACCCGAAGGCCTTCGTCGGCTCGGATGCGGCCGAGGCCGGCGTCGAGGCGATCTACGAGGTCGTGGAGAAGGGCCTGTTGATGCCGGGCACCAACGGCCTGACCCACACCGAGTCCCAGACCCGCTGGAACCAGTACAAGGCCGCTTTCATCACCTGCGGCTCCTGGCTGGAGAACGAACAGCTGAAGCAGACGCCGTCAGACTTCGACATGAAGTTCATGCCGATGCCGCTGCTGCCCGACAGCGCGCTGCCCTTCGAGGCGATCCGGGCCGGCTCCGGGGAGCCCTTCATCATCCCGGCGAAGGCCAAGAACCTGCCGGGTGCCAAGGAGTTCATGCGGCGCATGCTCTCCAAGGAGTGGTCGACCCTCTTCGCCAAGGAGGCCAACTCCCTCACCATCCTCAAGGACGGCGTCGATCCGGGCGTCAAGCTGCGGCCGGGCACCCAGTCCACCGTCGAGGCCTCGAAGGCGGCCGGTGACGACACCTTCCGTTACCTGTACACCGAGTGGTACAGCGAGATGGGCGCCGCCATCGAGGCAGCGTCCAACGAGCTGATGGCCAAGCGCATCCAGCCGAAGGAGTGGCTCAAGCGGGCCCAAGCCGCGGTCGACAAGCAGGCCAAGGACCCGGCCTCCAAGAAGAACCACCGGGACTGACCGCAACGCCGTTTCCCGGGCCGGAGCGCTCCGGCCCGGGGGAGGACACCAGGGGCAGGAATCGCCAATGCGCAAAGGGCAGTACAGGTTTGTCGCGGGATTTCTCTTCGTTCCCGTGACGCTCTACGTGATCTTCGTGATCTGGCCGTATGTCCAGACGTTCGGCTATTCGCTGACCGACTGGAAAGGGCAGTCGCAGACGTTCAAGTTCATCGGTCTGGACAACTACAAGGCGCTGATCCAGGACGATGTCTTCGTGCAGGCCATCTGGCACAACATCCTGTTCCTGATCTTCATCCCGGTGATCACCATTCTGCTCTCCCTGTTCTTCGCGTTCATGCTGAACGCGGGCGGGCGCAGCAAGGCCGGCGGGGTGCGCGGAGTCGCCGGATCGCAGATTTACAAAGTCGTGTACTTCTTTCCCCAGGTGCTGTCGCTGGCGATCGTCGCCGTGCTGTTCAACGCGGTGTACCGCAGTGACAGCGGCGGTCTGCTCAACGGATTCCTGATCAAACTCGGGCTGGTCGACGCCGAGAACCCCATGGAATGGCTCAACGAGCCCAACCTGGTGCTGTGGATGCTGCTCATCGCCGTGGTGTGGCACGGGGTCGGCTTCTACCTGGTGCTGTTTTCGGCGGCCATGCAGTCCATCCCGAAGGACATCTACGAGGCCGCGCTCATCGACGGCGCGGGCCGCAACCAGTCCTTCTTCCGCATCACCCTGCCGCTGCTCTGGGACACCGTGCAGACCGCCTGGGTCTATCTGGGCATCGTCGCGATGGACATGTTCGTGCTGGTCTCGTCGATGACCCAGAACATGGGCGCCTACGGCGGCGGCCCCGACCATCACAGCGACGTGATGTCGACGGTGATGATGCGCAACTTCCAGTATTTCGGCAAGAGCGGATACGCCTGCGCGATGGGCGTCGTCATGCTGCTGCTCACCCTGGTCCTGTCCGTGGTCATGCTGCGTGCCACCCGCCGCGACCGCGTCGAGTTCTGAGCGGGAGAGATACGACGATGAGCGCACCCATCAAGGAGACCGCGGCCGTCCCGGCGCAGCGGGCCACGGGCACGGCCCCGGCCCGCGACAGCGAGCGCAGCGAGGGCGTCGTCCTGAACGTCTTCTCGCACGGCTTCCTCGCGCTGTGGGCCCTGCTGATCGTGCTGCCACTGCTGTGGCTGGTGCTCAGCTCCTTCAAGACCGACGCCCAGATCGGCGGTTCGGCCTTCGGCTGGCCACAGAACTGGTCCCTCGACGTCTTCGGACGGGCCTGGGACAAGGGCATCGGCGACTACTTCCTGAACACCGTCATCGTGCTGGTCTTCTCGGTGCCGCTGACGATGCTGCTCGGCTCCATGGCCGCCTACGTCCTGGCCCGCTACCAGTTCTGGGGCAACAGGTTCCTGTACTTCTTCTTCGTCGCGGGCGCGATGTTCCCGGTGTTCCTGGCCCTGGTCCCGCTGTTCTTCATGGTGAAACGGCTGGACATGTTGAACACCTACCAGGGGCTGATCCTGGTGTATGTCGCCTACTCGATGCCGTTCACGGTGTTCTTCATGCACGCGTTCTTCCGGACGCTGCCCACGGCGGTCTTCGAGGCCGCGGTCCTCGACGGCGCCTCGCACACCCGGACCTTCTTCCAGGTGATGCTGCCGATGGCGAAGCCGGGACTGATCAGCGTCGGCATCTTCAACACTCTGGGCCAGTGGAACCAGTTCATCCTGCCGACGGTGCTGATGCAGCCGCAGAGCGGCGACGATCCGGAGCGCTATGTGCTCACCCAGGGCCTCATCCAGCTCCAGCAGCAGACGGGGTACGCCTCGGACCTTCCGGTGCTCTTCGCGGGGGTGACCATCGCGATGATCCCCATGCTGGTGGTGTACCTGTCCTTCCAGCGTCAGGTACAGGCGGGCCTCACCTCGGCGACCCTGAAGTAGCGCTCCGCGAGCGCACGCAAGCGCACCGTTCCCGGTCCCGGTGACGGTGCGCTCACGCGTGCCCTACGCCCCGGATACTGTTCAACCTCTTGACGGGAGGCGACCCGAACGGCTCAGCTTAGAGTTCACTAGTTGGACATAGACGGGGCCTCATCGATGCGGTCCCGCGCGCAGGAGGTCGTCGTGGAGACTCCGGGGTCGCAGTCGTCGCTGCACCGAGCCAACCTGGAACGGGTCGTACGTGCCGTCCGGCTGGCCGGGTCGCTCACGCAGGCAGAGATCGCGCGGACCACGGGACTGTCCGCGGCAACCGTCTCCAACATCGTCCGCGAGCTCAAGGACGGCGGAACCGTCGAGGTCACGCCGACTTCGGCGGGTGGCAGGCGGGCCCGTGCGGTCTCGCTGAGCGGTGACGCCGGCATCGTCATAGGGGTGGACTTCGGGCACACCCATCTGCGTGTCGCGGTCGGGAACCTCGCCCACCAGGTGCTCGCCGAGGAGTCCGAACCGCTGGACGTGGACGCCTCCTCCACTCAGGGCTTCGACCGGGCGGAGCAGCTGGTCAACCGGCTGATCGAGGCGACCGGAGTGGACCGCTCCAAGATCGCCGGGGTGGGCCTCGGTGTCCCCGGCCCGATCGACCTGGAATCCGGCTCCCTGGGCTCCTCCGCCATCCTGCCGGGCTGGATCGGCACCAAGCCTGCCGAGGAGCTCCAGGGGCGCCTCGGCGTGCCCGTGCACGTGGACAACGACGCCAACCTCGGTGCCCTCGGTGAGCTGGTCTGGGGCAGCGGCCGGGGGGTCAGGGACCTGGCGTACATCAAGGTCGCGAGCGGTGTGGGCGCCGGGCTGGTCATCAGCGGCAAGATCTACCGGGGCCCGGGTGGCACAGCGGGAGAAATCGGGCATATTACTCTTGATGAGTCCGGCCCCGTCTGCCGTTGTGGCAACCGCGGCTGTCTGGAGACCTTCGCGGCCGCGCGCTATGTGCTCCCGCTGCTCCAGTCCAGCCACGGCACCGACCTGACCATGGAAGGCGTTGTTCGACTCGCACGGGACGGAGATCCTGGCTGTCGTCGGGTGATCGCCGACGTCGGCCGACACATCGGCAGTGGAGTCGCCAATCTCTGCAACTTGCTCAACCCGAGCCGAGTGGTCCTGGGCGGTGATCTCGCCGAGGCCGGTGAGCTGGTGCTCGGGCCGATCAGGGAGTCCGTCGGCCGCTATGCGATCCCCAGTGCGGCACGTCAACTGTCCGTGCTTCCAGGGGCACTTGGAGGTCGCGCGGAGGTGCTCGGAGCACTCGCCCTCGCCCTCAGCGAGATGGGTGATTCGACCCTTTTGGACAGCACGCTGCATGCGGCGGCACCTGCGTTCACTTAGATAACGCAGGAGGTCGTTGCCATCTCGTTAAGTATTTACTTCTTGACGTCGCACGTGTGGCCGAGTTGACTTCCAGCCACCTCGGCCGCAACGACGCGGCCTCGTCAGGGAGGTTTCAAAAGTGAACACGCTCATGCGTCGTGTGGCCGTATCCGTCGCGATCTCGGCGCTCGCCGTCTCTGCGGCGGCCTGTGGCAAGGCCGGCGACGACGACAACGCCAGCGACAGCAGCAGCTCCGGCTCGGGCGGCAAGTCGATCGGCCTGCTCCTGCCCGACAACGTCACCGCGCGGTACGAGAAGTTCGACAAGCCGTACTTCGAGGCGAAGGTCAAGGAGCTGTGCAGCGACTGCACCGTCTCCTACGCCAACGCCGCGGCCGACCCGGCCAAGCAGGCCCAGCAGATGAGCAGCATGGTCACCAAGGGCGTCAAGGTGATCGTGGTCTCGGCGCAGGACTCGGCCGCCATCAAGTCCTCCATCGCGTCCGCGGTGAGCAAGGGCGTCAAGGTCGTCGCGTACGACCGTCTGGCCCAGGGCCCGGTCTCCGCGTACGTCTCCTTCGACAACGTCAAGGTCGGCGAGCTGCAGGGTCAGGCCCTGCTGGACGCGCTCGGCTCCAAGGCGACCACCAAGTCGAAGGTCGTCATGATCAACGGTGACGACGCCGACCCGAACGCCGCGCAGTTCAAGGAAGGCGCGCACAAGGTCCTCGACGGCAAGGTCGACATCGCCTACGAGCAGTCCGGCCTCTGGAAGGACACCGTCGCGGCGCAGAAGATGTCCGCCGCCATCACCCAGCTGGGCGCCAAGAACATCGCGGGCGTCTACGCCGCCAACGACGGCATGGCCGGTGGTATCGCCAACACCCTCAAGGGCGCAGGTATCAGCACCATCCCGCTGACCGGTCAGGACGCCGAGCTCGCCGCCATCCAGCGGATCGTCGCCGGTACCCAGTCCGCCACGGTCTACAAGGCCTACAAGCCGGAGGCCGACAACGCCGCCGAGCTCGCGGTCAACCTGCTCCAGGGCAAGGACATCAAGTCCCTGGCCGACACCGAGGTCACCAGCGGCTCCGGCGACAAGGTCCAGGCGAAGCTGCTGACCCCGGTCTCGGTGACCGTGAAGAACATCAACGACACGGTCGTCAAGGACGGTCTGTACACCGTCGCCCAGATCTGCACCGCGGACTACGCCGCCAAGTGCAAGACGGCCGGCCTGCAGTAATCCGCCTGAGCCTCGGGGCGCGTCCTTTCCACGGACCCGCCCCGACGGCAGGCACAGAGCCTGTCCGGTGCCCGCACCGCCTTCATACCCCGCTGCGGGGCGGGCACCGGACGGAAGCATGGCGGACGCTGCCGTTGCCAAGAGGCATCGGCCGCGCGCATGTTCGACTAGTAAATCGGTGCTTACGGCACAACTCGTCAGTCGAGTGCTACGAGCTGAGTGTCGCGAGCACAACCCCTCCGCGCCTTACCCCAAGCGCGGCATCCCCGCCGGTCAGGCGGCGAAGGAGATGGTTCACGTGTCCGCTACGCCCGTGTTGGCGTTGCGCGGAGTTTCCAAGCGATTCGGTGCGGTGCAGGCCCTCACCGATGTCGAGCTGGAGGTCCACGCCGGAGAAGTGGTCGCCCTGGTCGGCGACAACGGCGCCGGAAAGTCCACGCTGGTCAAGACGATCGCCGGTGTGCATCCCATCGATGAGGGTGTCATCGAGTGGAACGGCAAGCCGGTCAGCATCAACAAGCCGCACGACGCCCAGGGACTCGGCGTCGCGACGGTCTACCAGGACCTCGCGCTGTGCGACAACCTCGATGTCGTCGGCAACCTCTTCCTCGGGCGTGAGTTGCTGCACCGCGGCATCATCGACGAGGTCACGATGGAGCAGCGGGCCCGCGAACTGCTGGACACGCTCTCCATCCGCATCCCGAGCGTGCGCATCCCGATCGCGAGCCTCTCCGGAGGCCAGCGCCAGGTCGTGGCCATCGCGCGAGCGCTGGTCGGCGACCCCAAGCTCGTCATCCTCGACGAGCCCACCGCCGCTCTCGGCGTCGAGCAGACCGCACAGGTCCTCGACCTGGTCGAGCGGCTGCGCGAGCGCGACCTCGCCGTCATCCTCATCAGCCACAACATGGCCGACGTCAAGGCCGTGGCCGACACCGTCGCCGTGCTGCGGCTGGGCAGGAACAACGGAGCCTTCCCGGTGAAGGACACCAGTCAGGAAGAAATCATCTCCGCGATCACGGGTGCCACGGACAACGCCGTCACCCGTCGTGCGGGACGTCGCAACGCGGAGGCGGCAAAGTGAGCGACACATCGAAGGTTTCCAAGGCGGACGCGGCGAGGGAAGGTCAGAAGACCGTCGCCCCCGCCGACGACCCCACCGCAGCGCCGGTCTCGGTCGTCGACCCCCGGCTGCTGGTCCGCGAAGAGGGCTTCAAGGGCTACCTGACCGAGTTCACGCGCAAGGTCAAGGGCGGTGAGCTGGGCTCGCTGCCCGTGGTCATCGGCCTGATCGTCATCTGGGCGATCTTCCAGCTCCAGAACGACCGCTTCCTGAGCGCCGACAACCTCTCCAACATCAGCTACTACCTGTCGGCCACCGGCATGATCGCCATCGGCCTGGTGTTCGTGCTGCTGCTCGGCGAGATCGACCTGTCGGTCGGTTCCGTCAGCGGCCTGGCCTCCACCCTGTTCGCCGTGTGGGTGGTCCAACACGGCATGAACGTCTGGCTGGCGCTGGTCCTTGCGGTCCTCTGCGGTATCGCCGTCGGCGCGCTGCACGGCTGGTTCTTCGCCAAGATCGGTGTACCGGCGTTCGTCGTCACGCTGGCGGGTCTCCTCGGCTGGAACGGTCTGATGCTGTGGCTGCTGGGCTCCAGCGGCACCATCAACATCCCGTCCGACTCGGGTCCGATCCACCTGTTCGGCCAGAGCTCGTTCTTCATGAACCAGGCCATCATCGGCGCGTACCTGCTGGCCGGCCTCGCTGTCGTGCTGACGCTCGTCGGCAACCTCAACGAGCAGCGCCGCCGCAAGGCCGCGGGCGTGCCCTTCCGGCCGACCGGCGAAATCCTGGTGCGCGTCGGCGCGCTCGCCGTCGCGTCCTTCGTGGCCGCCGCCGTGCTCAACGACTCGGCCGGTGTCTCCAACTCGCTGGTGATCTTCCTGGCGGCACTCGTGGTCGTCGACTTCGTGCTCCGCCGCACCACGTACGGCCGTAAGGTCTTCGCGGTGGGTGGCGGCATCGAGGCCGCGCGCCGTGCCGGTATCAACGTGCCGATGGTCCGGATCACCGTCTTCGCCATCTCCGGCGGCTTCGCCGCGATCGGCGGTATGTTCTTCGCCGGCCAGACCGCGAGCGCGACGCTCAGCGCCGGTGCCGGCAACACCCTGATGCTCGCCATCGCGGCGGCCGTCATCGGCGGTACGAGCCTCTTCGGCGGCCGCGGTTCGGTGTGGTCCGCCCTCCTGGGCATGCTGGTCATCCAGTCCATCACGACCGGTCTGGACCTGCTGAACATGAACGCCTCGATCCAGTACATGATCACCGGTGGCGTGCTGCTCGGCGCGGTCGTCATCGACTCCGTGTCGCGCAGGTCCCAGAAGGCCGCGGGTCGCGGATAACGCCGTAGGCGCCCTTCGGGGAAGATCCACTTGCCCGGCACCCACAAGGTGCCGGGCAAGTCTGCTGTCGGAGAACATTAGACTCGACACGCCCGGCAAAGCTCGATCAGCTCTACTGCAAGGAGGCACGGGTGCCGCTGCTGACCCGTATCAGGGGACCGCGTGATCTGGACCGGCTCAGCCTTGAGGAGCTGGACCAGTTGGCGGAGGAGATCCGCAGCTTCCTCGTCGGCGCCGTCTCCAAGACCGGCGGCCATCTGGGGCCCAACCTCGGTGTGGTCGAGCTGACCATCGCGCTGCACCGGGTCTTCGACTCGCCCAAGGACCGGGTGCTTTTCGACACAGGGCACCAGTCGTATGTGCACAAGCTGCTCACCGGGCGCCACGACTTCTCGAAGCTGCGCTCCAAGGGCGGCCTGTCCGGCTACCCCTCGCGCGCCGAGTCCGAGCACGACGTGATCGAGAACAGCCACGCCTCGACCGTTCTCGGCTGGGCCGACGGGCTCGCGAAAGCCAACCAGGTGCTCAAACGGGACGACCATGTCGTCGCCGTGATCGGTGACGGTGCCCTGACCGGCGGTATGGCCTGGGAGGCGCTCAACAACATCGCCGACGCCAAGGACCGGCCGCTGGTCATCGTCGTCAACGACAACGAGCGGTCGTACGCGCCGACCATCGGCGGCCTCGCCAACCACCTCGCCACCCTGCGCACCACCGACGGCTACGAGCGTTTCCTGGCCCGCGGCAAGGACCTCCTGGAGCGCACCCCCGTCGTCGGCCGACCGCTGTACGAGACCCTGCACGGCGCCAAGAAGGGCCTCAAGGACTTCATCGCGCCCCAGGGCATGTTCGAGGACCTCGGCCTGAAGTACGTCGGCCCCATCGACGGCCACGACATCGAGGCGCTGGAGTCGGCGCTGGCCCGCGCCAAGCGGTTCGGCGGCCCGGTGATCGTGCACTGCCTCACCGAGAAGGGCCGCGGCTACGAACCCGCCGAGCAGGACGAGGCCGACCGCTTCCACGGCATCGGCCCCATCCACCCGGACACCGGCCTGCCCATCAAGGCCTCCGCCGCCAGCTGGACCTCCGTCTTCGGCGACGAGATGGTCAAGCTGGGCCGGGAGCGGGACGACATCGTCGCTATCACCGCCGCCATGCTCCAGCCGGTCGGCCTGAAGAAGTTCGCGGACACCTTCCCGGACCGCATCTACGACGTCGGCATCGCCGAGCAGCACGCCGCCGTCTCCGCGGCCGGCCTCGCGACCGGCGGACTGCACCCCGTCTTCGCCGTCTACGCCACCTTCCTCAACCGCGCCTTCGACCAGGTCCTCATGGACGTCGCCCTGCACAGGTGCGGGGTGACCTTCGTACTCGACCGGGCCGGCGTCACCGGCGACGACGGCGCCTCCCACAACGGCATGTGGGACATGTCGATGCTCCAGATCGTCCCGACGCTCCGGCTCGCCGCCCCGCGCGACGCCGAGCAGCTCCGCGCCCAGCTGCGCGAGGCCGTCGAGGTCAAGGACGCGCCGACCGTGCTGCGCTACTCCAAGGGCGTCGTCGGCCCCGCCGTACCCGCCGTGGGCACCGTCGGCGGCATGGACGTGCTGCGCAAGCCGGGGACGGACACGCCCGACGTGCTCCTCGTCTCCGTCGGCGCCCTGGCACCCATGTGCCTGGAGATCGCCGTGCTCCTCGACAAGCAGGGCATCTCCACCACCGTCGTCGACCCGCGCTGGGTCAAGCCGGTCGACGAGGCCATGGCCCCCCTCGCGGAGCGGCACCGCGTGGTCGTCACCGTCGAGGACAACTCCCGTGTCGGCGGCGTCGGCTCGGCGATCGCACAGGTCCTGCGCGACGCGGGCGTCGACCTCCCGCTGCGCGACTTCGGCATCCCGCCGCGCTTCCTCGACCACGCCTCCCGCGCCGAGATCATGGCGGAGATCGGGCTGACCGCGCCCGACATCGCCCGCCAGGTCACGGGCCTGGTCTCCAAGCTGGACGGCCGGTACGACACGGCCCCGGCCGAGGCCGAGCCCGCGCGCGACTGAACACACCCGTACGGGCCGGTCACACCACTCTTGACAGTGGTGTGACCGGCCCATTCGCGTGAATCCGCCCGTGCCGGGGCATACGACCTACGCCCCCTCTCGATCATGTCGAGGACGACACAGCGTGGGAGGTACCCGTGAGCAGCACCCTCTTCCGGACGAAGAAGGTCGAACAGTCCATCCTCGATACCGAGGAGCCAGAGCACGCGCTCAAGAAATCCTTGTCCGCGCTGGATCTGACGGTCTTCGGCGTCGGCGTCATCATCGGCACCGGCATCTTCGTCCTGACCGGCACCGTCGCCAAGAACAACGCAGGGCCGGCGGTCGCCCTGGCCTTCGTGGTCGCCGGCGTCGTCTGCGCCCTCGCCGCGCTCTGCTACGCCGAGTTCGCCTCCACCGTCCCGGTGGCGGGATCGGCGTACACCTTCTCCTACGCCTCCCTCGGCGAACTGCCCGCCTGGATCATCGGCTGGGACCTCGTCCTGGAGTTCGCGCTCGGCACCGCGGTGGTCGCCGTCGGCTGGTCCGGCTACATCGCCTCGTTGCTCGACAACGCGGGCATTCACCTGCCGGAGGCGCTCAGTGGCCGGGACGGCGCCGACGGCTTCGGCTTCGACATCCTCGCCGCCGCGCTCGTCCTGGTGCTCACCGGCATCCTGGTGCTCGGCACCAAGCTCTCCGCGCGGGTCACCTCCATCGTCGTCGCCATCAAGGTCACGGTCGTCCTGACCGTGATCGTCGCGGGCGCCTTCTTCATCAAGGGCGACAACTACGACCCGTTCATCCCGAAGTCCCAGCCGGTCGACGCGGGCGGTGACCTCCAAGCCCCGCTCATCCAGCTGATGTTCGGCTGGGCCCCGTCCAACTTCGGTGTGATGGGCATCTTCACGGCCGCCTCGGTCGTCTTCTTCGCCTTCATCGGCTTCGACGTCGTCGCCACGGCGGCGGAGGAGACGCGCAACCCGCAGCGCGACATGCCGCGCGGCATCCTGGGCTCGTTGCTGATCTGCACGACCCTCTACGTCGCCGTGTCGATCGTCGTGACCGGCATGCAGAAGTACACCGACCTCTCCATCACGGCCCCGCTCGCGGACGCCTTCAAGGCCACCGGACACCCCTGGTTCGCGGGCTTCATCAGCTTCGGCGCCGCGGTCGGACTGACGACGGTCTGCATGATCCTGCTCCTGGGCCAGACCCGGGTGTTCTTCGCGATGAGCCGCGACGGACTGCTGCCCACGTTCTTCTCCCACGTCCACCCGAAGTTCCGGACCCCGCACCGCCCGACCATCCTGCTCGGCGTGATCATCGCGATCGTCGCCGGCTTCACGCCGCTCAGCGAACTCGCCGAACTGGTCAACATCGGCACGCTGTTCGCGTTCGTGGTGGTCGCCATCGGCGTGGTCATCCTGCGCAGGTCCCGCCCCGACCTGCCCCGCGCCTTCCGTACCCCATGGGTCCCGGTCATCCCCATCCTGTCGGTCCTCGCCTCGCTCTGGCTGATGCTCAACCTGCCGGCGGAGACGTGGTTGCGGTTCGCGATCTGGATGGTGATCGGGTTCGCCGTGTACTTCCTGTACGGCCGGACACACAGCCGCCTCAACCAGCGGACCGAGCCGGAGTAACCCCTCGGGGTTCGTTGTCGGCTGCGGGCCGTGGGGGCTGGTCGCGCAGTTCCCCGCGCCCCTAGGTGGGTACAGCTGGGCGTGCATTGACTGCACCCACTCAGGGGCGCGACGCCGACGCTCAGGGGCGAACCGCCCGCGGCCCCGCCACCTCCGCCCCCAACTCGGCAACCCGCCGCCGCAGTTCCCGGTCCGCGGTCACGACCAGTACGCGGCGCTCGCCGGCTCCCGCCACCAGCTCCACCATGTGATCGTCACCGCTCCCGGGCGCCGACTCCACCCGAACCCCCGGTACCGACTCCACCCCCCGAGCCGCTCCCTCCACCACCAGCACGATCTCCACCGGCCCGTCCCGCCCCGGCACCCCCTCCGTCGCCAGCCGGTCCCGCAGCCGCTCCGCCGCGCCCCGGCGATCCCGCCACCATCCGTCCGGCACCGATCCGACGACATTCGCGGCGTCCACGACGACCAGCAGTACGTCACTCATGGCCCCAGCGTCCCACGCCCGGCCCACCCGGAGTCGGCGACAACCGCCCGATTAGAGTGGACCCGTGTCCATGGTCCGTACAGTGAACGGCAACTGGCTCATCCGCGCCCGTGACGGCCGGCTCGGCGTCTACACCACCCGCGACGACGCCGTGTGGTGCCGGGCAGAGCGCCGCCCGGGCGGCGACACCTGGCTGCCCTGGCGCAAGGTCGGCGGAGAACAACGCCTGCACCCCGGACTCGCCGTGGGCCAGGGCCCCGACGGCTACGCACACCTCGTCTCCTGGCGCCCCACCAAGGCCAAGGAGGCGGGCCTGGTGCACTCCACCCACTTCCGCGTCCACCTCGCCGCCCTCGACTGGATCCCGGTCGGCCACCCCGACCGGACCGGTGCGCGCACCGGCGTGCCCGCCGTGGCCGTCGACGCGGAGGGCCGGGCCCATGTCTTCGTCGGCAACCGGAGAAACGGCGTGCATGCCCTCGTACAGAAGGAGCGCGGTGGCTGGACCGCCTGGTCCGGCCTCACCGGCACCGACGTGCATGAACAACTGGCCGCCGTGACAGGGGAGTCGGGCCGGATCGAGCTGTACGGCACCGGCCCCGCCGGCATTCTGCGGTGGCTCCAGGAGGAGGCGGGCGCCCCTCCGGTACCGGCCGATTCGCTGCCGGTCCGCGTCGAGCCGGGCACGCTCGGCGCGCTGCCGACGTCCAAGGAGCACACCACGCTCTTCTTCGCGGACCCCGAGGGCATGCTCTATGCCTGGCGCCCGGACACCGAGCCCGCGCCGCTGCTCGCCGCGGCCGGCCCCGGCCCGGTGGCCCTGCTCCGCTGCACCCTGGACGGCCACGACTGCACGCTGCTCGCCCAGCGCTCGGCCTCGGGCCGGGTCGCCTTCGCCGCCTACCCCTCCGAGCAGGAGTCGGCGGGCGTGTGGTGGACGGAGTCCGGACCGCAGCTTCCCGTGGACACGGCCGTGGCCCTGGCCGAGGACGCCGACGGCCGTGTCGTCGCCGTGTCGGTGACTCCTGACGGCGCATTGCGAGTTGCCCGGCAGAAGGACGAGCCGGGCCTGGCGCTGGCGGCCTGGCAGGAGGTCTGAGCGTGGTCTGAGCACCCACCGCCCCGAACATCCAAGCAACGCACAGGTGTGCGGAGCTCGTGATGGAATGGTGATCCAATCCGGCAAGGGCAAGGGGGATCCCCATGGCAGTGGGACGAAGACTGTTCCTCGGCGCGTTCACGGCAGGGGCGGTGTCGGTCGCCGCCAACGGCACCGAGGCGGTCGCGGTGGGCGACTACACCGACTACACGGCGCCCGCCCAGTTCTGGACCCAGTCGACCACCGCGCACACGGTCACCGCCGTCATGGCGGCCACCTCCGGGTCCGGTGCCGCGCTCAACGTGGCCTCGAAGAACCCGCAGACCTCGGCTCTGAACGTCACCGGCGTGGAGACCGCACGCGGCACGGTGAAGATCACCCACGACGGTTACGTCGACGGTTCGGACGCCGACGGCTCCGCGCTGTCCATCGACCTCCAGACGCACGGCGTCACGGACCAGAGCGGCGGCACCGCCGCCCAGGGCATCTACGTCACCGCCAGCACCGGAGCGACCAAGGGCGCCCTGCTCGTCCTGCGCAACAACAAGGGACTGGACGACCTGGTCGTCAAGGGCAGCGGCCGCGTGGGCATCGGCGTCGGCCGGGGCGACACCCCCCAGTCCCAGCTCCACGTCGTCCAGGTGGCCCAGGACGCGGCCTCCGCCATCCTCGCCGAGGGCGCCGTACGGCTCGCCGACGTCACGGCCACGCCGAACAACGCGCCCGCCGCGCTGGGCGGTGGCTCTCTCTACTCCCAGAACGGCGCCCTGTACTGGAAGGGCGGCAGCGGTACGGTCACGCGGCTGGCCCCGGCGTAGGGCGGCACGTGATGGAACTGACCCCCGAACAGCTCGTCGCCGAGTTCCAGGACGCCGTGATGGAGCTGTACTTCGCCCGCAAGCGGATCGCGCGGCTGGAGGCGGAGAACGCCGAGTTGAAGGCGCGACTGACAGCGGCCGAGACCGAATGACAGAGGGCCTCCGCCCGAAAGCGGAGGCCCTCTTCACGGTCGTACGAGAAGCTACGCCGGAACCGAGGCCACGCCCGGGGCCAGGAACTTCTTGCCGTTCACACGCTCGGAGACACCCTCGCGGTCCAGGTACGGCGTGATGCCGCCCAGGTGGAAGGGCCAGCCGGCGCCCGTGATCAGGCAGAGGTCGATGTCCTGCGCTTCGGCGACGACACCCTCGTCGAGCATGAGCCCGATCTCCTGCGCCACCGCGTCCAGGACGCGCTCGCGGACCTGCTCCTCGGTGAGGACGGAGTCGCCCTGCTTGAGGAGTGCGGCGACCTCCGGGTCCAGCTCGGGCTTGCCGGAGTCGTAGACGTAGAAGCCGCGCTTGCCCGCCTTGACGACGGCCGCGAGGTTCGGGGAGACCGTGAAGCGCTCCGGGAAGGCCCGGTTGAGGGTCTCCGAGACATGCAGACCGATGGCCGGGCCGACCAGCTCCAGGAGAACCAGCGGCGACATCGGCAGGCCCAGGGGCTCCACCGCCTTCTCCGCCGCCTCGACCGGGGTGCCCTCGTCGATGACGTTCTGGATCTCGCCCATGAAGCGGGTGAGGATGCGGTTCACGACGAACGCCGGGGCGTCCTTGACCAGCACCGCGGTCTTCTTCAGCTTCTTGGCGACGGCGAAGGCGGTGGCCAGCGAGGCGTCGTCGGTCTGCTCGCCGCGGACGATCTCCAGGAGCGGGAGGATCGCGACCGGGTTGAAGAAGTGGAATCCGACGACCCGCTCGGGGTTCTTCAGCTTCGACGCCATCTCGGAGACGGACAGCGAGGAGGTGTTGGTGGCGAGGATCGCGTGCGCCGGGGCGACCGCCTCGACCTCCGCGAACACGGTCTGCTTGACGCCGATCTCCTCGAACACGGCCTCGATGATGAAGTCCGCGTCGGAGAAGCCCTCGGCCTTGTCGAGGACACCGGTGACCAGGGCCTTGAGGCGGTTGGCCTTGTCCTGGTTGATACGGCCCTTGCCGAGCAGCTTCTCGATCTCGGCGTGGACGTAGCCCACACCCTTGTCGACGCGCTCCTGGTCGATGTCGGTCAGCACCACCGGCACCTCAAGGCGGCGCAGGAAGAGCAACGCGAGCTGGGAGGCCATCAGACCGGCACCGACGACACCGACCTTGGTGACCGGACGCGCCAGGTTCTTGTCCGGGGCGCCCGCGGGACGCTTGCCGCGCTTCTGCACCAGGTTGAACGCGTAGATGCCGGAACGCAGTTCGCCACCCATGATCAGGTCGGCGAGCGCCACGTCCTCGGCGTCGTAGCCCTGCTGGAGGTCGCCGTTCTTGGCGGCCTCGATGATGTCGAGGGCGCGGTAGGCGGCCGGAGCGGCCCCGTGCACCTTGGAGTCCGCGATGAAACGGCCCTTGGCGACGGCCTGGTCCCAGGCCTCACCGCGGTCGATCACCGGGCGGTCGACGACGATCTCGCCCTTGAGGACGGACGCCGTCCACAGCAGGGACTGCTCCAGGAAGTCCGCGCCCTCGAACAGCGCGTCGGCGATGCCCAGTTCGTAGACCTGGGCGCCCTTGAGCTGCTTGTTCTGGTTGAGGGAGTTCTCGATGATGACCGAGACGGCCTTCTCGGCGCCGATCAGGTTCGGCAGCAGCGTGCAGCCGCCCCAGCCGGGGACGAGGCCGAGGAAGACCTCGGGGAGCGAGAAGGCGGGCAGGGCCGCGGACACCGTGCGGTAGGTGCAGTGCAGACCGACCTCGACGCCACCGCCCATCGCCGCGCCGTTGTAGTACGCGAAGGTCGGCACCGCGATGCCCGCGAGGCGCTTGAAGACCTCGTGGCCGCCCTTGCCGATGGCGAGCGCGTCCTTGTGCTCCTTGAGGAGCTCGACGCCCTTGAGGTCGGCGCCGACGGCGAAGATGAACGGCTTGCCGGTGATGCCGACACCGACGATCTCGCCGGCCGACGCCTCCTTCTCCACCTGGTCGATGGCGGTGTTCAGGTTCGCCAGCGAGGCGGGGCCGAAGGTGGTCGGCTTGGTGTGGTCGAAGCCGTTGTCCAGCGTGATGAGCGCGAAACGCCCGGCGTTGAACGGCAGGTCCAGGTGACGCACGTGCGCCTGGGTGACTACCTCGTCCGGGAACAGCTCGGCCGCACCCTTCAAGAGCTCAGTGGTGCTCACTTGCTGCCTCCGGCGTCCTTGTGGTTCGGGTTCTCCCAGATGACCGTCGCGCCCATGCCGAAGCCGACGCACATGGTGGTCAGGCCGTAGCGGACCTCGGGCTGCTCCTCGAACTGACGGGCCAGCTGCGTCATCAGACGCACACCCGAGGAGGCCAGCGGGTGGCCGAAGGCGATCGCGCCGCCGTACTGGTTGACGCGCTCGTCGTCGTCCGCGATGCCGTAGTGGTCGAGGAAGGCCAGGACCTGGACGGCGAAGGCCTCGTTGATCTCGAAGAGACCGATGTCCTCGATGGAGAGCTCCGCCTGCGCGAGGGCCTTCTCCGTGGCCGGGATCGGGCCGTAGCCCATGACCTCCGGCTCGACACCCGCGAAGGAGTACGCCACCAGGCGCATCTTCACCGGCAGGTCGTTCTCGCGGGCGAAGTCCTCGGAGGCGATGAGGGAGGCGGTGGCGCCGTCGTTCAGACCGGCCGCGTTACCGGCGGTGACCCGGCCGTGCACACGGAACGGCGTCTTCAGCCCGGACAGGTTCTCCAGGGTGGTGCCCGGACGCATCGGCTCGTCGGCGGTGACCAGACCCCAGCCGGTCTCACCGGCCTCCGGGTTGGTGCGGCGCACCGAGATCGGCACCAGGTCGGCCTGGATCTTGCCGTTGGCGTACGCCTTGGCGGCCTTCTCCTGGGAGCGCACGGCGTATTCGTCGGCGCGCTGCTTGGTGATCTGCGGGTAGCGGTCGTGCAGGTTCTCGGCGGTCATGCCCATGAACAGGGCGGACTCGTCGACCAGCTTCTCGCTCACGAACCGCGGGTTCGGGTCCACGCCCTCACCCATGGGGTGACGGCCCATGTGCTCGACACCACCGGCGACGGCGATGTCGTAGGCACCGAAGGCCACGGAACCGGCGACCGTGGTGACCGCGGTCAGGGCGCCGGCACACATGCGGTCGATGGAGTAACCGGGGACGGACTGCGGCAGACCGGCGAGGATTCCGGCGGTACGGCCGATGGTGAGCCCCTGGTCACCGATCTGCGTGGTCGCGGCGATGGCGACCTCGTCGATCTTCTTCGGGTCGAGACCCGGGTTGCGGCGCAGCAGCTCCCGGATCGCCTTCACGACGAGGTCGTCGGCGCGGGTCTCGTGGTAGATGCCCTTCGGGCCCGCCTTGCCGAACGGGGTGCGGACGCCGTCTACGAAGACGACGTCCCTGACGGTACGAGGCACGATGGCTCTCCTCCAGATGCGGGATCTGCACTGCTGCGATGCGCTGAGCGCGCGCTCAGGACCCATGCTACTTATGGGTAACGTGACTGCCCAGTCCTGGGGGAGGGAGCGGCGAAGGTCACACCGCGGAACGTCCCGTGGAACCCCTCGGCGTCAGTACGGGAGTCGGTACGGCGTGCGATCCCGGCCCCTCTCCGGTGATCACACCGAACAGCGTACGGGCCGCTTCCGCACCGAATCCATGCACGTCATGGCTCATCGCGGAGAGGGTGGGGTGGGTGAGCCGGCACAGCTGGGAGTCGTCCCAGGCGAGCAGTGAGACGTCACGCGGAACGTCCAGTCCCATCTCCGCCGCGACCGACAGTCCTGCGACCGCCATGATGTCGTTGTCGTAGACGATCGCCGTCGGCCGGTCCGCAGGCGCCGCGGTCAGCAGGGACCGGGTGGCCCGGGCGCCGGCCTCTCCCGAGTAGTCGGTGGTGACCTGCCAGGCCCCCGCCAGCTCCAACGCCCTCGCGGCCTCGTCGAACGCCGCCGTCCGCATCGTCGTGTGTCCCAGGGCCGCCGCACCCCCCACCCGGGCGATCCGCCGATGCCCCAACGCCGCGAGATACCGCACGGCCTCCGTCACAGCGGTCGCGTCATCGGTCCACACCGAGGTCAGCGTCCCGGTGAACGAGGGATGCCCCACGGCCACCACCGGCATCCCCAGCCGCTCCACCGCCGCCACCCGGGGATCGTCCGCCCTGAAGTCGACCAGGATCGACCCTCCGACCTGCCGCCCACGCCACCAGGCCTGCTGAATGCCGACCTCTTCCTCCACATTCCGCACGAGCCGCAGCAGCAGCGAGCAGTTCCGCTCGATCAGCACGCTCTCCACTCCGGACACGAACTCCATGTAGAAGGGCTCAAGGCCCAGCAGCCGTGCCGGCCGGCAGATCGCGAGCCCCACCACGTCCACCCGGGACCCCGCCAGCGTCCGCGCCGTGAGGTTCGGCGCCCAGCCCAGCTCCCGCGCGGCCCGGAAGATCCGGTCCCGGGTCGCCTCCGCCAGCCCCGGCTTGTGGTTGAAGGCGAGCGACACCGCCCCCTTGGACACACCGGCGCGCGCCGCGACGTCCTTGATGGTGACGCGAGAGGCCGGCTGGGCTGTCATCGGCTGGGCTCCAGGCAGTACAGGGCGGATCGGGCTCCATCCGGATCAGGAGTCTTCCAGCCGCTGACCCCGATGGTCACGCACTCACCGGGCAGCAGCGTGACCAGCCCCCGGTCCGCCCGCGCCGCCGGATCCAGCCGATCCGCCTGCAACAGCAGATCCCGTACGAGGGTGCGGGCCGTGACCGCCACGCCACCCGGCATCACCGTGACGTCGAACTCGGGCCGGGGGTAGGGGATTTCACGGTCCGGCGAGGGAAAGTGCACGGCCCGCAGCTCGTCCGCGTCGGCCACCAGGAACTCCTTCGGTCCCACCGGCTCCAGCGCGCCCGGCACCGGTACCTCGGCGACGGCCCGCCGCCCCGCACGGAAATCCACGTCCGCCTCGCCGAGCACCGCCCCCTCGACCGACATCCGGCGCAGCCGCACGGCACCCGCCCACTCCTCGGCCGCCTGGTTGACCACGGCCAACACCAGCCCCTGCTCTCGCACTTGAAGCGTCAGCAGCCGGTCCGCGTACAGCCGCCGCAGCTCGTGCCAGAGCGGCTTCTCCCGGCCGTCCCCGTCCACCGCCGCCCAACTCGTCACCGGCCAGCAGTCGTTGAGCTGCCACACCACCGTCCCCGCGCACACCGGCCAGTGGGACCGCCAGTGCTCGACCCCGGCGGCCACGGCTCGCGCCTGGTTCACCTGCATGAGGTAGTGCCAGCGGTCGAAGTCCCCCTCGGGGAAGGTGAAATGCCGCTCAAGGCCCCGCCGCAGCTTGCCGTTCCCGTCGTCCGCCTTCTGGTGGTGCAGCACACCGGGGGAGTCCGCCGCGAGCTCCTCCCCGGGCAGCGCACGCGCCAGCGTGGCGTACGCGGGCGGCGCCTGCCAGCCGAACTCGGCCACGAACCGCGGCACTTCACCGCGGTACTCGGCGTAGTCGAGACGGTTCCACACCTCCCATGAGTGGTGCGTCCCGTGCGCCGGGTCGTTCGGATGATGCTCCCACGACCCCGACCAGGGGCTGCCCGCCGTGTACGGTCGCGTAGGGTCCAACTCGGCGAGCACCCGCGGCAGTACGCCCAGGTAGTACCCCTCGCCCCAGGAGTCCCCGGCGAGCCGCGCCTCCCACCCCCAGTCCCGGAACCCCCACAGGTTCTCGTTGTTGCCGTTCCACAGCACCAGCGAGGGATGCGGCATCAGCCGTACGACGTTCTCCCGGGCCTCCGCCTCCACCTCGCCCCGCAGCGGCTGCTCCTCCGGATAGGCCGCGCAGGCGAACGGGAAGTCCTGCCAGACCAGCAGCCCCAGTTCGTCGCAGGCGTCGTAGAAGTCCTCGCTCTCATAGATCCCACCGCCCCAGACCCGCACCAGGTCCACCCCGGCGTCGGCCGCCTGCCGCAGCCGCTCCCGGTACCGCTCGCGGGTGATCCGGGAGGGGAACACGTCGTCCGGGATCCAGTTCACACCGCGCGCGAAGAGCCGCTCGCCGTTGACGACAAGACAGAACCCGGTGCCGTGCTCATCGGCCGACCGGTCCAGCTCGACGGTGCGGAAGCCGATCCGGCGCCGCCACACGTCCAGTGGCCGGTCCTCGTGCAGCAGCATCAACTCGACGTCGTACAACGGCTGTTCGCCGTAGCCGCGCGGCCACCACAGCTGCGGGGAGGGCACTTCCAGCCGTACGACCCCCTGCGAGCCGTCCACCGAGGCGCGCACCCGCACTCCGCGCACGGAGGCCTCTACCGTCAGCGGCGCCTCGACCCTGGCGCGCTCCACGTCGACCGCCAACTCCACGACCCCCAAGCCCTGTTCGACGGTCACCAGCGGCCGTACCCGGGCGATCCGCGCCGTCGACCAGCGCTCCAGGCGCACCGGCCGCCAGATCCCGGCCGTCACCAGCGTGGGCCCCCAGTCCCAGCCGAACGAGCAGGCCATCTTGCGGATGTACTGAAAGGGCTCGGCGTACGTGGCGGGCCGCTCGCCCAGCTTCCCGCGCACCGCCTCGGCCTGGGCGTAGGCGGAGGCGAACCGCACGGCGAGACGCCCCGCCATGCCGGTCACGTCGAAGCGGTATGAGCGGTGCATGTTCCTTGTCCGGCCCAGAAGTTGGCCGTCCAGCAGAATCTCGGCCGCGGTGTCCAGACCGTCGAGGACGAGGTCGGTCTGCTCGTGCCCGTTCACGGGAGCCAGGTCGGTCTCGTAGGTCCACTCCCGCCGCCCCACCCACGCGACCTCGGTCTCGTTGCGCCCGAGAAGGGGGTCCGGGATCACTCCGGCGGCCAGCAGATCGGTGTGCACACAGCCCGGCACGACGGCCGGCAGCGCCTCTCCCTCGTGCCGCAGGATCCAGCCCTCGGTGAGCGGTGTGGCCTGAAGCATGTACGCACTCCCTAAACCGGTCAAGTCCAGTGCTGCGGACACCTTTTGCCATCGTTGGCGAGATAGGGACTTTACCGGTTAAGAAAACGTTGTCAGAGTACCGAACCAGCCAACCCGCTCGTGCTCGTCCGTCCCGTGAACGGAGCTGATGCACATGAACCGCCGTACAGTCCTGGCCCTGGCCGTGGGAGCCGCCCTGCTGATCCCGGGGTGCACCGGCACCGGAGGTTCGTCGAAGGGGGCCGACGCCAAGGCACCTGACGACCCGTCAAAGGTCAGCGGCACCATCAAGGTCCTCACCGTCCGCACGGACCTCGTGCAGGACGGCACGATGAAGAAGTACGCCGCCGCGTTCAACAAGACCTATCCGAAGGTCAAGGTCGAGTTCGAGGCCCTCACGAACTACGAGGCCGAAGTCAAGATCCGCATGAACACCGAGAATTACGGTGACGTCCTGCTGATCCCCGCGGTCATCAAGAAGGCCGACTACCCGAGGTTCTTCGCCTCGCTGGGCACCGAGGCCGAGCGCAGCGAGAAGTACCGCTTCACCGACTACACCACCGTCGACGGCAAGGTCTACGGACAGAGCCCGGTCGGGGTGGCCCCCGGGTTCGTCTACAACAAGCGGATCTGGAAGGAGGCCGGGGTCACCGAATGGCCCACCACCCCGGCCGAGTTCATCGAGGACCTCAAGGCGATCAAGGCGAAGACCGATGCGATCCCGTACTACACCAACTTCGCGGCCGGCTGGACGCTCACGTCGTGGACGTACGTCGACGGCGCCGTCCACTGCGATCCGCAGGCGACCACAAAGCTCGCCGAGGGCGACCCGTGGGCGAAGGACGCCGACCTGCGCGTCGGCGACACCCTGCTCCACGACATCGTGAAGGCGGGCCTGATCGAGAAGGACCCGACAACCAGCAACTGGGAGGAGTCCAAGCCCCGGACGGCCAAGGGCGAGATCGCCACCCAGTGGCTCGGCACCTGGGCGATCGTGCAGTTCCAGGACGCTGCCAAGAAGGCCGGGGTGAACCCGGACGACATCGGCTTCATGCCGTTCCCGTCCCAGACGGACGGCAAGTTCTGCGCGACCGTGGCGCCGGACTACAACCAGGCCGTCAACGTCCACTCCAAGTACAAGGAAGCCGCCCGCGCCTGGATCGACTGGTTCACCGACGAGTCCGGCTACGTCGAGGACAACCTGGCGATCTCCCCGCTCAAGGACGCCGCGCTGCCCGAGGTGATGAAGCCGTACGAGGAGCAGGGCGTGCGGCTCATCGAGGTGGACGACGCGCAGGGCGCCCGGGTCAAGCAGCTCGACAGCGACTCGGAGGTCGGCATCTACGCCCCCGAGTACCGACAGAACCTCGTCGACCTCGCCCGCGGAGCCCGCGAGGGCAGCCTCGACGACTTCCTCTCCGACCTCAGCAAGCGCTGGACGGACGCCCAGAAGAACCTGGGGTCCTGATGACGGAGACGACACAGAAGGCGGCCGTGGAGGTGATCCCGGCTGCCCCCGTCCCAGCGCCCGCCTCGCGCCGGACCCGTGCCTGGCGGGGCGTCACGCCCTGGCTGTTCCTGATCGCCCCGCTCGCCCTGCTGATCACCTTCACCTACGCGCCGATCCTCAACATGGTCGCGTACAGCTTCACCGACTGGGACGGTGTCAGCCCCGAACTGCACTACACCGGCGCCGAGAACTACCGGGAGGTCTTCACCCGGCCCGACCTCTTCGAGGTCTTCTGGGTCAGCGGCTACTACCTCGCCGCCTCCGCGGTCCAAATAGCCCTGGCCCTCTACTTCGCGACGATCCTGAGCTTCAACGTCCGCTTCCGGAACTTCTTCAAGGGCGTGCTCTTCTTCCCGTACCTGATCAACGGGGTCGCGATCGGCTTCGTGTTCCTCTACTTCTTCAAGGACGGCGGCACCCTCGACTCGGTGCTGAGCCTGTTCGGAGTGAAGACCGACCACGCCTGGCTCGGCACCCCGGTCTCCGCGAACACCTCGCTGGCCGGTGTCTCCGTCTGGCGCTACCTGGGCCTGAACTTCGTCCTCTTCCTGGGCGCGATCCAGTCGATCCCGGGGGAGCTGCACGAGGCGGCGGAGCTGGACGGCGCGAACCGCTGGCACCAGTTCCGCTACATCATCGCGCCGGGCATCAAGCCGGTCCTGACCCTGACGGTGATCCTCTCGATCTCCGGCTCGCTGTCGGTCTTCGAGATCCCGTACATCATGACCGGCGGCGCGACCGGTACCGAGACCTTCGTGATCCAGACGGTCAACCTGGCCTTCCGCTTCAACAAGACGGGCCTGGCCTCGGCGGCCGCCATCGTCCTCCTGCTGATCATCCTGCTGGTGACCTGGGTGCAGCGGCGCCTGGTCCCCGACGACAAGGTGGACCTCGTATGACCCGCCGTACGGCCGTCCGCGCCCTCGTCCATCTGTCGCTGATCGCCGCGACGCTGGTCGTCCTGCTCCCGCTCGTGGTCGTGCTCCTGACCTCCCTCAAGTCTGAGAAGGAGATGGCGGACACGAGCGGTGCGCTCGAACTCCCCCACGACCTGCTGAACTTCCACAACTACGTGACGGCGTTCCAGGACGGCGAGATGCTCTCCGCCTTCACCAACACGGCGATCATCCTGCTGGTCTCCATCGGCGGCACGGTCCTCATCGGCTCGATGACGGCCTACGCCATCGACCGCTTCACCTTCCGCTTCAAGAAGCTGGTGGTGGCGCTCTTCCTGACGGCCGCCCTGGTCCCCGGCGTCACCACCCAGGTGGCGACCTTCCAGATAGTCAACAGCTTCGGCATGTTCGACAGCCTCTGGGCGCCGATCGCCCTCTACATGGGCACGGACATCGTCTCGATCTACATCTTCCTGCAGTTCGTCCGCTCGATCCCGATCTCCCTGGACGAATCGGCCCGCCTGGACGGCGCCACCGCCTTCACGATCTACCGAAAGATCATCTTCCCACTGCTGAAGCCGGCGACAGCGACAGTGGTGATCGTGAAGGGAATCACCGTTTACAACGACTTCTACATTCCCTTCCTCTACATGCCCTCGGAAGATCTTGGCGTGATCTCGACGTCGCTGTTCCGCTTCAGAGGCCCGTACGCGGCCCACTGGGAGGTCATCTCGGCAGGAGCGGTCCTGGTCATCCTGCCGACCCTGATCGTCTTCCTGTCGCTGCAGCGCTTCATCTACAACGGCTTCATGAGAGGAGCGACCAGGTAGAGCGCCCCTTCAGGGGCGCGGGGAACCGCGCGACAAGCCACCACGAACCCGCAGCCGCCGTGTCTCAGAAAGCCAACACGGCGGCTAGGCGGAAAGCGCAGCCACCAACACGGGAGTCACCTGCTCGACCTGCCAGGCCCGAGCCCCCAACCCGGCGAGCGCCGCCCCGACCGATTCCGCACTGACAACAGCCGGCGGCTCCCAGCAGACCCGCCGCACCGTGTCCGGAGTGATCAGGTTCTCCTGAGGCATGTTCAGCGACTCGGCCAACGCGGAAACCGCAGCCCGCGCAGCGGACAACCTCGCGGCCGCCGCAGGATCCTTGTCGGCCCAAGCGCGCGGCGGCGGAGGCCCCGTGACCGGCTGCCCCGGCTGCGGCAACTGCACCTCGGGCAGGGCCTTGGCCCGATCAACGCCCGCCTGCCACTGCTCCAGCTGCCGCCGCCCCATCCGATGCCCGAACCCGTTCAACGCGGCCAGCGCGTGCACGTTCAGCGGAAGGGCGAGCGCCGCCTCGACGATCGCCGCGTCGGACAGCACCTTGCCCGGGGACACGTCCCGTCGCTGGGCGATCCGGTCCCGCGCCTCCCACAGCTCCCGCACGACGGCCAACTGCCGACGCCGCCGCACCTTGTGCATCCCGGAGGTCCGGCGCCAGGGGTCCTTGCGAGGCTCGGCGGGCGGAGCGGAAGCGATCGCGTCGAACTCCTGAAGCGCCCACTCCAGCTTCCCCTGCCGGTCCAGCTCCTTCTCCAGCGCGTCCCGCAGATCGACGAGAAGCTCCACGTCGAGGGCGGCGTACCGCAGCCACGGCTCGGGCAGCGGACGGGTCGACCAGTCGACGGCCGAGTGGCCCTTCTCCAGTACGAAGCCCAGCACACCCTCGACCATCGCGCCGAGCCCGACCCGGGGGAACCCGGCGATCCGCCCGGCCAGCTCGGTGTCGAAGAGGCGTGAGGGAATCATGCCTATCTCGCGCAGACAGGGGAGATCCTGTGTGGCGGCGTGCAGCACCCACTCCACACCGGAGAGGGCCTCGCCGAGCCCCGACAGATCGGGACAGGCCACGGGGTCGATCAGCGCGGTACCCGCGCCCGCGCGGCGCAGCTGCACGAGATACGCGCGCTGCCCGTAGCGGTAGCCGGAGGCCCGCTCGGCGTCGACGGCGACAGGCCCGGAACCCGCGGCGAAGGCGGCGATCATCTCGGCCAGCGAGTCCTCGTCGGCGATCACGGGCGGAATTCCCTCGCGCGGCTCCAGCAGAGGGATCGGCGCCTCCGCTGCAGAAGATCCGCCGTCGTCCGGAGGGGCGCCTCCGGTGGTTCGCAGTGAAATGTCTGCTGCGGTCTCTTGGGCGTCGGTCACATGTCAAGGGTATCTGTGTATGGACAGCGCCTGCCGACGGAACGTTCCGTCGGCAGGCGCTTCGGGGTCGTAAACCAGTCAGCTCGGTGAAGGCTCTGGTTCACGTCCGTGAACAGCGAGGCCCGGTGGTGCTCGGTGGTGCTTGGTGGCCTCAGTGGATGATGCCGGTGCGCAGGGCCACCGCCACCATGCCGGCGCGGTCTCCCGTGCCGAGCTTGCGGGCGATACGGGCGAGGTGGCTCTTGACGGTCAGTGCGGACAGGCCCATCGAGACGCCGATGGCCTTGTTGGACTGTCCTTCGGCCACCAGTCGGAGCACTTCGACCTCACGGCCGGAGAGCTCGCGGTAGCCACCCGGGTGGCTCGGGGAACCCGGGGGGCGGCGGTGCATGCGGGCGGCCGCGGCGCCGATGGGGGCGGCGCCGGGTCGGGTGGGGAGCCCGAGATTGGTACGGGTGCCGGTGACGACGTAGCCCTTGACGCCGCCCGCGAGGGCGTTGCGCACGGCGCCGATGTCGTCGGCCGCGGAGAGGGCGAGGCCGTTGGGCCAGCCCGCGGCGCGGGTCTCGGACAGCAGGGTCAGGCCGGAGCCGTCGGGGAGGTGGACGTCGGCGACGCAGATGTCACGGGGGTTGCCGATACGGGGACGGGCCTCCGCCACGGACGAGGCCTCGATGACATCGCGCACACCGAGCGCCCAGAGATGACGGGTGACGGTGGAGCGGACACGTGGGTCGGCCACGACCACCATGGCGGTGGGCTTGTTCGGGCGGTAGGCGACCAGGCTTGCGGGCTGCTCGAGGAGAACGGACACCGGGCCTCCTGGGGTGCGGGACGGCTTGGAAGGTCACAGACGTCTTCGGCACCGAACCCGGCGTCCTTTAGGAAATGATCACGATCTAGTGAGTAACAATTGGTGCAATTCAGACGTGCGATCGATCGTTCGGTGAACGTATCGCTTCGTTCGAGGTGTCACTCCTGACTGAAAGTGGCCGTATCGACAAATTGATGCTCCGGATGGGGGGACGGTTTCCTGCTGTACACCGATCGGTCAGCGCGCCTGCGGATCCCGGCGCTGCGGCAGCGTCACCACCGACGCGTCGCCAGGACCGGCCGGCGGCAGGCCCGCGACCTGGGCCAGCAGATCGCACCAGGACGCCAGATGCGCCCCCGCGTCCGGCACCCCGCCCAGGCCCTCGCGGGGCGTCCAGGAGGCCCGGATCTCGATCTGTGAGGCCGCCGGGCGCTCGGACAGCCCGCCGAAGTAGTGCGAGCTCGCGCGCGTGACGGTGCCGCTCGGTTCGCCGTACGACAGCCCGCGCCCCGCGAGCGCCCCGGTCAGCCATGACCAGCACACCTCGGGCAGCAGCGGGTCGGCCGCCATCTCCGGCTCCAGCTCCGCGCGCACCAGCGTCACCAGCCGGAAGGTGCCGCGCCAGGCGTCGTGCCCGTCGGGGTCGTGCAGCAGCACCAAGCGGCCGTCCGCGAGGTCCTGGTCGCCGTCGACGACGGTGGCCTCCAGCGCGTACGCGTGCGGAGCGAGCCGCTGTGGCGCCCGCGTCGGCTCGATCTCGATCTGCGGCCGCAACCGGCTGGTGCGCAGCGCCTGGACCGCGGCCCGGAAGGCCGGCGGAGCCGTACTGCTCACATGCCGGTCCTCCTCTTTCTCGTCGTCCATCCCGCCAGTGCCGTCCGACAGTCGTTCCTGAGCCGCAGCCATGCGGGAAGGTTAAGGGGAACTCAGGCCCGGTGCGGGCCTAGACACCCGCTCTTCGGCCTACGTGGCAGAGCCCACGCCCCGTCCGAGCCCCGTCGGCCTCATGCGAGACTTGCCCCGTGAGCGCCAACGAGACCCCCACGGGCAAGCCGCCGACGGCCACGTACGAATCCGCCTTCCTCAAGGCCTGCCGGCGCGAACCCGTGCCGCACACCCCCGTCTGGTTCATGCGCCAGGCCGGGCGTTCACTGCCGGAGTACCGCAAGGTCCGCGAGGGCATCCCGATGCTCGAGTCCTGCACGCGGCCCGAGCTGGTCACCGAGATCACCCTCCAGCCGGTCCGCCGGCACGACGTGGACGCGGCGATCTACTACAGCGACATCGTCGTCCCGCTCAAGGCCATCGGCATCGACCTGGACATCAAGCCCGGCGTCGGCCCGGTCGTCGAGCGCCCCATCCGCACCCGCGCAGACCTGGCCCAGCTGCGTGACCTCACCACCGAGGACGTCACCTACGTCACCGAGGCCATCGGGCTTCTGACCAGCGAGCTCGGCCCGACCCCCCTCATCGGTTTCGCGGGCGCACCTTTCACCCTCGCGAGTTACCTCGTCGAGGGCGGACCGTCCCGCACGTACGAGAACGCCAAGTCGATGATGTACGGCGACCCCGAACTGTGGGCCGACCTCCTCGACCGCCTCGCCGAGATCACGGCCGCCTTCCTGAAGGTCCAGATCGAGGCCGGCGCCTCCGCCGTCCAGCTCTTCGACTCGTGGGCCGGCGCCCTCGCCCCCGCCGACTACCGCCGCTCGGTACTGCCCGCCTCCGCGAAGGTCTTCAAGGCGGTCGAGGGCTACGGCGTTCCCCGCATCCACTTCGGCGTCGGCACCGGTGAGCTGCTCAAGCTGATGGGCGAGGCCGGCGCGGACGTCGTCGGCGTCGACTGGCGCGTCCCGCTCGACGAGGCGGCCCGCCGCGTCGGCCCCGGCAAGGCGCTCCAGGGCAACCTCGACCCGACGGTCCTGTTCGCCTCCACGGAGGCCGTCGAGGCCAAGACCCGCGAGGTCCTGGACTCCGCCGAGGGCCTGGAGGGCCACGTCTTCAACCTCGGCCACGGCGTCATGCCGTCCACCGACCCGGACGCGCTGACCCGCCTCGTGGAGTACGTCCACACCCGCACCGCCCGCTGAGTCACCATGTGTGCCGGGGCCGCGCCCGCCTGCCGAACAGCAGGCCGCGCGGTTCCGGCGGCGGGGGAGTGCCGGCCTTGAGCGGCCAGGCGAGCAGCATCCCGACGAGGAAACCGACCACGTGCGCCGCGTACGCCACGGTGCCCGCGGCGGAGATGCCCTCGCCGGACGAGTACACCGCCTGCAGCGCGAACCAGAAGCCCAGCACCAGCCAGGCGGGCAGCCGCAGCGGCAGGAAGACCAGGAAGGGCACCAGGACCCACACCCTGGCCTTCGGATACAGCACCAGATAGGCGCCCAGGACACCGGCGATGGCCCCCGAGGCGCCGATCAGCGGGTCGCCCGAGTCGTCGTTGAGAAGCGCGAAGCCGTACGACGCCGCGTAGCCGCAGACGACGTAGAACAGCGCGTAGCGCACATGCCCCATGCGGTCCTCGACGTTGTTGCCGAAGATCAGCAGGAACAGCATGTTGCCCAGCAGGTGCAGCCAGCCGCCGTGCAGGAACATCGCCGTCAGGACCGACAGCGCAGGGGACTTGTCGTAGTCCGGCGGGGCCACCACACAGCCCGCGGCGCCCTGCGCACCGGTGCCGACCTCGCCGGTGGGGACGAGCCGCGGCATCTGATGGTGGATCAACTCCTGTGGGACCGCCGCGTAGTGGTCCAGGAACGCCTGGAGGTGGCACAGCTGGGACAGGCTGCTGTCGCCCGCCACGGAGCCGGCCAGGCCGGGCGTGTACAGGAACACGAGGACGTTCGCGGCGATGAGCGCGTACGTCACCCAGGGGGTGCGGCGCACCGGGTTCACGTCATGGACGGGGATGACCACAAGGAAGTACTGCCCGCGATGGGACCGGCGAATCGGTGGCGTACCGGTGAACGCCCGCACGCACGCGTGCGTATGACTCCTCAACCGCCCGCGGCACGGGGAAGGCGGGCCGCGGGGACTTACGTGAGGAACAGGCGATGAACGACCGTATTACTCCTCCGATGCACGCTCTTCCCGACGGTGAGGCCGAGATCTCCCTGGTGGTGCGACTGCCGTGGGAGGACGTGGCCAGGCTCGGCCAGGAGGCCGGGCGGCTGGCCGCCCAGATGCAGCGTCCGGTGACGCTCGACGAGGCGGTGAGCAACCGGCTCAGGTCCACCCGGCCGGCGGCGCACGCGAAGCCGGCGGGCGAGCAGCCGGCCGCGATGCCCGCCAGCGCCTCCGTCTCCTCGCTGCCGCCCCGGCCACCGGCCGACCAGGCCCGCCAGGCCATCGAACGGATCAACGGCACGGCGTAGGCCTGCCCGGCGGATCATGTCGGCGCCGCGGGGCCCGGCACTCCCTCAGCCAGAGGGGGTGCCCGCGGCGGCGTTGTCGTGGGTCGCCGACTCCTTCATGCTCGAACCACCTCGCGCGGGAGGGCGGCATCGCGTCAGTGCTCTCCTCCGCCTGGCCGTCAGGAGGCCCGTGCCTTCGCTGCGGCCTTGCGGGCCGCCACCAGCACGGGGTCCCAGACCGGGCTGAACGGTGGGGCGTAGCCCAGGTCAAGCGCCGTCATCTCCTCCACCGTCATACCGGCCGTCAGGGCCACCGCGGCGATGTCGACCCGCTTGCCCGCGCCCTCTCTCCCGACGATCTGCACGCCGAGCAGCCGCCCCGTGCGGCGCTCGGCGAGCATCTTCACCGTCATGGAGGAGGCGCCCGGGTAGTAGCCGGCGCGGCTGGTGGACTCGATCGTGACCGAGACGAACTGGAGGCCCACCCGACGGGCGTCCTTCTCACGCAGTCCGGTGCGGGCGATCTCCAGGTCGCAGACCTTGCTGACGGCCGTGCCGACGACGCCGGGGAAGGTGGCGTAGCCGCCGCCGACGCCCGTGCCGATGACCTGGCCGTGCTTGTTCGCGTGGGTACCGAGTGCGATGTGCCGCTCCTGCCCCGACACGAGGTCGAGGACCTCCACACAGTCGCCGCCCGCCCAGATGTTCTCGTGGCCGCGCACCCGCATCGCCAGGTCGGTCAGAAGGCCGCCGTGGCCGCCGAGCGGCAGACCTGCCGCCTTCGCGAGCGCCGTCTCCGGGCGCACGCCGATGCCGAGCACCACCACGTCCGCCGGGTACTCGGCGTCCTGCGTGGCCACCGCGCGCACCCGGCCGTCCTCGCCCGTGAGCACCTTGGTCACCTCGGCGTCGTCGACCATGGTGATGCCCAGGCCCTCCATGGCCTCGTGCACCAGGCGGCCCATGTCCGGGTCGAGCGTCGACATGGGCTCACTGCCCCGGTTGACGACCGTCACCCGATAGCCCCGGTTGATCAGTGCCTCGGCCATCTCCACGCCGATGTACCCGGCCCCGACCACCACCGCCCGCCGGCCACGCGTGCGTGCCAGCGTGTCGATCAGCGCCTGACCGTCGTCGAGGGACTGCACCCCGTGCACACCGGGGGCGTCGACGCCCGGCATGTCAGGGCGGATCGGGCGGGCACCGGTCGCGATCACGAGCTTGTCGTACGACGTCCAGGACTCGTCCCCCGAACCGAGGTCACGCGCGCGTACCCGCCGCCGGTCGACGTCGATCTCCGTGACCTCGGTGCGCATGCGCAGGTCGATGTCACGGGCCCGGTGCTCCTCGGGCGAACGGGCGATCAACTCGTCCGGGCCGTTGACGTCCCCGCCCACCCAGTACGGGATGCCGCACGCCGAGTAGGAGGTGAAGTGGCCCCGCTCGAACGCCACGATCTCCAGCTCGTCGGGGCCCTTCATCCGGCGTGCCTGCGACGCCGCGGACATCCCCGCGGCGTCGCCGCCGATCACGACCAGACGTTCCCTCGTGTCCCGCGTACGGCTCATGTTCATGCGAACACGCTACGAGGGCGGGGCATTTCAGTTCCGCTCGCCCCGCCATCGCGCGTCAGTCACGCTCGTCCCGCTCCTGCGCGCGCCCCGGGTCGGGGACGGGTCGCGCGGTGGGCAGCGGGCCCAGCGCGGTCGAGGCGGCCGCAGGTTCGGGCCTGCGCGGCAGCCGGGGCCGGACCAGCCGCAGCCACACCAGCACGATCAGCGCGATCCCCGCCAGGAACGGCAGCACCGCGGCCAGCGCCACCACGATCCAGCGCAGCATGGTCACGAACGCGTCCCAGCCGCCCGCCAGCGCGTCCACGACCCCCGGGTCCTCGTCCTCGGCCTTCGCGATCGGCGTCTCGGACAGGGACAGGGTGATGGTGGCCAGCGTCGTGCGGTCCTTCAGGGACGCCTGGCGGGCGAGCAGCGACTCCAGGTCGGCCTGGCGGGTGCTCAGTTCGCCCTCCAGGGTCACCACGTCGGTCAGCTTGGTCGCCTTGTCCATCAGCTCGCGGATCCGCGCCACGCTCGCGCGCTGCGTCGCGATCCGGCTCTCCACGTCGACGACCTGGTCGGTGACGTCCTGCGCGTTCGCGGTGCGCTCCAGGAGCTTGCCCGCGCCCTCCAGTTCGGCGAGGACCTCGTCGTACTTCTCGACGGGCACCCGCAGCACCACGTCCGTCCGCTCGTGGCCCTCCTCGTCGCGGGAGGTGGACTCCTTGCCGACGAACCCGCCCGCGTTCTCGGTGGTGGTGCGGGCGGCGGCGAGCGCCTTCGGTACGTCCTTGACCTGCACGGTCAGTCCGGCGGTGCGGATGATGTGGCTGGTGGCGGGCTGGGGTGCGGAGGTGGCCTGCCTGCCGCCCGCGCTGTCCTCGGCGCCGGCCGCGCCCTTGCCGTCCGCCTGGGACGCGGCCTGGCCGTCCTTGGCGAGGCTGCCGCCGTCGGTGCTGGAGTCGTCGGCCCCGCTGCACCCGGTCAGCGCGAGGGCCGCGGCCAGCAGAAGTCCGGCAAGAGCCTGGACGGGGCGTACCGAGCCTCGTGTACGGCGTGAACGTGATGTGCGCATGGGCGTCCCCCCGAGGGTCGTGAACAACTGACGCTCCTTCGACGCCGGAGCGGGCCCGGACGTTGGACCCCGGCGGTCCCGATGTGGTCACGGTCAGGACTCGTGAAGGACACCGGGTCGCCGGTCGACTGTCAGAGGGGTCTGAGAGGCTGGGGCCATGAGCGGATCACAGGTCGTCGTCATCGGGGCCGGCATCGCGGGACTGGCCGCGGCCCACCGGCTGCTGGAGCACGGCGCGCGCGTCACCGTGCTGGAGGCGTCCGACCGTGTCGGCGGCAAGCTGCTGCCCGGCGAGATCGCGGGCGCGCGCGTCGACTTCGGCGCCGAGTCGATGCTGGCCCGCAGGCCGGAGGCGATCGCCCTCGCGCGCGAGGTGGGCCTCGACGAGCGCCTCCAGCCCCCCGCCACCGCGACGGCCTCGATCTGGACCCGCGGCGCCCTGCGCCCCATGCCCAAGGGGCATGTCATGGGCGTCCCCGGCACCGCCGACGCCCTGGCCGGAGTGCTCTCCGACGAGGGCCTCGCCCGCATCGAGCAGGACGCGGAACTGCCCCGCACGGAGGTCGGCGACGACGTCGCGGTCGGCGAGTACGTCGCGGCACGCCTGGGCCGCGAGGTCGTCGACCGCCTCATCGAGCCCCTGCTGGGCGGGGTGTACGCGGGCGACGCCTACCGCATCTCGATGCGCTCGGCGGTCCCGCAGCTCTTCCAGGTCGCGAGGACCCACACCTCGCTCACGGAGGGCGTCCGCGAGATCCAGGCGAGGATGGCCGCCAACCAGCAGACGGGGCCGGTGTTCATGGGCATCGAGGGCGGCGTGGGCACCCTCCCGCTCGCCGTCGCCGACTCGGTGCGCGCGCGGGGCGGCGAGATCGTCACCGGCGCTTCGGTGAGCGAGCTGCGCCGCGAGGTGTCCGGTGGCTGGAAGGTCGTCGCCGGGGACCGTGTCCTGCATGCCGACGCCGTGATCGTCGCCACCCCCGCCCCGGCCGCCGCGGGCCTCCTGCGCGCCGAGGCCCCCGAGGCCGCCACGGAGCTCGACACCGTCGAGTACGCCTCCATGGCCCTGGTCACCCTCGCCTACCGCCGCTCAGACACCGCCCTGCCCGCCGGCAGCGGCTTCCTCGTCCCGCCGGTCGACGGCCGCACCATCAAGGCGTCCACCTTCGCTTCCCAGAAGTGGGGCTGGATCGCCGACGAGAACCCGGACGTCGTCGTCCTGCGCACCTCCGTGGGCCGCTATGGCGAGACGAGAATCCTGGAGCGCGACGACGCCGACCTGGTGGACGTCTCCCGCACCGATCTGAAGGCGGCCACGGGTCTCGACGCCACCCCCATCGAGACCCGCGTCACCCGCTGGACCGACGGCCTGCCCCAGTACCCCGTCGGCCACCACGCGCGCGTGGCCCGCATCCGCGAGCACGTCACCAAGCTGCCGGGCCTCGCGGTGTGCGGCGCGCAGTACGACGGCGTCGGCATCCCGGCCTGCATCGCGAGCGCCCATGCCGCGGTGGACCAGATCGAGGGCGACCTGACCGCCGTACGGCAGCTGACGGCCAACCCGGTGCAGAGTCTGCACGGCGGAGCGGGAGAATAGGGCCCATGAGCAACGACGCCCCCACCCCCGAGTCCGGCAGGGTCCCGAACAAGGGCAAGCTGGCCAAGGACCTCAACGAGGTCATCCGTTACACGCTCTGGTCCGTCTTCAAGCTGAAGGACGTGCTTCCCGAGGACCGCACGGGCTACGCCGACGAGGTCCAGGAGCTGTTCGACCAGCTCGCCGCCAAGGACGTCACGATCCGCGGCACCTACGACGTGTCCGGGCTGCGCGCCGACGCCGACGTCATGATCTGGTGGCACGCGGAGACCAGCGACCAGCTCCAGGAGGCGTACAACCTCTTCCGCCGCACGAAGCTGGGCCGCGCCCTGGAGCCGGTCTGGTCGAACATGGCGCTGCACCGGCCCGCCGAGTTCAACCGCTCGCACATCCCGGCGTTCCTGGCGGACGAGAACCCCCGCGACTACGTGAGCGTGTACCCCTTCGTCCGGTCCTACGACTGGTATCTCCTCCCCGACGAGGACCGCCGCCGTATGCTCGCCGACCACGGCAAGATGGCCCGCGGCTACCCGGACGTCCGCGCCAACACGGTCGCCTCGTTCTCACTGGGTGACTACGAGTGGATCCTGGCGTTCGAGGCCGACGAGCTCTACCGCATCGTCGACCTCATGCGTCACCTGCGCGCCTCGGAGGCCCGGATGCACGTCCGCGAGGAGGTCCCGTTCTACACGGGCCGTCGCAAGGACATCGGCGACCTCGTGGCGGGTCTCGCCTGATCAGCGAGCGGGTCTGACGGTCGCCTTCCGGGAGCCGGCCCTCGGCTTCGGCTCTGGGTGCGGGGCACATGCGGCGCGCCGCACCGGAAGGCGACCCTCCAGCAGGTAGGCGTCCATGTACCCGTTGACGCAGGGGTTCGGGCCGCCCGCGATGCCGTGCGTGCCCGCGTCCCGCTCGGTCACCAGCACCGATCCGGACAGCCTCCGGTGCAGCTCAAGGGCGCCGTCGTACGGAGTCGCCGCGTCCCTCTCGGCCGCCAGGATCAGCGCCGGCGGCAACTCGGTGGGCCCGGTCCGCACGTCCAACGGCTCCTGCCGGGCCGCGGGCCAGTACGCACACGGCAGGTTCGTCCACACGTTGTCCCACGTCTCGAACGGCGCCACCCGCGCCAGGCGTGTGTTGTCCCGGTCCCACACCGCCCAATCCGTCGGCCAGGACGCGTCGTTGCACTCGACGGCCATATAGACCGCGCTGGAGTTCTCCGCCTCCTTCGCCGCCTCCTGATGCGGCCCGGCCTGTTGGATCAGCGGCTTCGGGTCGCCCTTGAGATAGGCCGACAGCGCCTGTGCCCGATGCGGCCAGAAGTCGTCGTAGTACCCGGTCGACAGGAACGCCCCCCGGAGCTGGCCCGGCCCGACCTTCCCGCCGGCCGGCTCCGCCGCCAGCTGCGCCGCCGCCTTCTCGTAGCTGCGCAGCACCTTCTCGGCCGTGTCCCCGAGCCCGTACACATCGTCGTGCCTGGCGGCCCACTCCCGGAAGTCCGCCCAGCGTCCCTCGAACGCGGCCGACTGGTCGAGGTTGTTGCGGTACCAGATCTGCTCCGGGTCCGGGTTCACCGCCGCGTCGAACACCATCCGCCGTACATGGGAGGGGAAGAGCGTCGCGTACAGCGCACCGAGGTAGGTCCCGTACGACGCCCCCATGAACGTCAGCTTCCGTTCGCCCAGCGCGGCCCGCAGGACGTCCAGGTCCCGGGCGTTGTTCAGCGAGGTGTAGTGCCGCAGCTCCGCACCCGCCCGCTTGGCGCACCCGCGTGCGTACGCCTTCGCCTGCGCGATGCGCTCCTTCTTGTACGACTCCGAAGGGTGCGTCGGTGCCTGCGTGGGCGCCTTGAAGAACTGCTTCGGGTCGGTGCATGACAGCGGCGCCGAACGGCCCACTCCGCGCGGGGCGTAGCCGACGAGGTCGTACGCCGCCGCGAGCCCCTTCCACTCGGGCAGCGCTCCGATCAGCGGGAAGTACATGCCGGAGGCGCCGGGTCCGCCGGGGTTGTAGAGCAGGGCGCCCTGCCGGGGTACCCGGCGTTTGCTGTTGTGCGGGTCCCGGTGGGTGGCCGGCACCTGGCTGACGGTCAGTTTGATCTGCTTGCCGTCGGGGTGGGCGTAGTCGAGCGGGACGGACACCGTGCCGCACCGCACGGTGTCCGGCAGGTCCTCCACCTCCGGGCAGGCGCCGAAGCGGATCCCGGCAGCCCCGGCGCGGGCGGCGGCGAGCGCGGTGCCGTGCAGCTCCGGCGCACCGGGGGCGGCCGGAGCGCCCCCGGCCGGAGCGGCGGCGAGCGTGGTCAGGAGCAAGGACCCGGCGGCCGTGTAGAGGGCGGGAGCTCTCATCGGGTATCCCTTCGGTGCGCGGCAGCGACAAAAGGGATGTTTGGTTCGGGTGTGGGCGAAGGCAAGCACCGACCGCGGGTGTCGTCCGCAATGCCCCCGTGCGCCCCCGGGCGCGCTCAGTCGCGCCCGTGTGGTCGGCGGTGCTCCTCGCCGTGTCCGCGGCGCCGTTCCCCTTGCGGCTCCTCGCGGTGAGAGCCGAGGTGCGGCCCACCGTGGGCGAAGGCCGCGCGCAGGTCCGGTTCGCCGATCGCGCTGATACCGCGGACCGCGACAGAGGTGAGATACGTCCGCTCGTCCGTGCCGCCGGAGCGCCGGGTCAGGGCGCCGAGCAGCCGCTGGCCGGCCGGCGAGGCCCAGCGCGAGTACGGGTGGACCTCCACCCGCGCGATGGCCAGGCAGCTCAGGGTGAGCGCGAGCGGCAGCGCGAACCAGAGGGCGACCAGATGCCGCGGCATCTGCGACGGGGCGGGGGCCAGCAGCGCGATCGCGCCCAGCGCGACCGCGGCCGCCGCGGCAAGCTGCACCTGGCGGACCGCCGCCGCGATACCGGACCGGGCGCCGTCCGGCACGGCGAGACCCGCGTCCACCAGCCGGTCGGCGAGACTGCGCACCGCGTCCGCCGAGGCCGCGTCCGCGCGCACCGGCGCGATCCGGGACTGCCCCTCAGGACCGATGACACCTATGACCGTGCGCTCCATCTCGTCCCGCCCCCGTGGATCGACGACGGTCGCCCAGCCGGTGTGGGCCAGCAGCAGCCGTCTCTGCCGGGCCATGGAGACCAGCGTCAGATCGGCGACGCGCCGGGGCCCGCCGGACAGGAACGCGGCCTCATACAGCGTCAGATCGTGTGCCCGGGCATCCGTGTCCGCGGCCGCCCCGTGTACGGCGGCCAGGCACAGCCGCGTACACGCGGTGCCGGCGGCGGCCCAGGCCAGCAGCAGGAGAAGAACCCAGAACATGCCGCGTTTCTATGCCAAAGGCTCCCGCGGGCGCCATGGCCTGTTCACAATCCGGACGGAGTGTTGTCGGCGTGTGACGTTCCGCTTGTCCGGAAGTCGCCTATGACGGGACGGGCACCGGAGCCGGGCTGGAGGCGGCCGAGGGCGGGGTGTAGATCGTCGCGTACGGCGACGGGGTGACCGGAACGACCGGGCCCGGGTCGGTCGTCGGGCCGGGCGGGGCCGGGGAACTGACGAGCGGCGGGGCGCTGTTGCCGGCCAGGTCCCGGGCCAGGGCGCCGAAGTCGACGTACCCCGTGGCCTCCAGGATCTTGATGTGGTCGAGGACCGTGGTGTTGGCGTCGTCGGCCAGGGCGCGGACCAGGGAGTTCTGGGTGCTCGCGCGGACCTGGGCGACGACCGAGAACACCTTGCCGTGCGCGAGGCGCAGGATGTTGGCGAACCGGCGGTCGTAGTCGACGCCCTGGGCCTGGTCCAGGGTGGTGAGCCACTGCTTCTGCTGCTCGTTGGGCTCGTTGGGCAGGGCGAGGCCGAGCTTCGACGCGACGTCGCGTGCGCGCGCGTCCAGGAAGGTGTGTCCCTCGACGAGGTGCTCACCGGCCGTCCGTACGGCCTGTGTTGTCCCCTTCTGCTCCGCCTGCTGACCGGCGGGCAGTTCCCACAGCCCCGCGAGACGCACCTTCTCGACGAACTCCCGGTCCAGTGCGGAGAGCGGCCCGTACGGTGTGGCAACGGTCCCGGCGTTGAGCACGCTCAGGCCGGTGTCCGAGCGGTCGGCGTACGACCAGATCGGAACGAGCAACGCCACCAGGGTCGCCGTCAGCCCGGTGATGATGATTCCGGTGCCGGTGAAGATGCCTCGTCCCTTGACGGGCGGTCGCGATCGCATGGTGCCTCCTGTTGCGGCACCGCACGCTAGTGGTCTCAGGTGCGGGGTTGACATATTACTGCCGGGTCCGGCCGCGCCGGCGTCGAGCGGTTTTCCTTTGCCGGGTGCGGGTGCGTCGTGGCTGGTCGCGCCCACCGGCGGAGCCGCACATCGACAAGGCCCCGCGCCCCTAGGCGGGTACAGCTGGCTGTGCCTTGACTGCACCCACTCAGGGGCGCGGGGAACTGCGCGACCAGCCCCCGCCGGGCCCGCAGCCGACATCGCACCCCCTAGGTGGGTGCAGTTGGCCTCAGTGCCGCAGCAACACCCTTCGCGTGGCCCGCGCCAACCGAACCACCGGTCGCCGGGACCTCGGTACCGGCCCCGACCGCTCCAGCCACCACCCCCGCAACTCCGCCCGTACCCCCGCGTCCCCCAACTCCCCACCCAGCAACAGATGTTCCACAAAGCTCAACGCATCCCGCCGATACCCGTCCGTCATCGGCGCCCCCTGCGCATACGCCAGAAACGCCGACCGGTACCCCGCCCCGAGAATCACCGGCAATTCCGGCGCCACCTTCGCCACCACATCCGCCCGCTTTCCCGCGAGTGCCCGCGCCTGCACCCCCAGCCGCACCCGGTCGAACCCCTCCGGCACCGGCGTCCCTGCGACCAGCGCGGACAGCAGTGAGGTCTGGGCGAGGGCGAGCCGCTGACGGGCGGAGTCGGTGGGGACACCCGACGGCACCTCGGGGACGGCAGCGCGCCACACGCCGCCCCTCTTCGCCCCGCCCTTCTCCACCGCCTCCCGAATCGCCCCCAACTCCTGCTCCAGCTCGGCCGGTTCGGGGAAGTTCTCGTCCCGCTCCAGCAGCACACCCGGCGGCGAGATCCGGGACGCCAGGTCGGTGAGGATGTCGAGCACCGGCCGCGGGACCGGGTGGGCGTGGCTGTCGTGCCACACCCCGTCCCGCTCGAACCCGCCCGCGACATGGACGTACGCGATGGCCTCCAGGGGAAGTCCGGCGAGCGCCTCGGCCGGGTCCTCACCGCGGTTGACGTGGTTGGTGTGCAGGTTGGCCACGTCGATCAACAGCCGCACTCCCGTCCGGTCCGCGAGGTCGTACAGGAACTGCGCCTCGGTCATCTCCTCGCCCGGCCACGAGACCAGCGCGGCGATGTTCTCGACGGCGAGCGGCACCGGCAGCGCGTCCTGGGCGATACGGACGTTCTCGCACAGGACGTCGAGGGCGTCCCGGGTGCGGGGGACCGGCAGCAGGTGCCCGGCCTCCAGGCGCGGGGATGCGGTCAGCGGGCCGCCCGCACGGACGAACGCGATGTGCTCGGTGACCAGCGGCGAGCCGAGCGCCTCGGCGCGCTCGGCGAGAGCGACCAGCCGTCCCTCGTCGGGCCGGTCCGCTCCGCCGAGCCCGAGCGACACGCCGTGCGGCACCACGGTCACCCCGCGCTCGCGCAGCCGCCGCAGCGACTCGGGCAGATGCCCGGGACAGACGTTCTCGGCCACGGCCTCGACCCAGTCGATGCCCGGCATGTTCTCCACGGCGTCCGCGATCTCCGGCCGCCATCCGATACCCGTTCCCAGTCGCTGCATGGTCCGTCCCCTCCTCGGCCGCTCCCGCATCCGCTCCGGTGGCCGCCCGCGCGGCGTGACGGAGGTATGGCCCCGGGTGCCGGGCCCGAACCGTGCCCGGGGGGCCTTCAGAGCAACATTTGAGGTTCGGGCACGAGCGGCCGGCCACCTCACACGGGCCACGCCTCGGGCTCCCGGCCCAGCAGCCGCAGCGTCTCCTCCAGCGGCCCGGCCCCGTCCGGGACCTTCAGCGCGGGCGCGAACGCGAACCCCGGTCCACGGCCGGCCGGATCCGTCGGAACCAGCCGGGCCACGGCCGACGCCGCGACGAGAACGTCATCCGCCAGCCGGAGCGGCACGCCGAGCGTGGCCGCCACGTCCCACGCGTGCACCACGTAGTCGACGAAGTGAAAGCCGATCGCCGTACGACCGGAGAACCCTCCGCCCAGTTCCGGCAGCACGAACTCCCGCTCCCGCACGCCCGGTCCGGCGAACGCCCCGAGCACGTCGTCCGCGGCCGCCCGATGCGCCCGGGCCGGCTCACCCGCACCTTCCGGCTCGCGCCAGTACCCCGGCTCGCGGCCCGCGCCCCGGGCGGCGGCCGCGAACCCGTGGTGCTGCGCGGTCATATGTGCCACGAGCCGCCGCAGGGTCCACCCGGCACAAGGCGTGTCCCGCTCCCAGTCCCCGTCCCGGGCCGCCTCCACCACCCGGACAGCCTCCTGTACGGCCATCCGGTCCAGCTCCACGACATCCATCAGCGCTCCTCGGTGATCAGATCCAGGGCGTACGCCCACACGGCATCGGGATCGAACGTCTCGAACTCCCGCTGCGCCGACCGCAGTTCACCGCGCCCACGATGCGCGCGGACGATCCGCACATGGTCGGGGCGGCCGGTGAACTCCTTCAGCCCCCGCTCGTCGGCCCACACGGACACGGACACGGACCCGGAGCGCCGGCGGAACGGGTCCGTCCACAGCCACATCCCGACCGCGCCGGGAGTCGAAGGCCAGGTGCGGCGCAACCGCATCCCGGCCATCGCGACGGCGACCGACTGTCCATGGCCGAGGGCGGTGAAGTCGGTGGCGCCGACCAGTACGGGACCGTCGAGCGGGATCGCGGGCCCGGATTTCCAGCGGGAGCGAAGGATGCGCGGTCGGGGAGTACTCATGTCCCGACCATAAAACTAAACGAACGATCGTGCTACTAGTTTTCGACCTCGGAACAACCGGGGTGACCGGCCGAAGGCCCGGAGTGCCCAGGGGGTCAGATGTGCAACCGGGAGGCGATGCCCCGCCGAGCCCTGACGTAGGGCGTGGACTCGCCGTGCAGCACCGACATCGCGTTCGCCGTCTCCATCAACGCGACCGCCTCGAAGGCGAGTTGCGCCGGATCGGAGTCCGCGCTCAGCTCACCCGCCGCTCTTGCCTGCTCGGCGCACCTCTCCAACTCCGCGAGCCAGGCCCGCTGGGCCGCCACCAGGGCGTCGTGAACCGGCCCCTCACGTGCGTCGAACTCGGCCATCACGCCGTAGAAGAAGCAACCCCCGGGGAAGACGCGCTGCTCCGAGTACCGCAGCCAGCCCTCGCACAGCCCCCACAGTCGGGCGATCCCCTCGGCCGCCTCGGAGACGGGCTCCAGCACCTCGGCGACGAAGATGCGCGAGGCCTCCCGCACGGTCGCCAGTTGCAGCTCCTGCTTGGACCCGAACAGGGCGAACACCCCGCTCTTGCTCAGCTCCAGCTCCCCGGCCAACCGACCCACGGACAACGCCTCCAGCCCCTCCACGGAGGCGATGTCGACGGCCCGTCGCAGCACCGTGCGCCGGGTCCGGTTGCCGCGCTCGACGCGACCGTCCGGCCGGGTCATCGCAGCGCCGGATGGTCGGCGACGACCGTGCAGGAGCCGGGCGCGATCTCGGTGAAACCGGCGTCACGCACCAACGGCAGCCCGCTGCCGGTGAGTTCACCCCAGCGCCCGGGATCCGCGGTCCGTACGGCGAGCGGGAACCCGGCGTCCCGCCAAGCGCTCCGCTCCTCCTCCGACAGTGCCCACCAGGCCAGTTGGGCACCGTGACCGGCCTGGGCCATCGCCTTGCCGGCCGACATGTCGAGGTCAGGGCTGAGCCACAGGACGGGCGCCGCCGCATCCGCCTCCACCGGCGGCTCGGGATCGTCGAGATCGGTCCCGGAGACCTGCAGCTTGGCCAGCTCCTTGGGCCACCCGTCGAGCGGCACCGGCGGAAACACGCGCACCTCCGCCGACTTCCCCGTCACGGTGATCCCGGGCAACGTCTCGGCCCGCCGCCACTCGGCCCCCCGGGCCCGCCGTACGACCTTGCGAATCCGGGCGTCCTGCCAGTCCCGCATGACCTCGGCCCACTCGCCGTCCCCGACGGACCGCTCGTCGCTGAGCATGACGAGCACGGCACGAGCGGCGGTCTCCAGGGCATCGGTACGGGCGGGTGGAGCCCCTCGCTCGATCCGCACCACGAGGGGCATCACAAACTGCGGCGCCTCGTCGCGGACGGTGCGCTCAGAACGAAAAGGGCTGTCAGCGGGGGTATGGGAATCAGGGCTCACGTGGACCAACCCTAAGGGGCGACCTCAGGACCCGATCAGCTCGGACACCTTCACGAACCGGAACCCCTTCCGACGCAGTTCGGGCACCACGGTCCGCACCACCCGCTCCGTCGTGGGGGCGGCACTCCGCGTGCAGTGCAGCACCACCACCGACCCCGGCCGCACCCCCTCCAGCACCTGCCGGGAAACCGCCTCCGCATCCGTCGCGAACGCGTCCCCGCTCACCACGTCCCACTGGACGGCGGTCACACCGGCCGGGGTGAGCGCCTTCAGCGCCCGTCGGTCGTAGCACCCGCCGGGAAAGCGGAAGTACGGCATCGTGTCCGGCACGCCCGCCTTCCGGAACGCCGTGTACGCCCGCTCCACATCCGCCCGCATCTTGTCACCGGAGACCGTCGGCAGGCCGTAGCAGTCGTCGGTGAAGGCGTAGTGGCTGTAGGAGTGGTTGGCGACCTCGAAGAGCGGGTCCCGCCCGATGGAACGGGCCTGCTCCGGATACTGCTCGGCCCACCGCCCGGTCATGAACACGGTGGCCGGCACCTCCAGCGCCCGCAGCGCGGAGATCAGTCCGGGATTGTCGAAGTGCTCGCCTCTTGCCGCCCGCACGCCCTGGTCCGCGGTCATGTCGGCGTCGAAGGTGAGCGCGACGGTCCTGCCGTGGGTACGGGAGCCGTTCTTGAAGACGGGGGTCAGACCGCCAGGGCCGGGGGCGAGAGTGGGCGGCGCGGTGGTCGCGGAGGGGGCCGGACGAGCCAACCGGGGGGTCTGTGGGGTGGCGGCGCAGGCCGTGAGGGCGGCGCCGAGGACACAGGCGGCGGCGACTCGACGTACAAGAGTGATCACCATATGAAAATATGGTGAACCGCTCCATTTGCCCTTTATCCCCGCCGGGGCGTCACCCGCTCAGATGTCCCGCCGCTCCAGCGCCTTGGTCGCAGGGCCCTGGATCACCTTGCCGTTCGTGTCGAAGCGGGAGCCGTGGCAGGGGCATTCCCAGGCGTCCTCGGCCGTGTTGAAGGAGACCATGCAGCCGAGGTGGGTGCAGCGGGGGGAGACGGCGTGCAGGGTGCCTGCGTCGTCGCGGTAGACCGCGAGACGGTCGCCGTTCACGCGGACGACCGCGCCCTCGCCGGGCGGGAGGGACTCCAGCGGGGGTGCGGGGCGCAGGCGGTCGCCGACGAAGTGACGGGCGACCTGTGCCTGGTGCCTGAGGAAGGACGGGGCCTCGCGGACTGTCGAGCGCAGGCGGCGGGGGTCGTACAGCTCGCTCCACGCGCATTCCTCGCCGGTGATCAACGCCGTGAGCAGTCGGCCCGACATGATTCCGCCGCTCAGGCCCCAGCCGCCGAAGCCGGTGGCGACGTAGGTGTGCCGGGCGCCCGGATGCAGGAGGCCGACCAGGGGCACGGTGTCGGTGGGATCGTTGTCCTGGGTGGCCCAGGCGTGGGTGAGGTCCACGTCCGGGAAGTGCCGGGTGGCCCAGGCGGCGAGATGGTCGAAACGGGTCCGGGTGTCGCCCGTGCCGGGCGTGAAGTGCTCGCCCGTGACGATGAGCAGGCGTCGGTCGTCGTCCAAGGGAGCCGTACGGATCGAGCGGGTGCCCTCGTCCGGCGTGATGTACATGCCGTCCGGGTCCTGGGCCCGGTCGATCGTGCCGGCGACCACCAGCTCGCGGCGGGGGGAGAGCCGGGTGAACAGGAGAGCCCGGTCGAAGATCGGGTAGTGCGTGGCGACCACGACATCACGCGCCGTGACCGTCGCCCGGGTGTCGGTCGTCAGGCGGCACGGCTCGCCCTCGTCGAGGCCGAGGACCGCGGTGTGCTCGTGGACGGCCGCTCCGGAGGCGACCAGATCCTCGGCCAGGGCCAGCAGGTACTTGCGCGGATGGAACTGCGCCTGATCCGTGACCCGCACCGCGCCCGCCACCGGGAACGGCAGCCCGGTCTCCGTCACGAACGACGCCGGCAGCCCCGCCTCCCGGGCGGCCGCCGCCTCGGCCCGCAGCTCCTCGACCCGGCCCGTGTCACCGGCGTAGGTGTAGGCGCTACGGCGCTCCCAGTCGCAGTCGACACCCAGCTCGTCCGCGATCTCGGCAGCCCGTTCGATCGCCTCGGACTGGGAGCGGGCGTACAGCCGGGCGCCCTCGGGGCCGCGGGTGCGGCGCAGCCTGTCGTAGATCAGGGTGTGCAGGGCCGTCAGCTTGGCGGTGGTGTGCCCGGTCACCCCGGCGGCCACCTTTCCGGCCTCAAGGACCGCCACCCGCCGGCCCGCCCGTGCCAGCTCCCACGCCGTGCTCAGCCCGGCGATGCCCGCGCCGATCACGGCCACGTCGACGTCGAGGTCCTCGGTCAGTGGCGGCTGGGGTCCGCCGGGTGCCGTCTGAAGCCAGTACGAGCCCTTGACGTGCCGGTTCTCGGTCATGCGGGCCGAGTACCCCGGGATTCACCGTTCCAGCAGCCGCTTCCGGGCCTCCGACACATCGAAGTCCGCCTCCGGATAGCGCGGGTCCAGCTCCGAAAGGTGTTCCAGGAGGAGACGGCTCACCGCCCAGTTGCGGTACCACTTGCGGTCGGCGGGGATCACGTACCAGGGGGCGTGCGATGCCGAGCAGCGTTCGAGGGCGATTTCGTACGCCCGCTGGTACGCGGGCCACAGGGCGCGCTCGTCGATGTCCGAGACGTTGAACTTCCAGTGCTTGTCCGGGCGGTCCAGCCGCTTGAGCAGGCGGTCGCGCTGTTCGTCGTACGAGATGTGCAGGAAGCACTTGATCACCGTGACGCCGTCGTCGGCGAGGGACTTCTCGAAGCGGTTGATCTCGTCGTAGCGACGCTCGATCTCGGCGTGCTCGACGAGTTCGCGGACCCGGGCGATGAGGACGTCCTCGTAGTGCGAACGGTCGAAGATGCCCAGCTCGCCGGCGTTCGGCAGGGCCCGCTTCACGCGCCAGAGGAAGGGGTGTTCGAGTTCCTTGGGCGTGGGGGCCTTGAAGGCCTGAATACGGCAGCCGGACGGGTTGAACAGGCCGATGACGTGCTTGACCGTGCCTCCCTTGCCACTGGTGTCCATGCCCTGCAGCACCAGCAGGATCCGGCGCCGGTCGCCCGCCGTGCTCGCCGCCCACAGACGTTCCTGGAGGTCGGCGAGCGGAGTGGCCAGGTCGGTCATCGAGGCCAGACCCGTCTGCTTGTCGCGGGGCCCGGCGGGGGTCTCCCGGGCGTCGTACGCGGCCAGGTCCACCGGCTTGCCTCCGGGTACCCGCAGCAGCTCGCGCAGGGCGAGGTCGCCGCGGGACTTCGAGCCTTTCGCGGTGGCCCGGGACTTCGAGCCCTTCTTCGCCATGGGGTACCCCTTCCGGTCCGGGTCCGGTCCCTCGATCCTGCGCCGGGGGACCGGGGCGCGCCAGCCGTCGCGGAGGGCGGCTACCCGCGCCAGGGGCCCGTCACCGCGAAGGTCGTCCCGGGCGTGTAGCAGTTGACGTACATCGTCTGCCCGTCGGGGGAGAAGGTGACGCCGGCGAATTCTCCCCACTCCGGGGCGTCCGCCGTCCCGATGTTCTGCGCGTTGCGGGCCATCGCGTACACCTCACCGTGCCTCGTCACACCGAAGACGTGCTGGGCGCCGTTGCCGTCCTCGCACACCATCAGGCCGCCGCTGGGGGCGAGACAGATGTTGTCGGGGGACTCGCCGGGCAGCTGGACGTCGGTGTCCGGGCCGAAGACGATCACCAGGGTCAGCCGGCGCGCCGAGGGGTCGTAGCGCCAGATCTGCCCGTAGTGGTCGGCGGCCGAACCCTCGGCGCTGTGCGCGAAGGAGGACACGAAGTAGACGGACTTCCCGCCCCAGTAGCAGCCCTCCAGCTTCTGGGCGTGCGTGATGCCCTTGGGGCCGAAGTCCTGGAGGCGGACGGGGGTTTCGGCGGCCAGCGGGTCCGGTACGTCGACCCATTCGATGCCCTCGAAAGAGGCACCGGTCTCCTGGACCACGGACAGGTCCGGTACGCCGGGCACCCGCATCGCCTGGAGCCGGCCACCCGCGCGCAGCGAACCGAGGCCGCCCTCGGGCCGGTTGGGCAGGAAGCGGTAGAAGAGGCCGAAGGGCTTGAGGAAGGCGTCCTCGGTCTCGTAGACGATGCCGCGCCTCGGGTCGATCGCGATGGCCTCGTGCTGGAAGCGGCCCATCGCGGTCAGCGGTACGGCCCCTGAGCGGTGCGGGTCGGCCGGGTCGACCTCGAAGATGAAGCCGTGGTCCTTGGTGTAGCCGTTGGTGCCGGCCTTGTCCTCGGTCTCCTCGCAGGTCAGCCAGGTGCCCCAAGGGGTGGGCCCGCCCGCGCAGTTGACGGCCGTACCGGCGATGGCGACCCGCTCCGACAGCACGTTGTTGCGGGAGTCCAGCGTGAGGGCCGTACAACCGCCCTTGCCCGCCGGGTCGTAGGTGAGGCCCGCGACGGTCGGGACGGCGATGGCGGCGGTGGGGCGGTTCTCGTGGTTGCGGACGAGGTGCACACGACCGTGTCTGCCGGGCGAGGCCCCGGCGATGGCAGCCATGCCGTCGTGGTTGGAGGGGACCTTGCCCTCGCCGGAGCGGAGTTGGTCGCCCTCGCGGGAGAGGACCTTGTGGCGGAAGCCCTTCGGCAGGTCCAGCAGGCCCTTCGGGTCGGGTACGAGGGGGCCGTAGCCGGTGTGGCCGACGGACTGGGCGGCGGCGGTGCCGGCGAAGAGTTCGGAGAGAGCCCCGCTGAAGGCGATGCCGGCCCCTACGGCGGCCGAGCGGGAGAGGACCTGACGTCGTGTTGCGGACATGACGAAGCAACCTTCCTGCTGGCGGACAGGACTGTGACTCCGCAGTGTCTATCACCTGGGTCGGACTCCGGGAACCACGCGCATGGCGTGTCCTCGCCGCTCACGTCCCGGGCGGGTGTTCCTGCGCCCTCTCCAGGAACCGCAGCAGCTCCACCGGGAAGGGCAGGACGAGCGTCGAGTTCTTCTCGGCGGCCACGGCCACCACCGTCTGGAGCAGCCTGAGTTGGAGGGCGGCGGGCTGCTCGGACATCTCCTTGGCGGCCTCCGCGAGTTTCTTGGAGGCCTGGAGTTCGGCGTCGGCGTTGATGATCCGGGCCCGCCGCTCACGGTCGGCCTCGGCCTGGCGGGCCATCGAGCGCTTCATCGTGTCCGGCAGGGAGACGTCCTTGATCTCGACGCGGTCGACCTGTACGCCCCAGCCGACGGCCGGGCTGTCGATCATCAGCTCCAGGCCCTCGTTGAGCTTCTCGCGGTTGGACAGCAGGTCGTCCAGCTCGCTCTTGCCGATGATCGACCGCAGTGAGGTCTGGGCCATCTGGGAGACGGCGAACTTGTAGTCCTCGACCTTGACGAGGGCACTCGCCGCGTCGACCACCCGGAAGTAGACGACCGCGTCCACGCGCACCGTCACGTTGTCCCGGGTGATGCCCTCCTGGGCAGGTACCGGCAGCGTGACGATCTGCATGTTCACTTTGTGCAGCCGGTCCGCGAACGGCACGATCAGAGTGAACCCCGGCTCGCGCACCTGGCCCGCGAGACGCCCGAGACGGAAGACCACCCCGCGCTCGTACTGCTTGACGACGCGTGCCGCCGCCCCGATATAGACCAGCCCCGCGGTAGCGGTCGCCACGGCCGCCGTCAACAGCTCTGGGAGCATCGCGACCCTCCTTGTCGAGAGGCGCTTATGTCTGCTCCTGCAACGATATGCCCGATGCCTGGTCCGGGGCCACGAACGGCTCCGGACCAGGCGGGTGGGGGTCACGGGGCGGTGGCCCCCACCGGCTACGGGGTGGTGGCCCTCACCGGCTACGGGGCGGTGGGGACCACCGGCTCCGGCTCGGTGACCCGGACCGGTTCCGTGCCGACCGAGCTGTGCCGCTCGGCCCAGTTCTCCAGCGCCGTACGGCAGGCGTGGTCCAGGTGGTGCAGACCGGAGAGGTCCAGCTCCACGGGCCGGTCCTGGGGCAGCGCCTCCAGGCTGTCGAGGATCTTCGGCAGCCTGAGGAAGGTCGCGTTGCCCGACAGGTAGGCCTGGACGGGGCCGGCGCCCTTGTCGATGACCTCCAGCTTGAGGTGCGAGGCCTCCCAGGCGGTCTTGGCCACGGACAGCGCCAGACCGATCAGCACGCCCTCGAACATGTTCACCGCGACGATTGAGACGGCCGTGACCACCAGGATCAGTGCCTCACCGCGGTGGCCGCGCCACATCGACACGATCCCGCGGAAGGGGATCAGCTTGAAGCCCGCGTGGACCAGGATGCCGGCGAGCGCGGGCAGCGGGATCAGCGCCAGGGTCGACGGCAGCAGAGCTGCGAACAGCAGCAGCCACACGCCGTGCAGGACCCGGGACGCCTTGGTCTTCGCGCCCGCCTGGACGTTGGCGGAGCTGCGCACGATGACCGCGGTCATCGGCAGGGCGCCGAGAGCGCCGCAGACCGCGTTGCCCGCGCCCTGGGCCATGAGCTCCTTGTCGTACTCGGTGCGCGGACCGTCGTGCAGCCGGTCCACCGCGGCGGCGCTGAAGAGGCTCTCGGCGGAGGCGATCAGGGTGAACGCGAGGATGGTGCCGAAGATGGCCGGGTTGGCCAGCTCGCCGAACGCCTCTGTGCCGGGCGGCTGGATGGAGTCCAGCAGGCCGTTCACCTCGACGGTGGCGATCGACAGACCGAAGACCTGGGTGACCAGGGTGGCCAGCAGGACCGCGGCGAGTGCGCCCGGCACGGTCTGCGCCTTCTTGGGCAGTTTCTTCCACAGCACCAGCACCGCGATGGTGCCCGCGCCGACGGCGAGCGAGGCTAGCGCGGTGGTGCTGCCGAGCGCGTCGGCGGCGGCACCGGGCAGCCCCAGGATCTTGTCGATACCGGTGGTGGGCGCCTTCAGGCCGGCCGCCGAGTACAGCTGACCGGCGATGAGCACGAGGCCGATACCGGCCAGCATGCCCTCGACGACGGACACGGATATCGCCCGGAACCAGCGGCCCAGCCTGAGAGCGCCCATGGCGAGCTGGATCAGACCGGCGGACAGCACGATCACACCGAGCGCGGACAGTCCGAACTCGTGGACCGCCTCGAAGACGAGGACGGTCAGACCGGCGGCGGGACCGGAGACCTGCAGGCTGCTGCCCCGCAGGAAACCGGTGACCAGACCGCCGACGATCCCGGTGACGAGCCCGAGCTCTGCCGGGACACCGGAGGCGACGGCCACGCCCACGCAGAGCGGGAGCGCGACCAGGAAGACGACCAGGGAGGCGGCGAAGTCCTGCCGCAGGTGAGGGTATTTGGTCATCATGCCGATCACAGACCCTCGAACGCGTCGGTCTCGGCGCGGTGGACGCGCACTCCGCCGGTGTGCACCTCGTAGTACCAGGCGTGCAGGGTCAGTTGCTCTTCCGCCAGCTTCTTGTCGATGAACGGGTACGACCTCAGGCGCAGTACCTGGGCCAGGACGTGGCTCTGCACGCCCTCGGCCACCTCGGGGTCCTCGGCCGCTCCGGCGGGACGCGGAGTGGCGTGACGGAGCCAGTCGCGGACGGCCGGTACGGCGTCCAGGTCGTCGCCCCGGACGAGGGCGCCGACGGCGCCGCAGTGCGAGTGTCCGCAGACCACGATGTCGCGGACGCCCAGCACCTCCACGGCGTACTCGATGGTGGCCGCCTCGCTGGTGGGGTGCTCGGAGGCGTAGGGGGGAACGATGTTGCCCGCGGTGCGCAGCTCGAAGAGCTCGCCCGGGCGGGCGCCCGTGATCAGGGCCGGGACGACCCTGGAATCCGAGCAGGTGATGAACAGAACCTGGGGGGACTGGCCTTCGGCCAGCTTGGCGAACTCCTCAGGGCGCTGTCCGAACGTACGGGCGTTGTCGATGAGGGGCTGCATGTGGTGACTCCTCCTGGCGCGCACTGAAGGCGCGTCGGACTTACATGACAGGTGATCAGGTGATGTGGGGGGGGGACTGCTCCGCTGTCAGCAGCGGAAGACCTGAAGTGCCGCCGGAGCATGGGCTGTCGAGGATCTCGACAGCGGGAAGCCGCCCGGTACGACCTGTTTTCTGGGTGCGGTCGCCGACTCCTTGGCCGGCAGTGGGCGCTCGGGCCCCCCGGGGGCGAAGTCGACGGCGCGATGCCGGTCGCGGGCGTGCAGGGGACCGGTCGGATCCCCGGCCGGGTTGCAGTGGCGCTTGGTGGCGGCTTCGGCGCGCAGGGCCTTGCCGGAGAGTTTGATTCCGGCAGGGGCTTTGGCCTCAACCTGACGGCCTGTGTGCGCGGATGCGAAGCACTCGACGGGTGCGAAGAACTGGAGGGCGAACAGGAGGGCGGCGAGGGTCGCGAGCGCAGTCCGCACCGTCTTACCTCGGAACATGCGCCCCCCTTCGTCAACTCGCACTTCTAGTCCGGACCAAAGCCCGGTCAATGACTGGTCAAGAAACACATTAGCCCGGCAAAGTTGTTTGCAGGGTTAACTCAACGTTTCCGGCTGAAGAGAGGCTGAAGCGTACGGGGTGGTTGACGCGAAATGGCCCTTGACGTGCGGGCTTTCGGCGTGGTTATGCGACGAGACCCTTGGCGTCGCGGGCGAGCGCGGTCAGCCGCGATATCGCACGGAAGTACTTCTTGCGGTAGCCGCCGTTCAGCATCTCCTCGCTGAACAGCCGGTCGAAGGGCAGGCCGGAGGCCAGGACCGGGACCTCGCGGTCGTAGAGGCGGTCCGCGAGCACCACTAGGCGCAGCGCCGTGGACTGGTCGGGAACCGGCTGGACGTCCGTGAGGCACACCGCCCTCAGGCCGTCGGTCAGAGCGCCGTACCGGCTGGGGTGGACCTTGGCGAGGTGTGCGAGCAGCTGCGGGAAGTCGTCGAGCGAGGCGCCCTCGGTTGCGTGCGCCGCCTTGGTGACCTCCTCGTCGGCGAACGGGGCGGGCGCCTCGGGCAGCCCTCGGTGGCGATAGTCCTCGCCGTCGATGCGCAGGGGACGGAAGCGCGCCGCGAGCCCCTGGATCTCGCGCAGGAAGTCGGCGGCCGCGAACCGGCCCTCGCCGAGCTTGCCCGGCAGGGTGTTGGAGGTGGCGGCGAGCGCCACGCCCGCGTCGACCAGCTTGCCGAGCAGGGTGGAGACGAGGACGGTGTCGCCGGGGTCGTCCAGCTCGAACTCGTCGATGCACAGGAGGCGGTGGCCGGAGAGCGTCTGGACCGTCTTCTGGAAGCCGAGGGCACCGACCAGGTTGGTCAGCTCCACGAAGGTGCCGAAGGCCTTCAGGGAGGGCTCGGCCGGGGTGGCGTGCCACAGGGAGGCCAGCAGGTGGGTCTTGCCGACGCCGTAGCCGCCGTCGAGGTAGACGCCGCGGGGGCCCGTCGGGGCCTTGGCCCGGTCGCGGGACCTGCCGAGACCGAAGAAGCCGCGCTTGCCGCCGCCGATCGCGTGCGCGCCGCCGAGGCCTGTCGCGAAGCCCTCCAGGACCCGTACGGCCTCGGTCTGGCTGGGCTGGTTCGGATCCGGGATGTACGTGTCGAAGCGCACCGAGTCGAACCGCGGCGGCGGCACCATCTCGGCGACCAGCCGGTCCGCGGGGACGTGCGGCTCACGGGCGCACAGGGACAGCGGGGCGGTGTCGGCTGTCGGGCCGAACCCGGACGCGGCGGGGGAAGTAGACACGGTTCACCATGCTAAGGGCCGTGCCACACTGCACGACATGCGACGCCTGTTCCCTGTGATCGACGAGACAGTGGCCCGGACCTCGGAGGAGGCGGGCGGTGGGGCCCCCGGGGTCGGCGGGGCCGACGTTACCTCCGGGGGCGGCCGGATTCCTGGCGCCGACCGGTCTGGTGGAGCCATCGGGGCAGATGGGTCTGGTGGAGCCATGGGGGCCGGCGGGTCTGGTGGAGCTATGGGGGCCGGCGAGTCTGGTGGAGCCGCCGGGGCAGGCGGGATTTCCGGGGCTGAGGAAGCCTCCGGGACCGGCGGGGGCTCCGGCGCCGGCGTGACCCCTGGTGCCGGAGAGCGCGAGTGGAGCCTCGCCGAGCTGGCCGCCGCCTACGCGTACCCCGAGCTCGGGCCCGGCTCCGGTGCTCCGGAGGTCTGGCTGCGCGCCAACATGGTCTCCACGCTCGACGGTGCAGCCCAGCACGACGGCCGCTCGCAGCCCATCTCCACCGCGACCGACATGCGGATCTTCGGGACGCTGCGGGCGCTGGCGGACGTGGTGATCGCCGGTGCGGAAACGGTCCGCCAGGAGGGGTACCGGCCCGCACGCGTGCGTGCCGAGTTCGCGGAGATGCGGGAGGCGGCCGGACAGGGCCCGGTCCCGGCGATCGCGGTGATCACCGCGAGCCTGGACCTGGACTTCTCGCTTCCGCTGTACACCTCGCCCCTGGTGCCCACGCTGATCCTCACGGGTGCCGCGGCGGCCCCGGACCGGATCGCCGCGGCCGAGAAGGCGGGGGCCCGGGTGGTGATCGCGGGCGACGGCGTCGGCGTGGACCCCGTGCGGGCCGTACGGGCGCTGGCCGAGCTCGGGCACACCCGGCTGCTGACCGAGGGCGGCCCCCGGCTGCTCGGGCAGCTGGTGGCCGCCGGCGTACTCGACGAGCTCTGTCTGACCCTGTCCCCGATGCTGACCGCGGGGGACGCGCAGCGGATCGCCGGGGGGCCGTCGGTCGCGGTCCCGGCGCGGTTCGTACTGGACTCCCTGCTGGAGGAGGACGGATTCCTCTTCAGCAGGTACCGCAGGCCTTGAGCGCCCGCGGGTGGGTATAGGGGTTCGATTGGTACCGCAGTAGCCGACATCGATGGAATCCACCGTTCCGTTTAGTTTCCGGCGGGCACACTGAAACCGGCAGTACCCGTGCGATCACGGGGCAGGATGGTTTCCGCAGAGCGCAGAGAAGGGGACGCCCGGTGTTCACAAGCGTTTTGATGATCGAGAAGGCCCTGACGTCCGCCGACGTGGAGTTCGTCACCACCTTGCACGGCGACGAGTCGGTCGCGTTCCATGTGCTGCTCCAGCCGCGGGGGGATCAGGCCGACCGCCTGCTGCGGGCCATCGACGACGTGGCGCTGGGCGAGCTGGACGAGGCCGTACGGGAGCGGGAGACGCCCGAGGGCGAGGCCGCGAAGGGAATGGGGGAGCGGGCCCTCGAAGTGTCCCTGCAGGCTCTCAGAGCCTCCGGGAGCCAGGCCGAGGGGCGGCTCATCGAGGACCACCCTCTGGACGCGCTGAAGGCCGTCGTCGAGGAGATCGGCGCCGACGAGGTGATCGTGCTGACCGACCCCCACTATGTGGAGGAGTTCTTCCACCGGGACTGGGCCTCCCGGGCCCGTCACAAGGTGGGCGTCCCGGTGCTGAAGCTGTTCTCGCACAGCAAGGCATAGGCTGGCCCCCGCATCCGTACCGCACCACTCTGGGGAGACACACGCATGGCACCCGGCCTTCCTACCGCCATGGACCGACCGCACTTCATCGGGATCGGTGGGGCCGGGATGTCGGGGATCGCGAAGATCCTCGCCCAGCGCGGGGCCGAGGTGGCGGGCAGTGACGCCAAGGAGTCGGCGACCGCCGAAGCCCTGCGCGCGCTCGGTGCGACCGTGCACATCGGGCACGCGGCGGAGCATCTGGCGTCCGACGCCACCTGCGTGGTCGTGTCGTCGGCGATCCGGGCCGACAACCCCGAGCTGGCCCGCGCGGCCGAGCTGGGCATCCCGGTCGTCCACCGGTCGGACGCCCTCGCCTCGCTGATGGACGGCCTGCGGCCGATCGCGGTCGCGGGCACGCACGGCAAGACGACCACCACCTCGATGCTGGCGGTCTCCCTGTCCGAGCTGGGCCTGAAGCCGTCGTACGCGATCGGCGGCGACCTGGACGCCCCCGGCTCCAACGCCCTGCACGGCGAGGGCGAGATCTTCGTCGCCGAGGCGGACGAATCGGACCGCAGCTTCCACAAGTACGCCCCCGAGGTCGCGATCGTCCTCAACGTCGAGCTCGACCACCACGCCAACTACGCGTCGATGGACGAGATCTACGAGTCCTTCGAGACCTTCGTGGACCGCGTCGCCGAGGCCGGCACGCTGGTGATCAACGCCGACCACGAGGGGGCACGGGAGCTGACCCGGCGCGTGACGGCGGGCGACGTGAGCGTGGTGACGTACGGCGACGCCGAGGACGCCGACGTACGCGTCCTGTCGGTCGTCCCGCAAGGCCTGAAGAGCGAGGTCACCGTGCTCCTCGACGGCGTGGAGCTCACCTTCACGGTCTCCGTCCCCGGCCGTCACTACGCGCACAACGCGGTGGCCGCCCTGGCCGCCGGTGTGGCCCTCGGGGTCCCTGCCGCCGAGCTGGCGCCGGCCCTGGCCGCCTACACCGGCGTCAAGCGGCGCCTCCAGTTGAAGGGCGAGGCGGCGGGGGTGCAGGTCATCGACTCCTACGCCCACCACCCCACCGAGATGACGGCGGACCTGGAGGCCATGCGCGCGGCGGCCGGTGACGCCCGCATCCTCGTCGTCTTCCAGCCCCATCTGTTCTCGCGGACGCAGGAGCTCGGCAAGGAGATGGGCGAGGCGCTGGGGCTCGCGGACGCCTCGGTCGTCCTGGACATCTACCCGGCCCGCGAGGACCCGATCCCCGGGGTGACCAGCGAGCTGATCATCGAGGCGGCCCGGGCCGCGGGCGCGGACGTGACGCCGGTCCATGACAAGGCGGACGTGCCGTCCGTGGTAGCGGGAATGGCGAAGGCCGGTGATCTCGTTCTCACCATGGGCGCGGGCGACGTCACGGACCTCGGCCCACTGATCCTGGACCGTCTCGCGAAGTAAGGGGCCGATCTTCATGTCGTACGACGTCGAAAAGCCGGACGAGGAGTGGCGCGCGAAGCTGAGCCCGGCCGAGTACGCCGTACTCCGCCAGGCCGGCACCGAGCCCGCCTTCACCGGTGAGTACACCAACACCAAGACCGAGGGCGTGTACTCCTGTCGCGCCTGCGGCGCCGAACTCTTCACCTCCACCACGAAGTTCGAGTCCCACTGCGGCTGGCCGTCCTTCTACGACCCGAAGGACACCGACGCGGTCGAGCTGATCGAGGACCGGTCGCATGGAATGGTCCGCACCGAGGTGCGCTGCGCCCGGTGTGGCTCGCACCTCGGACACGTGTTCGCGGGCGAGGGGTACGCGACGCCCACGGACCAGCGGTACTGCATCAACAGCATCTCGCTCCGGCTGACGTCGGCCGAGGACTGAGCGAGCGTTAAGGGGTCACGGCCCAGGCCCGCCTCGCGGGCGCGGAGGGCCGCGGCCGTGCGGTCGGGGCCTGGCCGTGATACCCGCCACGGGGTGCTGCGGCATGGGGTGGGTCGGCCCCGGGCGGCCGACGGTTACCTGGGTCCTTGACACCGACCGGTCAACTCCGGCCTGCGCACACCCTTTGCGACGCGGTGTCCGCCGTGCGGGCGGGATACGGTACGGACTCGGTGATCCAGAGGGAGGGCCCGGATGCGTGTCGGGGGAGTGGCCGAGGTTGGGCCCGTGGTGGAGTCACTGGTGGGGAACTCCTCCCGGTACGGCGGGAAGCTCGCGTTCGCCGATGATCGACGGGAGGTGAGCTGGGCCGAACTGGAGGCGCGGACGCGGCGGTTGGCAGGAGCGCTCGGCGTCGGGCGGGGGGCCCGGGTGGCGTTCTGTCTCGACAACTGCGTGGAATTGGTCGAGGGGTTGCTCGCCACCGTCCGAGCCGCCGCGGTCGGGGTGCCGTTGAGTCCGCGCGGGACCCATGCCGAGCTCGCGGCACTGCTCACCGACTGCGATCCGGACGTACTGGTCGTCGACCGGCGGCAGTTGGCGCGGATCGCCAGTGTGCTCGGGGAGCGGTCGCCGCGGCTGGTGGTGACCGGGGAGGGGCCGGTGCCGGAGGGGGTCGTGCACTTCGACGACCTGGTGGCGGACAGCCGTTCACCTGAACCCCGTGACGACCTCGGGCTGGACGAGCCCGCCTGGCTGCTCTACACCTCCGGCACCTCGGGGACCCCGCGGGCCGCCGTCGCCAGTCAGCGGTCCGCGCTCTGGTCGCCGGTCGCCTGCTATGTGCCCCGGCTGGGCCTCTCGGCGGACGACCGGCTGCTGTGGCCGCTGCCACTCGCCCACACCTACGCCCACTCGCTCTGTCTGCTCGGCACGACCGTGGCGGGGGCGAGCGCGCGGATCACCGCCGCGCGTGAACCGGCGGCTCTGGTCGGGCTCATCGGGGAATTCCGGCCGACCGTGCTGGGGGGAGTGCCGCTCACGTATCAGCAGTTGCTCGACGCCGGGCTCAGCGAGGTGCAGGTGCCCTCGCTGCGGGTGTGTGTCACCGCCGGGGCGCCCAGCGGGCCGGAGCTGCGGGAGCTGGTCGAGCGACGGTTCGGGGCACCGCTGCTCGACGGGTACGGCAGCACCGAGACCTGCGGCAAGATCGCGATGGAATCCCTGGCGGGGCCGCGGGTGCGGGGGAGCAGTGGGGCGGTGCTTCCCGGGATGGAGGTGCGGCTCCTCGATCCCGGGAGCGGGGAGGAGGTCGTCGGCGCCGAGGGGGAGATCTGCGTGCGCGGGCCCGGCATGATGCTGGGCTACCACGACGGAGCCGGGGCGGGCGGCGACGGCTGGTACCGCACCGGTGACCTGGGGCGGTTCGGCGAGCACGGGACGCTCACCATCACCGGGCGCGCGAACGACCGTATCGTCCGCGGCGGCGAGAACGTCGACCCCGTCGAGGTGGAGCAGGTGCTGCGCGCACTGCCCGGAGTGCTGGACGCGGCCGTGGTGGCGCGGCCGCATCCGCTGCTCGGCGAGGTCCCGGTCGCGTTCGTCGTACCGGGGGAACGGGCTCTGGACACGGGCGGTCTGCTGCGGGCCTGCGCCGAGGTGCTCTCCGCGCACAAGGTGCCCGACGAGGTGTCGTTCATCCCGGCCATCCCTCGCACCGCGGCCGGCAAGACACGGCGGGCCGTCCTCCGGGAGGGCCTCGCCGCACGCCCGGCCGAGGAGGCCCTCGCGGGGCTCGCCGACCTGTCCCCGGGGGAGCGGCAGGCGGCGCTGACCGAGCTGGTGTGCGCGGAGACGGCGGCGATCGGTGGGGCGGTGGGCGGCCCCGAGGCGCCCGTGACCGACGCGGCGGCGATCGACCCCCACACCGCCTTCGCCGATCTCGGGCTCACCTCCATGGGGGCGATGACCCTGTGGCACCGGCTCGGTCTCCGTACCGGGCTGCGGCTGCCCGCCACCCTGGTCTGGGACCACCCGACGCCCGCCGCGGTCGCCGCCCACCTGGACGCGCGGCTGCACGGGGGCGCGCCCGCGACCTCGGCCCCGCGCCGCGGACCGGCCGCCGAGCCGATCGCGATCGTGGCCGTCGGCTGCCGTTACCCGGGCGGGGTGCGCTCCCCCGAGGACCTCTGGCGGCTGGTGTCCGACGGTGTGGACGCCACCGGGGAGTTCCCCACCGACCGCGGATGGGACGTCGACGCCCTGTACGACCCCGACCCCGACCGGCTCGGGACGACGTACACCCGACGCGGCGGTTTCCTCACCGACGCCGCCGACTTCGACCCGCTGTTCTTCGGTATCTCGCCCCGCGAGGCGACGGCCACCGACCCGCAGCACCGGCTGCTGCTCGAGGTCGCCTGGGAGACGCTGGAGCGGGCCGGTATCCCCGCGCCCGCGCTGCGGGGCAGCGCCACCGGTGTCTACGTCGGTCTGATGCACGGCGGATACGGCGGCGGGGCCTCGGCGCACGCGCTGGAGTCGCACATCGGCGTCGGGTCGGCGGGCAGCGTGGCCTCCGGGCGGATCTCCTATGTGCTGGGACTGCGCGGCCCGGCCCTGACCGTCGACACGGCCTGCTCGTCCTCGCTGGTCGCCATGGACCTGGCCGCCGCGGCGCTGCGGGCGGGCGAGTGCACGCTCGCGCTGGCCGGCGGGGTGACCGTGCTGGCCAGTCCCAAGCCGTTCGTCGTGTTCAGCCGGCAACGGGGGCTGTCCGCGGACGGCCGGTGCCGGTCCTACGCGGACGGCGCGGAGGGCACCGCGTGGGCCGAGGGCGTCGGCCTGGTGCTGCTGGAGAAGCTGTCCGACGCCCGCCGGAACGGCCACCCCGTCCTTGCCGTGCTGCGCGGCTCCGCCGTCAACCAGGACGGCGCGTCCAACGGCCTGACCGCACCCAACGGCGAGGCCCAACGGGAGCTGATCCGGCTGGCGTTGGCCGACGCCGGGCTGGACTCCGCCGACGTCGACGTCGTCGAGGGCCACGGCACCGGGACCGCGCTCGGCGACCCCATCGAGGCGGGCGCCCTGCTCGCCACCTACGGCCAGGACCGCGACCCGGCCGACCCCGTCTGGCTCGGCTCGGTCAAGTCGAACTTCGGGCACACCCAGGCCGCGGCCGGAGTCGCCGGTGTCATCAAGATGATCGAGGCGATGCGCCACGGCGAACTGCCCCGGTCGCTGTACGCGGAGCGGCCCTCGCGGCACGTGGACTGGGCCGACGGGGCGGTACGGCTGCTGGACCGGGCCCGGCCCTGGCCGGAACGGGACCGGCCGCGCCGGGCGGCGGTGTCGTCCTTCGGTATCGGCGGGACCAACGCGCACGTGATCATCGAGGAGCCCCGGCAGCCGGAGCAGGCCGAGGACATCCGTTCCGGCCCGTCCGGTGCCGTCAGCTGGCTTGTCAGCGGCAGCGACGAGGCCGGACTCCGCGCCCACGCACGCGAGTTGGCGGTCGCATTGGCGGATGTGGACGGGAAGGCGGACGCACTGGACTTCGCCCACTCGCTCGCGACCACCAGGACCGCGCTGCCTCGCCGCGCCGCAGTGCTGGCCGCCGACGCCCACGGACTCCTCGCCGGGCTGCGGGAGTTGGCCGACGGCGTCGACAGCCCCGCACTGCGCAGGGGCACCGTACGCGGCAACCCCAAGGCGGCGCTGCTCTGCGCGGGGCAGGGCACCCAACGCACCGGAATGGGACGTGAACTGTCCGCCGCCTTCCCCGTGTTCGCCACCGTTTTCACCGAACTGTGCGACGCGTTCACTCCGTTGCTCGACCGGCCCCTGCGCGAGGTGATCGACGACCCCGACAACAGCGACCTGCTGCACCGCACCGACTACGCCCAACCGGCCCTGTTCGCCTACGAGGTCGCGCTGCACGCCCTGCTCGCCGACTGCGGCGTACGGCCGGACTTCCTGGTCGGCCACTCCGTCGGCGAACTGGCCGCCGCCCACATCGCGGGCGTGTTCTCGCGCGCCGACGCGGTGCGGCTGGTCGCGGCGCGGGGCCGGCTGATGGCCGAACTGCCCGCAGGGGGCGCCATGATCGCCGTACGGGCGCCGCTGGCCGACGTGCTCAAGCGGCTCGACGAGATGCCCGGTGCCCGGGTCGCCGTGTCAGCCGTCAACGGGCCCGAGTCCGTGGTGCTGTCCGGCGACGACGAGGCGGTGACCGCCCTGGCCGGTCGACTCGGGCGTACGGCGACCCGGTTGCGGGTCGGTCACGCCTTCCACTCGCCGCTGCTCGACCCGATGCTGGACGGGTTCCGGGAGGTCGCCGAGTCGGTGACCTACCACCGGCCGTCCGTACCGCTGGTGTCGACGCTGACCGGTCGCCCGGAGCCGGACGCCTTCGGGACCGCCGAGTACTGGGTACGACAGGCGCGCGAGACCGTGCGCTTCGCCGACGCGGTGGAGTGGCTGGCGCGGGCGGGGGTGACGGCGTATGTGGAGGCAGGTCCGTCAGCGGCGCTGACCGCGGCGGCCGAGGAGTGCGTCGAGCCGGACGCCGGGGCGCTGTTCACCTCGGCTGCCGATACGGCCGTGGCGCTGGCGGAGCTGCATGTGCACGGGGTGCCGGTGGACTGGCGGAACGTGTACGCCGGTACCGGTGCCCGGCGGCGTCCCTTGCCGACGTACCCCTTCCAGCGGCAGCGCTACTGGCTGGACGTCCGCCGGAGCCAGGACGGTGACGGCCACCCGCTCGTGGGCGAGGCGCAGCCCGACGCCGACGGGCCCGGGACCCGGTACAGCGGGGTGCTGTCCACGAAGCGTCAGCCGTGGCTCGCGGACCATGTGATCGGTGAGCGGGTGCTGGTGCCCGCGACGGTCTTCGCCGAACTGGCGTTCCGGGCCGCCGAGGGCTCCGTACGGCTGGCCGAACTGTCCTTCCACGAGCCGCTGGTGCTGCCCGCGTCGGACGAGGTGCGGATCCAGGTGGTCGCCGAAGCGCCCGATCAGGACGGGAACCGCCCGCTCTCCGTCTGGGCGAGGACGGCGGGAGCGTGGACTCGCCACGCCCGCGCGGCGGTTGCTCCGGCAGCCGTCCACACCACCCCCGCCACGACCACCGACGAGACATGGCCCCCCGTCGGCGCCGAGGAGGTCGTGGTCGACTACGAGCGGATCGCCGGGTACGGCCACCACTACGGAACGGCGTTCCGCGCGGTCACCGGGCTGTGGCGGCGGAACACCGAGATCTACGCCGAGTTGGCGCTCCGGCCCACCGAGGCGGCGGACGTCGGCAAGTACGCCCTGCATCCGGCCCTGTTCGACGCTGCCCTGCACGCCGCACTGCTGGCCGAGGGGCCGGGCGAGGCACGGGTCCCGCTCGCCTGTACCGGTGTGACCGTGCACGCGACCGGGGCCACCGCGGCGAGGGCCCGTCTGGAGCGGCTCGGGCCGGACGAGGTACGGGTGACGCTGACCGGTGTGGACGGGCGACCGCTGGCCACCGTCGAGTCCCTGGTCACCCGGGTGATCAAGGTCCGGTCCGCGCAGCTCCACAAGGTGGCCTGGCGGCCCGCCGTCGAGGCAGGACAGGCCGGCACCGAGCACGAACTGTTCGATGTGGCAGCCCTGCCGGACGGCCCGTCCGACGACATGCCGAGCCGCGTCCGGAGCCTCCTCACGGCCACCCTCACCCGCGTACGCGACTGGGTCGCCGACGCCCGCCCCGGCCGTCTGCTGGTGCTCACCCACCACGCCACCGGAGACCAACCGGACCCGGCCGAGGCAGCGGTGGCCGGACTCGTGCGCAGCGCCCAGTCCGAGCATCCCGGCCGGCTGGTGCAGATCGACCTCCGAGGCGGTACCGCCACTCCCGCCGCACTGGACGCGGCCCTGCGCACCGGTGAGCCCCAACTCGCCCTGCACGACGGCACGGTCATGGTGCCCAGGCTGACCACCACGGGCGCGGCGACCGCGGAGCCACCCGCTCTCGACCCCGACGGCACCGTGCTGATCACCGGCGGCACCGGAGCGCTCGGCGCGAGCCTCGCCCGGTATCTCGTGGCCGAACACGGCGTACGGCACCTGCTGTTGGCGAGCCGCAGCGGTCGTACCCCCGACTGGGTGGCCGAACTGCCCGCGAACGTACGGGTGGTGGCCTGTGACGTGAGCGACCGGACCGCCGTCGACGCACTGGTCGCGTCCTGCGAGCCGCCCCTGACCGCGGTGTTCCATCTCGCCGGAGTGGTGGCCGACGGTGTGGTGGACGGGATGACGCCGGAGCGGCTGACGGAGGCGCTGGCGCCCAAGGCGGACGCCGCCTGGCATCTGCACGAGGCGACGGCGGCCCTGGAGTTGTCCGCGTTCGTCCTGTACTCCTCGGCCGCCGGGGTGCTGGGCCGACCGGGGCAGTCCAACTACGCGGCCGCCAACGGCTTCCTCGACGCGCTGGCCGAGTACCGGGCCGCCCGTGGCCTTCCCGCGCGGTCGCTGGCGTGGGGTCCGTGGGCCACCGCGCACGACGAGGGCATGGCCGGCCGGGTCGCACCGAACCTGCTGGCCGAGGGAGGCGTGCCCGCGGTCACCGAGCAGGAGGGCATCGAACTGCTGGACGCGGCGCTGCGCACGGCGGAACCGGCGCTGGTACCCGTGCCGTTCGGCCGGGCGACCGCGAGCGGATCGGCCATGCCGCCGGTGCTCTCGGACCTGCTTCCGGCGCGCCCGGCCCCGGCCGCCGTCGCGTCCGCGGCCGCCCAAACCCCCGGTTCCTGGCGCAAGAGACTCGCGGCGACACCCGAGGGCGACCGCGAGACCGTACTGGCCGGGCTGCTCCGGGCGGAACTGGCCGCGGTACTGGGCTTCCTGGACCAGGACGCGTTCCCCGCCGACCGCGAGTTCGGGCAGCTCGGCTTCGACTCACTGACGGCCCTTCAGTTCCGCAACCGGCTCAGTGCGTTCACGCGGGTGCGGCTGGCGCCGACAGTCGTCCTCGAACACCCGACCCTGAAGGGGCTGACGGCGCACATCCTGGCCGCGTTGCGGGAAGCGGGGGCCTTGCCCGAGGTCCACCGGGACACTCCGGTCACCGAGACGGTGGCCGAAGTCCCCCCGTCCCCCTACCGGTTCACCACCCTCTACCACCGCGTCCTGCGCGAGCAGGGCCCGCTGGAGGCGATGACCCTCCGGTACGTGTCCTCGTACGCGCTGCCGTCCTTCACCGCCGCCGACCGCGCCGGTCACACGGTGGAGCCCGTCCGGCTCGCCGGCGGCGGCGACACCGGTACGGCCGCGGCGCTGGTGTATCTCCCCGACTACCTCGCCCCCTTCCACCGTGTCCCCACCGGCCTGGCCCAACAGTTCGACGGGGAACGGGACTTGTTCCTGCTGGAGCACCCCGGGTTCGGGCTCCGCAGGGCGGTTCCGGACTCGATGGAGACGCTGGTGCGGGCGCACGCCGATGCCGTGCGCGGGATCGCGCGAGGCGGTGGCCCAGTGGTGCTGGTCGGCTACTGCGCCGGTGGGGTGATCGCCCATGAGGTGGCACGTCACCTGGCGACCGGCGGAGAGCCCCCGACCGGAGTCGTCCTGATCGACTCCCACGCGGGCGTACTGCGACGCGGCGACGCGCGCGCACTCGCCCTGATGGCCGCCGGTGCCGCTCTGCCGGAGGACGTGGTCGAGGAGTTCGACGACTCGCTGCTGATCGCCGGCGGCGGCTACGCGCGCGTGCTGGAGGGATGGCACCCGGGGCCGTCACCGGTGCCGACCCTCCTGCTGCGCGGCCGGCCGACCGCCGAGATGCGACGGACCGACCCCGCGGGGGACTGGGCACCGCGCTGGCCGCTGCCGCACGACGGCGTCGACGTCCCCGGTGACCACTACTCCGTGGTCCACCAGGACGCCGAATCCACCGCCACGGCGATCCGAGCCTGGCTGACCCACTGACCGACTGACCGTCCCACGAACGGAAGGGGGTTCCCGATGGACCCCGAGTACGACCTGATCGTCGTCGGTGGCGGGCCGGCCGGCTCGACCGCCGCGGCCGCCGTCGCGATGCGCGGACACCGGGTGCTGCTGCTGGAGCGGGAGACCTTCCCGAGGTACCAGATAGGCGAGTCGCTGCTGCCCGCCACCGTGCACGGCCTGTGCGGCATCCTCGGCGTCGCCGACGAGGTCGCCGAAGCCGGGTTCACCCTCAAACGCGGCGGCACGCTGCGCTGGGGCCGCGACCCGAAGCCGTGGCAGTTCTCCTTCGCCATGACGCCCCGCCTGCCCGAACCCACGGCCACGGCCTTCCAGGTGGAGCGCTCCCGGTTCGACGAGATCCTGCTGCGCAACGCGGCCCGCGTCGGCGCCCAGGTCCGCGAGGGGAGCACGGTGCGCCGGGTGGTCGCCGGCGACGACGAGCGGGTGCGCGGGGTCGAGTACACCGACGCAGACGGCAACACCCGTACCGCACACGGCCGTTACGTCATCGACGCGTCCGGCAACACCAGCCGCATCCACTCCGGCGTGGGCGGTACGCGCGTGTACTCCGACTTCTTCCGCAACCTCGCCGTGTTCGGCTACTTCGCGGGCGGACGCCGGCTGCCCGAGCCGAACCGGGGCAACATCTTCTGCGCGGCCTTCGACGCCGGCTGGCTCTGGTACATCCCGCTCCGCGACGACCTGACCAGCGTCGGCGCCGTGATCTCACCCGAGAACAACCCCTCCGTCCAGCGCGATCCGCGCGCCACCTGGCAGGACATGATCCGGGCCTGCCCCGAGGTCGCCGAACTGCTCGACGGGGTACCGGTCGCCACCGAGCCGCCGTACGACCGGGTGCGGGTGCGCAAGGACTGGTCGTACTGGAAGAAGTCCCTCTGGAAGCCCGGTATGGCGCTCGTCGGTGACGCCGCCTGCTTCGTGGACCCGGTGCTGTCCTCCGGTGTCCATCTGGCCACCTACGGCGCCCTGTTGGCCGCCCGGGCCGTCAACTCCGCGCTCGACGGCAGCGTGCCCGAGGAGCGCGGCTTCGCCGAGTTCGAGACGCGCTACCGGCGTGAGTACGGCGTGTTCTACGAGTTCCTCATCGCCTTCTACGACATGGAGCGCAACGACGAGTCCTATTTCTGGTCGGCGAAGAAGGTCACCAAGGTCGACAGCACCGAGGCGGCCGCCTTCGCCGAGCTGGCCGGCGGGCTGGTCTCTGGCGACACGGTGGTGCTGGGGGCCCAGTGGAGCGCCGCGTCCGCCGAACTGGACGGTGCGGTGGGCCGGTTGGCGACCGCCGACGACCGGGTGAACCCGCTGCTGTCCACGAGGGTCGTCGGCGAGACCTTCCGGACCGGCAACGACCTCCAGGAGCAGGCGCTCTACGGCGGCCCGCTGGACGACAGCCGGCCGGCGGACTCCGATCGGCTCGTCGCCTCCGCCGACGGGCTGGGGTGGGACACCCGGGCCACCGGAATCTGAATCGATGAACGACCGAACCGGCAGGCACCTGTGGTGAAGCGGGTGCCGCTCCCGCCGTCGTGACGTGGGCCGTGGTGCCGTTCCAGTCCAAGGCCACGTCGAACGCGGACTTGCCCACGTTCACGGTGTGGCCCGGGGCTCCGGTGACCGTGTCCACCGGGGTGATCGTGTCGCCGTTGCTCGGGCTGACCCAGAGGGTGCGGCCGTCCGGGGACAGACCGAGGCCGTAGGCCTGGCCTGTGGGTGTCGTGGGTGGCCGTGTCGATGGGAGTCACCGCCGAGCCGCCGAAGTTGGAGACGTGGACTGTCCATGACCGGCGGACTTCTTCCTGTTCCACGGCCCGGTGTCCGACCCTCGACCTACGATGCCCGGATGCAGCCACACTTCACCGGCACCGCCCTGATCACCGATGATGTTCCGGCTCTCGCCGCCTTCTACGCCGCCGTCCTGGACGCAGACGTCGAAAGAAGCGACCCCTTCGCCCGGGTGATGGTCCCCGGTGCCGTCCTGTCGTTCCGGAAGTCGTTCGAGGCCAGGCGGTGAGGATCGAGCCGTCTTCTGGGGCAGTAGGCACAACCATTGATGTGACGGCGACCGGTTTTCTAGATGACGAAGCGGTCACAGTGGAGTTGGCCGATGGCGGGCACCTTCAGAAGTTTGAAGGGCCATACGGAGAGGAAAAGTCGTGGTCTGCCGATTCAAACGGCACAGTGACGGCATCGCTCACAGTTCCCCGTGAAATCTGCTGTGCCGGGGGAAAGCTGGACGTGATCGTCACGAGCGTCAAAAGGCACACTCGCGGTGCGAGCGGCCAGGCGATCTTTACGATCACCAATTAGGCCGGCGCGAGCTGTTCAATGGGGCGAACGTTCAAAGAACCTTCCGGTGCACGAGGGCCGACATGCAGAGCACGCCCGGCAGCAGGGGTAGCCAGACCGTCAGCACGCGATAGCCGATGAGGACCGCCGTGCCGAGGCTCACCGGGACGCCGTAGACCGCGAGGGTGAACACCATGGCCGCGTCGATCGGGCCGATGCCGCCGGGCGCGGGCACCGAGCCGACCGCGGTGCTCGCGGCGAGGTACGCGAACGCGACCTGCGCCCAGGACAGCGTCATACCGAGCGAGCTGCCGACCGCGTGGATCACGCTCGCCTGGAGCAGGGGTGCGGCCGCCGCGCCGCCCCACAGGGCGAGGATCCGGCTGGGCATGGTGTGCAGTCGGCGGGCGTCGGTCAGGGCGGTGCGCACGAACCTGGCCGCGGGGCGGCGCAGCGGCCGTACGACGGTCACCAGCAGGAGTGTGACGCCGAGTCCGAGCCCCGCGGCCACCGCGGGCAGGAACAGCATGCGGCCGTCCGGGACGAGTTCACCGAGCCGCAGCAGACCAGGCAGGGTGACCAGGAAACCGAGCAGCACCAGCGTCTTCGCGATCGGCCTGACCAGTGCGTACAGGGCGAGCGAGGCGGTGGCCCGGGCCAGCGGGATGCCCTGCCCCTGAAGGAAGCGAAGGGTGACGGCGTGGGCGCCGAGACTCGCCGGCAGAACGTGGTTGGCGGCACCGGCGGCGAACTGCGAGGCCACCAGGAGCCCTGGTGGCAGCCGCTCGGGCAGCGCGCCCTGCCGTACGACGGAGGCGGAGATCCAGCCCAGGCAGGTGTAGAAGAGCCCGACGAGCAGCCACCACGGGTCGGCCGTGGCCAGCCGGGCGGTGCCGTCGTACAGCGCACGCCAGTCCAGTACCGCCCAGACGCCTATCAGGAGGACTGGGAGCAGGGTGAGCAGACGGCGGGCCGGGCGGCCTATACGGGTCAGGAAGCGGGGTGGTCCGGCCGCCGCCCGGTGGCCGCCCGTCGGCTGGGGATCGGCGATGGCGGCACACGGCGCCGGGGCGGGGAGGGACCCGGCGGTGACGGAGGCGGGGGCGGCGGCGGGGAGCGGGCCCGGAGGGCCGTCCAGCGGAAGCAGGGACACGGCGCACGTCGTCCTTTCGCGTCATGCCCCGTGCGGGACACGGGGCATGACGGAGGCAAGGCGATGCAGAGGGGACGAGGGAAACGTTCCCGCTCGGTATGACGTTCAAATGTCCGGCAGCCGAAGGAGCGCGGGCGGGTGGGCGAAACGGGGTGGGTCCTCGGTGGTGGAAACAGGTCGCCCCGGCACCCGTGTCGGGGTGCCGGGGCGACCTCGCGGGCCGGTCAGCCCTGGCTGCAGTAGTCCACCCAGCGGTGCGAGGAGATGTTGTTGTTCACGCTCTGCCCGAACTCCTCCAGGCCGGCGCCGTAGGTGAAGCGGTAGTTGCCGGTGGTGGTGTCCCACCACCGGTCGCCCTGACTGATGCAGGCGTGTGCGCCGCCGGCGTTGGGGGCCGTGTACAGGTCGACGGCGTCGAGGCCGCCCGCGTAGCCGTTGTTCCAGATGTCGGAGGTCAGGTTGCGGCAGGAGCCCCAGTCGTTGGAGTTGCCCGCCCACTTGCACTCCCGGCCGCCGCCGTACGGCTGGGTGTACACGTGGAGGTAGCCGTCCGCGGAGGCCAGCCGGGCCGACTTCGTGCCCTGCGAGCCGGACTCCAGGGCACTGGCGCTGGTGACCGGGGAGAGGAGCACGGTGACGGCCGCGGCCGAGGCCGCCAGGGTGAGGACACGCTTGATGGACATGGGGGTTCCCTCGTTTCGTGATGGGTGAGGTGGTGGGGTGGTGCGACCACGGACCGGTGCCGTGGTGGTCTGTGGGGAGCGGCCGGGGATCAGTCGCCGCGTGCGACGATCGCCCGGGCGCGGGGAAGCGCTTCGCGCTTGAGGCGGTCGAGATCGTTCGTCGCTCCGGGGTGGCGCCGGCGCAGTTCGGCCCGGTACTCGGTGTCCAGGGCCTTCGCCACGGACGCCAGGTCACCGGACTTGGCGCAGGCCGCCTCGGCCGATGCCAGCCGTACTTCCCTGGCGTGCGGCCATTCCTTGTCGGGCCGGGTGGCCGCGGCACGGGCCTCGGCCGGGCTCGGATACGTGTAGCCCTTCGCCTTCATGCAGCGCGCCCACGGCTTGGCGGCCGTTCGGTAGCGCTTGTCGGTGAGGACCATGCCGACGCGCATGCCGCCGAGGCTGTCGGTGACCCGGGTGGCCCGGAACCAGGCCGGCAGGTCCTTGTACAGGGTCCGTTCCGCCTCGGCTACGCAGCCCTGGTCGCTGTGCGTGACCTGGATGCCGTTCGGCAGGCGGGCGGAGAGTCCTTTCGGCTCGGCCCCGTTGAGGGCGCTCACCAGCTCGGGGGCGCGGTCGGCGGGCATGGAGCGGTAGTAGCGCTGGTTCGGGTCGCGCAGGGCCTCCTGCTGCCGCTCGCGGTACAGGTCGGTGCCGTAGCCGTGCCGGGCGGCCCAGGCCGGGTCGTCGACGACGTAGGGGAACCGGCTCGCCCCGTCCGCCGCGCGGTACTCCTCGACCCAGTACTCGTATCCCCGCTTCTCCATGCACTTCTTGATCAGGAGTTGCTCGGCGAGGTGGAGGGTCTGCTCGGGGTCGTCCGAGACGTGTCGGCCGGTGCCGGTGCCGGTGCCGGTGCCAGTGCCGGGGGCGGGTGCGGTGCCTCGGGCGGTGGCCGGTGCCGCCGACGTACCGTCCGCGCACCCTGTGAGCGTCGCCGCCAGGAGCGCGGCGGTCAGGAGGAGCAAGGTCCGGCGTGGCATCGGGCGACTCCCTGGGCGCGGTGGGAACGGCTTGTGCTTTCAGGCCGTTGACGCCTCTCGTGACCCATCCGTATGAGCTGGGCGCGGAAGAATTTCCGGCGCGGGAGACTTCGGGGACGACTCATACGAACGCCTCCGGTCGGCTGTCCCTCAGCTGAGGGGCACCTGTGCGAGTTCGTCGAAATCCGGCCAACTGCCGTCGGGAGGTGAGGCCTGGGGACATTTCCTCCGCGCCGGGCGCAAGACCGCACCAGGGGCCCGTGCTTTGTTGGCGGACGGGCTGGATCCGGCCACGGCGTACCACGGCTCGCCCTTCTCCGGCACCGCCCGTCGATATCGTCGAACGCGCATCCGTGGGGCGGGCGGTACGGCGATCGGGGAACGATGCTCCAGGTACGTCTTCTCGGTCCGGTGGAGGTGTGGGAGGACAACCAGAGGGCCCCGCTCGGCGGGATCAGACCCCTGGCGGTGCTGTCCGCACTCGTCGTCAACCTGGGCGAAGTGCTCTCCACGGACCGGCTCGTCGACTCCGTCTGGGACGACCGGGCGCCGGCGACCGCCGGTGCCCTCGTCGCCACCCATGTCTCCGCGGTACGCCGCGCACTGGTCCGCGTCGGCGCGGCCGAGGTGATCCGGACCCGGCCGCCGGGATACGTCGCCGAGCTCGACCCCTCCCAGGTCGACGCCCGCAGCTTCGAGGGACTGCTCGCCTCGGGCCGTGCCGAGGCCGCAGGGGGGCGCCCGGACGAGGCCGCCGACCTGCTGTCGGAGGCGCTCGGACTGTGGCGGGGCCAGGAAGCCCTGGAAGGGCTGAACCAGTCGTTCGCCCGGATCGAGGCGGCCCGGCTGGCGGAACTGCGGCTGGTGGCCCAGGAGGAGTCCTTCGGCCTGCAGCTGGAGCTCGGCCGGGCGGACCGCACGATCGCGCCCCTGCTCGCCCATGTCGCCGCCCATCCCCTGCGGGAACGGCCGCGCGGCCAGCTGATGACCGCCCTGTTCCGCACCGGTCGGGTCTCCGACGCGCTGCACACCTACCAGGAGGGCCGCGAGGTCCTGCGGGAGGAGCTGGGCATCGACGCGGGGCCGGAGCTGCGGGCGCTGCACAAGGCGGTGCTCACCAACGACCCGGCGCTGCTCGGCAACGGCCCCCGGACCGGCGAGGCCCCACTGTTCGGCACCCGCCTTCGGCCCCAGGAGTCCCCGCCGCCCGGCAGCGGCCCTCGGTCCGAGGAGTCCTGGTCGTCCGGTACCGGCTCTGGGCCGCATGGGCTTTCGCTGCCTGGTGCGGGCTCTCGGTCCCGCGAGTCTTCGCCGTCCGGTACGGGGCCTGGGTCCGAAGAGTCCTGGTCGTCCGGTGCCGGCTCTGGGTCCCGCGGGCCTTCGCCGTCCGGTGCCGGTTCCCGGTCCCGCGAGTCTTCGCCGTCCGGTACGGGGCCTGGGCCTGAGGAGTCCTGGTCGTCTGGTGCCGGCTCTGGGCCGCGTGGGCTTTCGCTGCCTGGTGCGGGCTCTCGGTCCCGCGAGTCTTCGCCGTCCGGTACGGGGCCTGGGTCCGAGGAGTCCTCGTCGTCCGGTGCCGGTTCCCGGTCCCAGGAGCCTTCGCCGACCCGTGCCGGTCCCCGGCCGTCGGCCTGGGAAGCGGGCGGCTCCACGGCACCCCGGGGGCGGGTCATGAGGCGCGCGGCGACGCGCCGTACGGTGGCCGACGCCGGCGGCCCTGGTATGGCCACGCGACCTGCCCCGTCCCATCTCCCCCCGGACATAGCCGACTTCGTCGGTCGGACGGACCAGATCGACTGGGCCGTCTCGCTGCTGGGCGGAGTCGACGACCCGGGCCGCACCGCCCCGCCCATCGGTGTGATCTCCGGCCGCTCCGGCACCGGCAAGACCGCGCTCGCCGTGCACGTCGGCCACCGCACCGCCGAACTCTTCCCGGACGGCCGCCTGTTCGTGGACCTGAGAGCCGCCGACACCGCGCCGCTGCAACCCGCCGACGCCCTCGCCCGGCTGCTGCGGGCCATGGGTGCCGAACCGGAGGCGCTGACCGGCTCGGTCGAGGACCTGACGGGCCTGTACCGCACGCACACCGGCCATCGCCGCATCCTGCTGGTCCTCGACAACGCCGCCGGCGAGGCGCACGTACGGCCACTGCTGCCGGCCGGGCCAGGCTCCGCGGTGCTCGTCACCAGCCGCCGCAGGCTGGTCGCGCTGGAGGGCGCGGCGCACCTCGATCTGACCGTTCCGGACCAGGAGGAGGCCCTTGAACTCCTCCGCCGTGTGGCCGGCGGGGACCGCGTCCGCGCGGAGCCGGAGGAGACCGCCGAGATCGTCTCCCTGTGCGGACGGCTGCCGCTCGCCGTGCGCATCGCCGGAGCGCGGCTCGCGGCCCGACCGCACTGGGTGCCCGGCAGACTCGCCGCCCGCCTGCGCGACGAACGACTCAGGCTCAACGAACTGCGCGCCGGTGACCTGGAGTTGCGCACCAGCCTCGAACTCGGCTACGCCGACCTCGATCCGCAGGAGCGCAGCGCCCTGCGCCGGCTGGCCCTGCTCGACCTGCCCGACTTCGCTGCCTGGATCGCCGGGCCCCTGCTGGACATCGGCACGGAGGAGGCCGAGGAGGCCGTCGAGCGCCTGGTGGACTGCCACTTCATCGACGTGATCGGCATGGACGGCACGGGGCGCGGCCGCTACCGCATCCACGACCTGGCCCGCGAACACGCCCGTGAACGCTGTCTGTCGGAGGAGAGCGCCGAGGAACGGGCGGCGGCCGTAGGGCGGTTGGTGGAGTGCTGGCTGGGACTCGCCGAGAAGGCCGCGGCGCGGGGCCCCGGCGGCGCGGCACGGTACTTTCCCGAACCGGCGGAAGTACGGCCCGTCGACCCACTCGATCCGGAGGCCGACGAGGACCTGCTCAGGCGGCCCGCCGCCTGGTTCGCCGCCGAACAGGCCGGTCTGCTGGCGGCGGTGGAGTACTGCGCCGACCACGGGATGGACCGCGCCGCACGGGACCTCGCCGGGGCGCTGATCGCGAGCTCGGTCGCGCTGTACAACCAGTTCGACGCCTGGTCCCGCTCGCACACCGCGGCGATGGCGGCGGTGCGGCGCAGCGGGGACGGCGAGGGGGAGGCGTGGCTGCTCACCGGGCTCGGGCAACTGCGCTACGAGCAGGACGAGTTCGAGGAGTCGTACGAGTATTTCCGGGACGCCCTGAGGTTGTTCGACGGGCTGGAGGACGTGCCGCAGGGGATGGCCCAGGCCCTCGTCGGGATGGCCACGGCCCGGCGCGAACAGGCCTGCTTCCCGGAGGCGTTGGAACTGCTCGGCGCGGCCCTGGAGCGGTACGGACCGGACGGCGACAGCGGTGCCCGGGCCCAGGTGCTGTACGGCATCGGCTGTGTGCACCGGGAGCAGGGGCGGGGACCGGAGTCCCACGAGGCCCTTGCGCAGGCCCTGGAGCTGTACCGGGCGGAAGGCGATCGGTTCGGTGAGGCGCTGACCGTGCGTTCGCTGGCCCTGTGCCATCGGGCGGAGGGCGCGTTGCCGGAGGCCGAGCGGTTGCTGCGGGACGCGCTGCGGGGGTTCGCGGACCTCCACGACACCTTCGGCCTGATGTACACGGAGCAGTCGCTGGCGAAGGTGGAGCTCCGGCAGGGGCGCCTCAGGGAGGCGCGGGAACGGCTCGAACGCTGTCTGGAGGTGGCGCGCGACCGGCAGGACCGCTTCGGTGAGGCGCTGGTGCTGCGGACGCTCGGGGAATGGCACTTGGCGGCCGGTGACTCCGAGGGTGCGCGGGAGCCGTTGGAGCGGGCGTTGTCGGGCTGGGAGGCATTGGGGCTTCCGTTGTGGCGGGCGCGGACCCTGTGGGACCTGGCGGAGGTGTTCGAGGCCGAGGGGGAGTTGGGGGTGGCTTCGGGGGCGCGGGCTGAAGCGATGGTTGTTTTCCGGGAGTTGGGGGCTCGGGAAGCACGAGAGCGGGATGACGGTGCCTAAGGGGGTGCCGCGTCAGGTTCCCGCGCGCGTGCGGCTTCGTCGTGGCTTGTCGCGCAGTTCCCCGCGCCCCTGACGGGGCACTGCATAGCCCCTGGTCATGTGCTTGCAGGCGATCTGCAGAGGAATTGCAGAGGGCCCCGCGACTCTGTTCCCGTGACCGACATCATCACGCTCGCCGATCCTCGGGTCGCCGCCGTCGTACCGTACGAATGCGGCGAACCGCTTGTCGATCTGCGGGCCGACGGGGAGTTGCTGCTTGATCCGCGGCAGGCCGACGACGAGGGGAGCTATGCGCACCTGAGGGCCGGTGCGCTGCGGCGGCTCGTGCGGGCGCAGCGGTTGCTGCCCGCGGGGGTGCGGTTGCTGGTGGTGGAGGGGTATCGGCCGCCGGAACTCCAGCGCCGGTACTTCGAGCAGTACGCGGCGACGATGCGCCGGGCCCACCCGGATGCCTCCGACGCGCGGATCCGTGAGCTCGCCAGCGCGTACATCTCACCGCCGGAGGTCGCCCCGCACGTCAGCGGCGGTGCGGTCGACCTGACCCTGTGCGACCACTCGGGCCGCGAACTGCCGCTCGGCACGGAGGTCAACGCCACCCCGGAGGAGAGCGGGGGCGCCTGCCGCACCGACGCGCCCGGCATCGGCACGGAGGCGCGTGAGTACCGGGCCCTGCTGGGCCATGTGCTCACCGCGACGGGTTTCGTCAACTACCCGACCGAGTGGTGGCACTGGTCGTACGGCGACCGGTACTGGGCCCTGCTGCGCAGGGTGCCGGCCGCCCGCTACGGCCCCGCCGACCCGCCCCGCGCTCCGGCCTGACCACCGGAAGCGGGGCGGCGAGACGAAGAAAACGGCTCGGGATCACCGCAAGGGGGAAAGAAATGGACCACAGTCACGCCACCTGTCCGCCACCGTCGCGCGAGGCCGGCGGTGACCGGCTGAGCCCGGGGGACTTCGACGCGTCCTTCACCGCCGACATGCCACGCCTGCGAAGACGCCTGCTGGCGCTGACGGGCAATCCGCACGACGCCGACGACCTGCTCCAGGAGACCTATCTGCGGCTCTCCCGACGGGCACGCGACCGGAGCCTGACGCGGCAGCAGCATCCGTACGCCTACACCTGCGCCGTCGCCCTCAACCTGTTGCGCGACTCCTGGCAGCACCCCTCCCGCCGCGAACGCACCACCGACCAGCTTCCGGAGGCCGGCTGGGACGGCGGACTCGCCTCCTACGAGGCCTCCGCCACGGCGCTCGAACTGCTGAGCACGCTCTCCGAGAAGGAGGCGGCCGCGGTGATCCTCGTGGATCTGGAGGGGTTCACCCACGACACGGCCGGGGAGCGCCTCGGCGCCCACCGCGGGACCGTCCAGCGCAACCGTCTGCGGGGCCTCGCCAAGATGCGCGCCGCGCTCCACCACTAGGCCGCCGGTGACGCACCCCACGGGGGTGGGTGCGTCACCGGTCCCTGCCACCCGCGTCACCGGCACCCCGGTGACACCACGTCGACGAAGGAAGAGTCCCTTGAAGACCATCAGCACGCGCCGCCGGACCAGCGGCGCGATCCTGGGCGCCTCGGCCCTGGCCCTCACCGCGTTCTTCTCCGCCCCGGCCCACGCCGCCCAGGACGCCACATGCGGTGTCCTCGCACCCGGCGCCTCGGCCACCGCCCAGGCCGCGGTCGACGCGGCCTGTTCGCAGATCGGCGTCTGGTACAGCTGGGGCGGCGGCCACGCCGCGACGCCCGGTGCCAGCTACGGCTTCTACGACGGCTCAGACCCGGACAGCCTCCATGACGGAGAGCGCAAGGGCTTCGACTGCTCGGGCCTGATGCGGTACGCCTACTACCGGGCGACCGGCAAGGACCTGCTCAACGGCACGGCCGACGACCAGTACCACACCTCACAGGCCGCCGCCCGGTTCTCCGCCGGGCAGGGCACCGCCCCGCTGCTGCCGGGCGACCTGATGTTCTGGGGCAGCGGCCACATCCACCACGTCGCCATGTACCTGGGCAACGGGCAGATGGTCGAGGCGTACGAGTCCGGCACCCACATCCGAGTCGCGCCCGTCCGCACCGGCGGCGACTACGCGGGCGCCGTCCGGATCAACGGCTCCGGCACCCCGATCCCGCCGCCCGCGAACGGCGGCACGGTCTTCGAGACCTGGGGCACCGGAGTGCGCACGCACCGGACGCCGAGCGTGGGTTCCGCCGTCGTCGACACCTTCCCCGGGCCGACCCAGGTGTCGGTCCAGTGCCAGCAGCACGCGGAGACCGTGACCGCCGAGGGCTACACCAACGACGCCTGGGCCAAGCTCGCCGACGGTTCGTGGATGACCGTGATCTACGTCAAGGGCCCGGCCTGGCTGCCCGGTGTCCCGGACTGCGGTGGCAGCAGCACCCCGCCGCCGTCCGGCGGCAGCACGGCGTTCCAGACCTGGGGCACAGGGGTGCGCACCCACAGCGAGCCGAACGTCAACGCCGCCGTGGTCGACTACTTCGCGCAGCCGACCACGGTCAACGTGGTCTGCCAGGCCCACGCCCAGGAGGTCACGGCCGACGGCTACACCAACGACGCCTGGTCGAAGCTGACCGACGGCTCGTGGATGACGAACATCTACATCAAGGGCCCGGCCTGGCTGGACGGCGTGGCCACCTGCTGACCGGACAGGACGGGTCACCGACGCGTTCGCACAGTTCCCGGACGACCTCGTCCAGACAGAGCGCGACCTTGGGCATGCCCGCCTGCGCGGGTCGGTGAACTCGGCCGACGTGGTCGCCGAGGTGGCTCACGGCAGGCCCAGCCGTTCGGCCACCAGTCCACCGGCGAGGCCTGTTGGCCGGCCACGACCACATCCGGGGCGAAGTCCTCGATCACCGCCCGCACTCCGGGCGCCATCGCGTCGGCCGGCGGCCCCGGTGGTGGTGGTCGAGGTCTCCGACGGCAGCGGCACCTCGCCCAGGCTGCGCCGCGCCCTGCACCGAGGACGAGGGCGGCCGCGGCCTCTTCCTCGTCGCCCAGCTCGCCGAGCGCCGGGGCACCCGCCACACCGCCGAGGGAAAGACCATCTGGACCGAACTACCGCTGCCCTGAAGGACATCGCGGGACCCGCCTCGCCCGGTCACCGGCAGCCGCCGTACGGAAGCCGACGCGCCTCACCACCCCGTGAGCAGCAGATGGTTGACGAGCAGCGCGAGCGAGGCCTGCGCGACCAGCCACCCCCGCGCCCGGCCCAGCAACGCACAGACAGGCAACAACCACACCCCGAACGGCAACCAGATCCGCTCGGTCTCGGCCTTGCTCATCCCGGACAGGTCGGCGATGAGCAGCGCCAGCAGGGCGGCAAGCACCAGCACCCCGAAGGCGCGCGACGAACTGTGCGACCAGCCCCCGCGCAGGCGCACTCGGCCGATGACCCGTCGCATCCCCGCCACAGTCGCCGGCCCCACGATGAAAACCGCGCACGCCAGATTCGCCCACACCCAGTACCAGTACGGCCGCACCCCACCGGCCCCCTGGTAGTACCGCGTCACGAGCAACCGATACGCCTCCCACCAGTCGAACCCCAGCGAGGTGAACACGACCGGCACGACCACGAACCCGGCCGCCACGAAGATCAGCGGCCGCCGGGATCCCAGCATCAGCACCGCCCCCGCGACGACGACCATGAGCGTCAGGCCGTACGACAGATAGACGGTCACCCCGAACAGCAGGCCCGAGCAGAAGCCGTTCAGCCCCGGCCGGACCCCCCGTACGGCAAGTGCCAGCAGCGCGACGGCCCACGCCGCGACCGCCGCGAAGTACCCGTCCGCGGAGGTCCCCACCCACACCGCGCCCGGTGCCAGTACCAGGAAGGGCGCGGCCCGGCGGGCGAGTGACTCGTCGGCGAGGGTCCGTACGGCGATGAGGACCGCGACCGCCGCCGTCGTACCGACGGTGATGCACCAGACCCCCGCCCAGCCCCCGCCTCCCAGCCCGACCCGGTCCAGCAGCACGAACGTGAGCGTCGCGCCCGGAGGATGCCCGGCGACATGCGCGGGCCAGTTGTCCGGGGAGTCGATCAGGATGTGCCCGGTGAAGCCGCGCAGGGCCGCCGGGATGTCGTGGAAGCGGTCGACGACCGTCAGGTACTCGTTCCTGGTGGTCAGCTGCTCGGCGACGCCCCGGCGCCAGCCGTCGACGAGGGCCAGGGACCAGGTCCAGGCCATCCCCGCGCCCCACACGGCGAGCAGCAGCGGGCGCCAGGGCAGCCGGGCGGCGAGCGAGGGGCCGTACACCACCGCGGCGGCCGCGACGACGACCGCGGCCGGGGTGCCGGGACCGACGTGCGGATCCCAACTCGCCAGCAGCGGCGGCCAGTCGACGCGCAGCGAGCCGTCCCGGTGCTGGATCGTCCTGCCGACCAGTACGGCGGTCACCACGAGGAGCGCGGCGCACACGGCCGCGTACAGATCACGAAGGAGGTCCCGGTTCACGCCGAAGACGCTAGGCCGCGCGACCCCCTCCGGACGGCTGACATGCGACGACGTCAGAGTTTCGTCATGGTTCGCGGACCCGTTTCCGGGGCGGCGCAGGCCTACGGTCGGGGCATGGCACGGTCTCCCTTCTCCCCCTCCTTCTGGCGCAGCCCGCTGCGCGGTCCCTGGCTCACCTCGGTCCTCGGGGTCGTGCTCCTCGGCGGGATCACGGTCCTGTTCGTGACGGGGCTGCTGTCCTACGCCGCCTACAACCCGGACCTCGCACGGGTGAACGACAAGACCCCGGACAAGGGGCTCCTCGGCTTCTACCTCTTCTCCTGGCCGACCGACCCGCACTGGCTGTACCGGCTCACCCAGGGCGTCCACGTCACCCTCGGGATCACCCTGATCCCCGTCCTGCTGGCCAAGCTGTGGTCGGTCGTGCCCAGGCTGTTCACCCTGCCGCCGGCCCGCTCGCTCGCGCACGCCCTGGAGCGGATCTCGCTGCTGCTCCTGGTAGGCGGCGCGCTCTTCGAGTTCGTGACCGGGGTCCTCAACGTCCAGCTGGACTACGTCTTTCCGGGCTCCTTCTACCCGCTGCACTTCTACGGAGCATGGGTGTTCTTCAGCGCGTTCGTCGCGCACGCCGTGCTGAAGATGCCGCTCGCGCTGCGCAATCTCCGCCAACTCCGGGAAGAGAAAACCGAGTTGGTGTCACCGGACCCGGCCGAGCCGACCGTGTCCCGGCGGGGCGCCCTCTGGCTCGTCGGGAGCGGCTCGCTGCTGCTGTTCCTCACCACGGTCGGGCAGAACTTCGACGGCGTGCTCCGCAGGACCGCCCTGCTCGCCCCGCACGGTGGCGCTGAACCGACTTCCGGGCCGGGCGGCTTCCAGATCAACAAGACCGCCGCCTACGCGGGCATCGATCCTGCCGAGACGAATGCGGAAGCCTGGCGGCTCGTCGTCGTGGGCCGCGAGGGCCGCACCGTCCGCCTCAGCCGCCCGCAGCTCCTCCAACTCCCGCTGCACAGCTCGGCGTTGCCCATCGCCTGCGTCGAGGGCTGGTCCACCTCCGACCAGTGGTGGCGCGGGGTGCGGCTGCGGGACCTAGCGGCGCTCGTGGGCTACGAGGACGATCCGCCGGACGTCTTCGTGGAGTCGCTGCAACGACACGGCGCCTTCCGGCGGGCCGCCCTGCGCGCCAACCAGGTCGCCGACCCGCGCTCCCTGCTCGCCCTGTCCGTCAACGGCGAGGACCTGACCCCCGACCACGGCCACCCGGCCCGGATCATCGTGCCCGCGGCACCCGGTGTGCTCAACACCAAGTGGGTGGCCCGGCTGACCTTCGGAGACCTGTGATGCGCGTTCCTCTCGGGAGCCCTCTCCAACTCCTGCTGCTCATCTGCTCGTTCGCGCTCGCCGGGTACGCGGGTGTACGGCTGCTGGCCGACGACTGGTTCGGCGTCGCGCTGTGGTTCGTGGGGGCCGCCGTCCTGCACGACCTGGTGCTGCTGCCGCTGTACGCGGCGGCGGACCGTGCCCTGGTGAAGACGGCGGGCCGGCACGTTCTGTACGTCCGGGTCCCCGCCGCCCTCTCCCTGCTGCTCCTGCTCGTGTGGTTCCCGCTGATCAGCGGGCGGGTGACGGACCGCTACGCCGTGGCGACCGGCCTGTCCGCGGACGGTTTCCTGACCCGCTGGTTGCTGGTGACGGCGGTGCTCTTCGGCGGTTCAGCGGTGGTGTTCGTCGTACGACGGCGAAGGGCGGCGGTCGTCGGGCGGCGCAGGGCGACGAAGGAACGGCCGCCCGCCGTCCACTGACCGACCGCCCGCCAGCCCGCGCGCTCCGCGTGCCGCAGCAGGGCCGGGGTGCCGAGCCGGGCCCACGGGAATGGCCTGCCGGTGGCTCCCCGGGCGTCCGTGACATGCACCAGGACCCGCTCGTCGAGGTCGGGTCCGGTGACCGTCTCCGCGATCAACAGACCACCGGGGGCGAGGAGTTCGGCCATCCGGTCGAGCAGGGCGTGCGGGTCGCCACCGATGCCCACATTGCCGTCGATCAGCAGCGCGGTGCCCCAGCGGCCCTCACCGGGCAGCGGCTCGAACACGGACCGCCGCAGGGCCGGTCCGCCGAGCGCGACGGTCCGGGCGACCGCCGCCTCGCTCACGTCGATGCCCAGCACCTTCGTTCCGCGCGCGCCGAGCGCCGCGACGAGCCGCCCCGGCCCGCACCCCACGTCCAGCACGGCACCCTCACAGCGCCGCAGCACCTCCAGATCCGCGGCGTCCGCCGCCGCGCACCAGCGTTCCAGTTCGAGCAGGAGCAGCCAGCCGTCGGCGCGGCGCAGGAACAGAGGGCCCTGGCCGGTGCGGAGGGCGTGGGCGTAGGGGTCGGCGGACCATGTGTCGTCGTCGGCCGACCAGGTGTGGTCGGCGGTACCGTCGGCACCCCGCTGCCGCCCCACCCCCGTTGTGACCCCCCTCACCGGCCCACCACCTGAAGCCGCCCCCACTCCGCCGCGAACCGCCCGCCCGGCGCCGCCTTCGCGACCAGTGCCGCGTCGTACGCCGTGTCCACGTCCCGCAGGGCGGGCAGGTCCCGCACCCGCAGCCCGGCCAGACGGGCCCGCTGGGCCGCTCCCGTGCGGGGTGTCGACATCGGTACCCCGCGCAGCAGCGAGGGGTCCGGTGCCGCCAGGCCGAGGGCCCAGAAGCCGCCGTCCTCGGCCTCACCGAAGTACGCGTCGCAGTCGGCGAAGTCCACCGTGAGCAGCTCCGGAGTCACCTGAGGGGTGTCCATGCCGATCAGCAGGGCCGGGCCGTCGCAGCCCGTGAAGGCCGCGGCCAGCCGTTCGTCGAGGCCGCCCGGGGACTGTCGTACGACCTCGAAACCCGGCGGCAGCCAAGGCCCCGGAGAGCCTTCCAGGACCAGCACCCGGCGCTCGGCGGGTGTGCGGGCCACCGTGTCTAGGGTGTCCGCGAGGGCCGCCTCGGCCAGCGCGGCCGCCTCCTCGGGGGTGAAGGGAGGGGTCAGCCGGGTCTTCACCCGTCCCGGCCGCGGCTCCTTGGCGATGACGAGCAGCGTGGTCACGCGTGCGCTCCCTTCTCGTTCAGGACCTGGCTCATGTCCCGCACCGCCTGCCAGGTGCCGCGCCAGGTGCCGGTGACCTTGGAGGCGCCGGTGCGCGGGTGGTACGGCACGTCGTGCTCGGCGATCCGCCAGCCCGCGTCGGCCGCCCGCACCACCATCTGCAGGGGGTAGCCGCTGCGCCGGTCCGTCAGGCCGAGGGCCAGCAGCGGCTCGCGGCGGGCGGCGCGCAGCGGGCCCAGGTCGTGCAGGCGCAGACCGGTGCGGCGGCGCAGCAGCCGGGCGAGGGCGAGGTTGCCCGCCCGGGCGTGCGGCGGCCAGGCGCCACGCGCCTGCGGGCGGCGGCGGCCTAGCACCAGGTCCGCCTCGCCGCTCAGGACCTCGTGCACGAACGGCACCAGGTCCGCCGGATCCAGTGAGGCGTCGCAGTCGCAGAAGCACACGATGTCGGCCGTGGCCGCGGTCAGCCCCGCGTGGCAGGCGGCGCCGAAACCGCGCCGCTCCTCGCGGACCACGGTCGCGCCGAGGGCGTGGGCGATACGGGCCGAGCCGTCCGAGGAGCCGTTGTCCACGACGAGCGCGCGCCAGCCGGGCGGGATGCGTTCCAGCACCCAGGGCAGGGCTTCGGCCTCGTCGAGACAGGGGAGCACGACGTCCACGGACGCCGCCGGTTCGATTGGGGAAGGGGTCGTCACAGCTTTCACCCTACGAGCGCAAAAGGGGCATAGTGGACTAGGGCTCCTTACGAAACAAGGACGTCGGGGGCCGAGGACGGCACAGTCGCACGCGTGGTGCGAGGCTGGCGGCATGGAGCAGCAGCAGTACGCACAGACCCGGCCCCGGGTACTCGTCGTCGACGACGATCCCACCGTCGCCGAGGTAGTCTCGGGGTACCTCGACCGGGCCGGATACGCCGTGGACCGGGCCGGCGACGGCCCCGACGCCCTCGCCCGCGCCGCCGCGCACCGCCCGGACCTCGTCGTCCTGGACCTGATGCTGCCGGGCATGGACGGACTTGAGGTGTGCCGCCGGATGCGGGGGAACGGGCCCGTCCCGGTCATCATGCTCACCGCCCGCGGTGACGAGGACGACCGGATCCTGGGCCTTGAGGTCGGCGCCGACGACTACGTCACCAAGCCGTTCAGCCCCCGCGAACTGGTCCTGCGCGTCGAGTCCGTGCTGCGCCGCACCCGGCCTTCCCAGCCCTCCGGCCACCTGAGCGCCGCCGGTCTCGCGGTGGACCAGAGAGCCCGCCGCGCCCTCAAGGAGGGTGTCGAACTCGCCCTCACCATCCGGGAGTTCGACCTTCTCTCCTTCTTCCTGCGGCACCCCGGCCGGGTGTTCAGCCGTGAGGACCTGATGCGCGAGGTGTGGGGCTGGGACTTCGGCGACCTGTCCACCGTCACCGTCCATGTGCGCCGGCTGCGGGGGAAGGTCGAGGACGACCCGGCACGGCCGCGGCTGATCCAGACCGTGTGGGGCGTCGGCTACCGCTTCGACGGCCCGGAAGCGGAGGTCCGACCGTGAGCGACACCTTCCTCATCGCCCTCTACGCCTTCCTCGGGGCCGTCGCGGCCGGTCTCCTCGGCGCCTTCGTGCTGCTGCTGATCCGGCGCCGCTCGCTCGCCCTGCACCTCACCGTCATCGCCGCCGTCGCCGTCACCGCGATGCTCGCCGGCACCCTCGCGGTCGCCCAGGCCATGTTCCTGTCCGGGCACGACCTGAGCGTGGTCACCACGGTCGTCTTCATGGCCGCCGTCGTCTCCCTGGTCACCGCCCTGCTGCTGGGGCGCTGGGTCGTCGCCCGGGGCCGCGAACTCGCCCGGGCCGCCCGTTCGTTCGGTGACGGCGGCGACTTCACCGCGCCCGTCGGCCCGGCCACCGCCGAACTGGAGGCGCTCAGCCGTGAGTTGGCCGCCACCAGCGCCCGGCTGGCCGAATCCCGGGACCGGGAGCGGGCGTTGGAGACCTCGCGGCGCGAACTCGTCGCCTGGATCTCCCACGACCTGCGCACCCCGCTCGCCGGTCTGCGCGCCATGTCCGAGGCCCTGGAGGACGGTGTCGCCGCCGACCCCGCCCGCTATCTCCGCCAGATCCGCACCGAGGTCGAACGCCTCAACGACATGGTCGGCGACCTCTTCGAACTCTCCCGCATCCACGCCGGGACACTGGCGCTGAGCCCCAGCAGGATCTCCCTGTACGACCTGGTCTCGGACGCGCTCGCGGGCGTGGACCCACTGGCGCGCGAGCACGGCGTACGGCTGGTCGGCGACCGGGTGGCGGCCGTACCCGTCGAGGTGGACGGCAAGGAGATGAGCCGGGTGCTGGGCAATCTGCTCGTCAACGCCATCCGCCGCACACCCGCCGACGGCACCGTCGCGATCGCCGCCGAGCACCGCGCCGAGGGGGTCGTCCTGTCCGTCACGGACGGCTGCGGGGGCATCCCCGAGGAGGACCTGCCCCGGGTCTTCGACACCGGCTGGCGCGGCACCCACGCCCGGACCCCGCCCGCCGGAGCGGGCCTCGGCCTCGCCATCGTCCGCGGCATCGTGGAGGCCCACGAGGGCCGGGCCACCGTATGCAACGTCCCCGGCGGCTGCCGCTTCGAGGTGCTGCTGCCCGCAACGGCTTCCTGAGCCGGACAAGGGGTCCCTTCCTGGCGCAGGCCGCCTGCATCCACTCAGGGGCGCGGGGCTGTGTCGTATATGCGGCTGCCGCCGCGGGGGCGCGACCAGCCACATTGCTGCCGCAGCCGCCTCGCGGGCCGGAGGTGTCGCTGTCCGTGGCGCCTCCTCGGCCGGGAGGTGTCACCTCCTGGCCTCCTGGCCGCTCCGCGAGTCAAGGGTGGTGCCGCCCGCGGCCGCTTTCTTTCGCGGGCGGCACCACCGGTCCACCGCGGGCTACGCGCCCCGCATGCCCGCGCCCGCGAACTCCCGCATTCCCTCGGCGAATCCGACCTCGGCCTTCCACCCCAGCTCCGCCCGCAGCCGCGCCGAGTCCGCCGTGATGTGCCGTACGTCCCCGAGACGGTACTCCCCCGTGACCACCGGCGAGGGGCCACCGTAGGCATCCGCCAGCGCCTGGGCCATCTCGCCGACCGTGTGCGGCTCGCCGCTTCCGGTGTTGTACGACGTGAGGGCACCCGGACACGAACCCGCCTCCAGCGCCGCCACGTTGGCCGCGGCCACATCCCGTACGTGCACGAAGTCCCGGCGCTGGCACCCGTCCTCGAAGACCCGGGGTGCCGCACCGCGGGCGAGCGCCGAGCGGAAGAAGGAGGCGACACCGGCGTACGGGGTGTCGCGGGGCATCCCGGGGCCGTACACGTTGTGGTAGCGCAGCGCCACCGCAGAGCCGCCCGTGGCCCGCGCCCAGGACGCCGCCAGATGCTCCTGGGCGAGCTTGGTCGTGGCGTACACGTTCCGCGGATCGACCGGGGCGTCCTCACCGACCAGGCCGGGGGAGAGATCCGCGCCGCACTCCGGGCAGGGTGGCTCGAAGCGCCCCGCCTCCAGGTCGGCGACGGCTCGCGGACCCGGCCGTACGGTGCCGTGCCGGGCGCAGGTGTAGCGGCCCTCGCCGTACACCACCATCGACCCGGCGAGCACCAGCCGCCGTACCCCCGCCTCGGCCAGCGCGGCGAGCAGCACCGCCGTACCGACATCGTTGTGGGAGACGTACTCCGGGGCGTCGGCGAAGTGCACGCCCAGGCCGACCATCGCCGCCTGGTGGCACACCGCGTCCACGCCGACCAGGGCACGCCGGACGGCTGCGGAGTCCCGTACGTCGGACGCCGGGTCGGTGCGGACGTCGTACACGACGGGCTCGTGGCCGTGCGCCGTGAGCGCCTCGACGATCTGGGACCCGATGAAACCGGCGCCGCCGGTGACCAGTACACGCATGCGCCCAAGCTAGGGCCGTGACCAGCCGGGAGGACCGCTCCGCGCCGTCACGTCACGGCTTTGTAAGACCCTTGGCCCCGGCAGGGCTCACGGTTTCGTGAGACCCAACGGGAACGACACCGTGAACTCCGTCGAACCGGGCCGGCTGGTCAGCTCGATCGTGCCGCCGTGCGCCCGAACCAGTGAGACGGCCACCGCGAGGCCCAGCCCGCTGCCGCCCCGGTCCCGGCTGCGGGCCTTGTCGACACGGTAGAAGCGGTCGAAGACCCGCTCCTGGTCGGCGGCCGGAATGCCGGGGCCCGCGTCCGCGATCCGCACCCGGGCGTGGCCGTCCCGCACCCGTACCCCGACCGACACCGCCGTGCCCGCCGGGGTGTGCATGGCCGCGTTGGCCAGGAGGTTGTCGAGGACCTGCCGCACGCGCTGCGGGTCGAGCCGAAGCTTCAGCGCCTTGGGGCCCGGCGTCACCGTCAACGGATGGTCCGGGTGGCTCGCCCGGAACGCGTCGGCCGTTTGCTCCAACAGCTCCACCAGGTCCACCTCGACGGGCCTGAGCGGGGTCTCGACCTCCGCCGCGTCCAGACGGGCGAGCAGCAGCAGGTCGTCCAGGAGGAAGCCCATGCGGGCGGCCTCGGCGCGCAGCCGGGCCAGGTGCTTGTCGCGCTCCTCGGGGGCGTTCGCGGCGGCGTACTGGAAGAGGTCCGCATAGCCCCGTACGGACATCAAAGGCGTGCGCAGCTCGTGCGAGGCGTCCGCGACGAACCGGCGCAGTCGCTGCTCGGCCTCCGCGCGGACCGCGAGCGAGTCGTCGATGTGCTCCAGCATGGTGTTGAACGCGGTCCGCAGCTCCTCGACCTCCGGACCGCCGCCCCGCTTGTCGGCGCGCAGCGGCAGCCGGGCCGCCGTCTCGGTGAGGTCATGGGAGGCGATGCCGTGCGCGGTGTGCGCCATGTCGCTCAGCGGCTGCAGCCCGCGCCGCAGCAGCTTCCGCCCGATCACCACGAGCACCAGCAGGGCAAGCCCGAACGCGACGACCTGGACCGTGATCAGCCGCCGTACGGTCGCGTCGATGTCGTCCATCGGGGCCGCGCTGACCAGGACCACCCCGGGCTCGACCTCGCAGGCCCGCAGCCGGTACTCGCCCTGGCCTTGGAGGTGCCCGGTGGCCAGCACCTCGGTGTTCGCGGCGGCCTGCGCCTTCGCGACGGAGGTGAACTCGTCGACGTCCTTCGGCAGGTCGGTGGGGTCCTCGGGCTTGCGCAGCTCGGGGGTGCCGTCCTTGATGTCGTACACCGCGTAGTACCAGCGGTAGTACTTCTTGCCGGCCAGGGTCCCGGAGTCCGCGATGCTCTTGGACTGTCCGACCTGGGCCAGCGACAGCTGCTCGTTCAGCTGAGCCGACAGGTAGTCGCGCATATACGTCGTCAGGGCCGTGCCCACGACGCCGAACACCAGCAGGGCCAGCGCACCGAGCCCCAGCGCCAGCCGGGTTCCCAAGCGCATCCGCCGGTACCCGGAGTGCATCCGCCGGATCATCCGGCCGCCTGCCGGATCACGTACCCGAAGCCCCGCACGGTGTGGATCAGCGGATCGCCGGTGTCGTCCAGCTTGCGGCGCAGTCGGCTGACGACCAGTTCGACGACGTTGGACCGCCCGCCGAAGCCGTACTCCCACACATGGTCGAGGATCTGCGCCTTGGTGAGCACGGTCGGCGACTTGCGCATCAGGTACCTGAGCACCTCGTACTCGGTCGGGGTGAGCGTGAGCAGCTTGTCGCCGCGACGCACCTCGCGGGTGTCCTCGTCCATCGTGAGGTCCGCGACGCTGAGCACCGAGCGCTGGAAGCCGGGCCCGGCGCTGCGCCGCAGCACGGTCCTCAGCCTGGCCATCAGCTCCTCCACCGCGAACGGCTTGACCAGGTAGTCGTCGCCGCCCCGGGTCAGCCCGGCCACCCGGTCGGCGACCGCGTCCCGCGCGGTGAGGAACACCACGGGCACCATCGTCCCCGAGCGCCGCAGCCGGTCCAGGACACCGAACCCGTCGATGTCGGGCAGCATGAGATCGAGCACCACGATGTCGGGACGGAACTCGGCGGCGCGGCTCAGCGCCTCCTCGCCCGAGTTCGCGGTGACCGCCTCCCAGCCCTCGTAGCGGGCGACCGTCGCCACGAGATCGGCGATCGGCGGGTCGTCGTCCACGACGAGGAGTCGAACTTTTTCCACCTGCTCATAGTGCTTCACAGCGGCCGGAAAGCCAGAGCGGGGTGGGCTCGGAGAACATATCGATAACCTCTTGAAAGTTGTACGACAGCTGATCGACAGCTCCCGCCGGAGAAGCTCGTCACCCAGGCCCCGATCAAGGAGCTCCCTCCCGTGACGACCGTCCAATCGCCCCCTGCGCCCCCCACGGCGATAAAACGCCCCAGGGTGGTGGCCCGCACCGGGCTCTACGCCGTGCTGGCCGCCAACGCGGCCGTGGTCGCCTTCTTCTTCGCCCAGGCGGGCTTCGCCTCCAACGCGCTCATCGTGCTCGGCCGCCTCACCGGCCTGTACGCCGCGCTCGTGATGGCCTTCCAGCTCGTCCTGGTGGCCCGGCTGCCCTGGCTCGACCGCCGCATCGGCATGGACCGGCTGACCTCCTGGCACCGCTGGACCGGCTTCACCCTCCTGTGGACGCTGCTCGGACACGTCGTCTTCATCGCCTTCGGCTACGCCGAGGGCACCGACGTGGGCCCGATCGGCGAGATCGTCGACCTCGCCGAGACCACCGAGGGAGTGCTGCGCGCGGTCGTCGCGTTCTGCCTGATCCTCGTGGTCGGCGCGGTCTCCGCCCGCTACGCCCGGCGCCGCCTGGCCTACGAGACCTGGCACTTCATCCACCTGTACACATACGTCGCCGTGGTGCTGGCCTTCACCCACCAGGTCGCCGTCGGCACCACCTTCGCCTCCTCGTCCGTCGCCACCGCCTACTGGTACGGCCTCTGGGGCGTCGCCCTCGGCTCGGTCGTCCTGGGCCGCGCGGTGCTCCCGCTGTGGCGGAACTGGCGCCACCAGTTCCGGGTCACCGCCGTCGTCCCCGAGAGCGACAACGTCGTCTCGATCTACATCAGCGGCAAGGACCTCGACCAACTCCCCGCCCGTGCCGGACAGTTCTTCCTGTGGCGCTTCCTGACCGCCGACCGCTGGTGGCAGGCCAACCCCTTCTCGCTCTCCGCCGCCCCCGACGGCAAGACCCTGCGTCTGACCGCCAAGGCGGCCGGCGAGGGCAGCGCCGCCCTCCGGCATGTGAAGGTCGGCACCCGCGTCTTCGCCGAGGGCCCCTACGGCGCCTTCACCGCCCTGCACCGCACCCGGCCCGAGTCCGTGCTCATCGCCGGCGGTGTCGGCGTCACCCCCATCCGGGCCCTCCTGGAGGAGGTGCAGGGCCACGCGGTCGTCATCTACCGGGTCGGCTCCGACCGTGACGCCGTCCTCTACGACGAGCTGCGCGACCTCGCGATGGCCAAGGGCGCCGAACTCCACCTGGTCACCGGCCCGCCGGTGCCCGACAAGCTGGCGGCGGGCGAGCTGGCCCGCCTCGTGCCCGACATCGCCGAGCGGGACGTCTTCCTGTGCGGACCGCCGCCGATGATGAACGCGGTCCTGGGCAGCCTCCGCGAGCTGGACGTGCCCAAGCCGCAGATCCACTTCGAGCGCTTCAGCCTGGCGGGATGAGGAACAGACCGTGAAACGAGCCATACCCGTCGTCGTCCTGAGCATCGCGGGCCTGGTGCCCGTGTGGCTCTACCAGCCGTCGGCTGCCACCTCCACCGTCCAGGCCACCACACCGGCGACCTCTTCGACGTCGTCGTCCTCCTCGTCCTCGGAGTCCTCCGGTTCGAACGTCGTCACGAGCTCGACGATCAACACGGAGAAGGGCCCGGTACAGCTCCAGGTGACCTTCGACGGTACGAAGATCACGGCTGTGAAGATGCTCCAGCAGCCGGACCACCCGCAGACCACCGCGGCCGTCCCGAAGCTGATCGCGGAGACGCTTGAGGCGCAGAGCGCGGACATCGACACCGTCTCCGGAGCGACGATCACCAGCGAGGCCTACAAGAAGTCCCTCCAGGCCACGATCGACGACAACGCGAAGACGGCGTCGGAGGCCTCGGCCTCCCCGTCCGCCTCGGCCACAGAGGAGTCGTCCAAGACCGTGGACGGCACCGCGGTCAACACGGAGAAGGGCACCGTCCAGGTCCAGGTGACCTTCGCGGGCGATGAGATCAGCGCCGTCACCATGCTCCAGCAGCCGAACCACCCGCAGACCACCGCGGCTGTGCCGAAGCTGATCGCGGAGACGCTTCAGGCGCAGAGCGCGGACATCGACACGGTGTCCGGTGCGACCATCACCAGTGACGGCTACAAGGAGTCCCTCCAGGCCGCGATCGACGCGAAGGGCTGATCCACTGATGCACCGCGTCGAACACGTCATGGGCTTCCCCGTCTCGCTGCGGGTCGACGACGAGGGCGTCCCCGAGTCGGCGGCTGACGCGGTCTTCGCGTGGCTGCGCGAGGCCGACGCCAGGTTCAGCCCGTTCAAGGAGGACAGCGAGGTGTCGCGCTACGACCGCGGTGAGCTGTCGGCCTTGAGTACGGACCTCACCGAGATCCTCGACCTGTGCGAGTACTACCGGAAGGCCACCGGAGGCGCCTTCGACGTACGGCTGCCAGGTCGCCGTCTCGACCCCTGCGCGGTGGTCAAGGGCTGGTCGGTGCAGCGCGCTGCGGGGCTGTTGGCCGCGGCGGGCGCGACGCGGTTCGTCCTCAACGCCGGCGGTGACGTGGTCGCCGCGGGCGGCCCCTGGCGCGTGGGCGTACGGCATCCCGAACACGCCGACAAGCTGTGCACGGTGCTCTCGCTCACGGACGGGGCGGTGGCGACCTCCGCGCGTTATGAGCGGGGCGACCACATCGTCGACGGCCGGACCGGGCGGGCGGCAACGGGTTTGCTCAGCCTGACGGTTGTGGCGGCGACGCTGACCGAGGCCGACTCGGTCGCCACGGCCGCCTTCGCCATGGGCGCCGAGGGCGTCGACTGGGCGGCCTCCCTGGACGGCTGCGAGGTCTTCGCGGTGGACGCCGGGCGCCGGGTGCTGCGTACGCCTGGCTTCCCGGCCGCCGAAGGACGTCCCACTGCGGCGTGATCGTACGCGAACGAGGGCGGGCCGCCGGGGTGTTCACCGGCGGCCCGCCCTCTGTGTGTCTGCGTGTTCGTCAGCTGACGTCGGAGGCGTCAAGGCGGTACAGACCGCTGTAGGCGGAGACCGCCGTGCCGTTCTTCTTGACCCAGGTGGAGATCTCGGAGTTCGAGGAGCCCTGGCCGGAGTCGCTGATGACGATGTAGTGCAGCTTGCCGGACTTCACGAGGCTCTTGAGCTTGGCGAGGGTCATGGCGTTGTCGGAGCCGGACCAGCCGCCCATGGAGATCACCGGCTGACCGGACTCCAGGATGATCGAGGAGGCGGTCTGGTCGGTGGCGACCGCGACCAGCCAGGTGGCGCCGTCCTGGTTCTTCTTCAGGTACGAGATCATCGCGGAGGAGACCTGGCTTTCGCCGCCCATGCCGCCACCACTCGTCCTGGACTCCGACTCGCTCGTCGAGGAACCGGTGGAGGAACCGCTGCCGGACGGGGCGCTGCCCGACGGGGGCTGGCCCATGGACTGGCTGCTGGAGCTGCTGGAGTTGGTGGAACCGCTCGTGCTGCCGCCCGGGCCGCCGCTGCCGCTCGGGCGCTGGCCACCGCCGCCGCCCATGCCCCCGCCCATGCCGCCGGTGCTCGGACCGGCCGTCGGGTTGGTGCCGTTGGTGCTGGAGGTGGCCGCCGACGCAGAGTACGCGGCGGGTCCGGCGAGCAGGGCGACGACCGCCGCGAGGGCCGCGAGGCCCGTCAGCCGCTGCCGCTTGGTGAACCGGCCGAGCAGCAGCCCGATCACCGAGACCGCGCCCGCGACCCCGGCCACGACCTCGGCGACCGTGTACAGCGTCCCGGAACCGGAGACCCGCTGGAGCAGGACGACCGCCCACACCGAGCTGACCGCGATCGCCGCCGGCAGGACCCAGCTCCACTTGGCCGCCGAGCCCTCCTGGAAGGCCTTGTAGAGCATCACCGCGCCGATACCGGCCAGGGCCGCGATGCCGGGCGCCATGGCGGTGACGTAGTACGGGTGGAAGGTGCCCTCGGCGAGGGCGAAGGTCAGGTAGTGCAGGACGAACCAGCCGCCCCACATCATCAGCGCCGCCCGCTTGGCGTCCGTGCGGGGAGCCCGGCCGCGCAGCACCAGACCGCCGATCAGGGCGATCAGGGCGAAGGGGATCAGCCAGGAGATCTGGCCGCCCATGATGCTGTTGAACAGCCGGTACAGGCCCGCGTCACCGCCGAAGCTGGCGCCGTTGCCCTGCGAACCCACCGAGGAACTCGCGCCGAAGATCCGGCCGAAGCCGTTGTAGCCGATGACCAGGTCCCACACGGTGTTGTCGGTGGAGCCGCCGATGTAGGGGCGGGAGGAGGCGGGGATGAGGTCGACGACCACCATCCACCAGGCGCTGGAGACGACCAGGGCGACGGTGCCGACGGCGAGGTTGCGGATGCGCTTGCCCAGGCTGAGCTGAGTGGCCCACAGGTAGACGAGGAAGAAGGCCGGCAGGACGACGTATGCCTGCATCATCTTCGTGTTGAACGCGAAACCGATCGCGACGCCGGACCACACCAGTGGCATCAGCCGCCCGGTGCGCACGGCCTTCATCAGCGCGGCCGCGCCCAGCAGCATCAGGAAGACCAGGATCGGGTCGGGGTTGGTGTCCCGGGTGATGGCGACGGTGATCGGCGTGAGGGTGAGCGCGAGTGCCGCGATCGTGCCCGCGACGGCACCGAAGTCCCGCTTGACCATGCGGTACAGCAGGGCCACCGAGCCGGTGCCCACGGCCACCATCGGCAGCATCAACTGCCAGGTGCCGTACCCGAAGACGCGGGCGGAGAGGCCCATCACCCACAGTGCGAACGGCGGTTTGTCGACCGTGATGAAGCTGCCCGAGTCGAGGGCGCCGAAGAAGAACGCCTTCCAGCTCTTGGTGCCGGAGTAGACGGCCGCGTCGTAGAAGGTGTTGCCGGTGATGGACGACAGGTTCCAGGCGTACAGCGCCGTGGCAAGGACCAGGATCGCCCAGAGGGCGGGGCGGGCCCAGCGCGGGTCCTCCGGGGCACCGGTGAACAGTCTGCGCAGCCGGCTGCTCGCGGCGGGCGGCGCGGCCCGGTGCCGGCCGTCCTCGGTGGTCGGCGCGGGCGGTGGGGCGAGGGTCGTCATGGCACGTACTCCAGGTCTCCGAGCGGTGGTTGTCATGACCATCGGGCCCGGTTCTGGGTGATCTCTGTGTCTTCGCTGAACGAACGATGAGAATCAGGGAACTCACAGGAAGCCCATAGCGGGGCTGGATGCGGCACCCAGGAACGACGGTTGGCGCGGCACCGCGACGGTTATATTCCTGGGAACCGAGACGGGCCGCCCGGGGCGGGGGATGCAGTAACGGGGGGAAACATGGGCAGGGCCGCGATCGTGTTCGTCCACGGGCTGTTCTCCTCGTCCGAGACCTGGCGCGACCTCAGAGCGCAGTTATCCGGGACACCCGGAATTGCACAGGATTTCGATTTACTTTCCTTCGACTATGCGTCGCCCCGTACGTCGATGAACCCGCTGCGCAAAATGCCGACTCTCGACACCGTCGCGGAGAGCCTCCGGAGTTATCTCGACGGCCAGCCCGTCTCTCACGAGCGACTGGTGTTCGTCACCCACAGCCAGGGCGGACTCGTGGCCCAGAGATACCTGTCGAGGATGCTTGAGGAAGGACGGGGCTGGGAACTCGCCAGGATCCGGCGGGTGGTCATGTTCGCCTGCCCCAACAACGGTTCGGACCTCTTCCTGTCGCCGCGCCGCAGCCTCATGGGGGTCATGGGCAACAGCCAGGAGCGCGAGCTGCGGCCGCTCCAGGGTTCGGTGCAGGAAGCCCAGCGCAGGGTGATGACGGGCGTCGTGCACGCCCGGCATGTGTCGAGCGACAGTTGCCCGATCCCCTTCGTGTCCTACGCCGGGGAGAGCGACAGGGTGGTCCCGCACTCCTCGGCGGTGAGCGTCTTCCCCGAGGTCGGTGTGCTGCCCGGCGACCATTTCTCCATCATCAAGCCCGGCCCGGACGGGCGGCTCGCACGTGCCCTGCTCGACGATCTGGAGAAGGCCCTGCGGGAGCCCTTTCCCGAGGAGTCCGTCTCGGGTGAGCCCACCAACGCGCAGACGGGAATGCGGGGCGAGGAGTTTCTGGCCGAGCACAAGATGTTCGGGCCGGTCGTCGTGCGGACGGGCTCTTCCGTCACCCCGTTCTTCATTCACGGAGGCCCGCTGGAACAGCTGTCCGGTATAGACATCGTGGTGTCGTCGGAGAACATCTACTTGCAGATGTCCCAGTTCTTCAAATCCTCGACCTCGGGCAGCCTGCGCCGGGCCGCCGCCGTCAAAGGGGCCGGCGGCGAGATCATCGAGGACGTGGCCGGGGACAGCCTCATCGCCTGGCTGCGGACCAACGCCCGCTACGGCCTCCAGGTCCGGGAGGGAACGGTCGCGTCGACCCCCTCGGGCGCGCTCGCCGAGCGCAACGTCCACCGCATCTACCACGCGGCCGTCGTCACCCCCGTGGACGGCACCGGCGAGTACATCGTCAACCCGCACGCCATCACCCGGGCCACGCACAACATCTTCGAGGTGGCCCGCAAGGAGCGCCGCGAGCTGGATCTGCCCCTCAGCTCCATATGCCTGCCCCTGCTCGGGTCCGGTCGTGGCGACATCACGCTCGACAAGAGCTTCGACCTGGTCTGGGAGGCGTTGATGACCGAGCTGGCCGAAGACAGTTCGTGGAGCATCCATTTCGCCGCCCGTAGGAGGAGCAGTTTCGAGCTCCTCAAGAAGCGGCTGCTGGCCAAGAGGGCGGAGAGCGAGGTGGGTTGAGGCCGGTGGTTCGCGCCGCCGCGCCGATTCTCCGGTTGTACCGTTGCCCCATGGAGAGCGCCGACGGCGACGACGCGTCCCCGGAACCGGCCGAGGGCACCGAGGCGCTGTGCCTTGAGCACGTTCATGACCGCTTTCTCGACCGGCGACTGCGTGCCGCCGCGTACCCGGGTGTGTGCGCCTTCGGTCACGAGAGCGGGGGAGAGCGGCCGGTCGTCCCGGTGGGTCTGCTCGCCAGGACCGTGCTGGCCGCGCTGTCCGACGGCCGTCGCGACGCCACCGGGGAGTGGGAGCACGACGACGCGGACAAGGCGCCCGCCAACCCCGCCGAGGTGGTGGGCGACGCCTGCGGTACGGTGCTCGACTTCGAGGTGCTGAAGTCGGTCCGGGACCACCTCGACCAGCAGTACTGGGGAGAGCACCGGGTTCCGTTCGTCCCGCGGGTCGGACTGCTGCGGTACAGCTGGGACAGTTTCTGCCGCACCGTGGTGGAGCGCGAGCTGGACTTACCCGACGGCGACCAGGTGCCCGGATCGGACCGGGACAAGCTGGTGTCCCTCATGGGCCGGATCGCCGGGACGATCAGGGAGGCCCGCCTCATCAGCACGGTCGGGCCCGGGGAGAAGATCTGGCGAGGCCGGATGCGCCCGGACCGCAGGGCCCCCGGGTACCGAGCGTGCGACATCGGCTCCGCACCCCCCGATCGCGCGGCGGAGAACCGCATGAGCCGTGCCGGCGTGCCTCTGTTCTATGGCTCCGCCGACATCGACACGGCCGTGGCGGAGATCTCGGCGCGTGACGAGCGCAGGCCTTTCGCCGCCGTGGTGGCCTTCGAGGTGATCCGGCCGATCAGGGTGATCGACCTCGCGGACATCCCCCGGCTGCCGAGCCTGTTCGATCGCGAACAGGCCGCGCGCCGCGACTCCCTCCTCTTCCTCCGGGACTTCGCCAAGGACCTCAGCAGGCCGGTCTTCTACGACGGCCGCAAGCATCGCGACTACCGGCCCACGCAGTATCTGACCGACTACTTCCGCCAGTCCGCCGAACTCGGCGTCGAGGGCATCCGCTTCCACTCGGCCCACAACAGCGGTGTGAACTACGCCCTCTTCGTCGACGCGGCCCAGTGCGTGGAGCCGGAAGCCGCCGACGGCCAGGGCACTCTGCGGCTGCTCAAGGGGTCGGAACAGGTGGAAGACCTCGATCGGAAGGCCGTAACGCAAGCGGTCTAGACTCTGCCGAACGGCCTGCTGGACCGGCCGAATGCGGACAACTTCTGCCAGACCCGAAGGGTGTTCGGCGTTTTGATACGGATAGATTCAGTCACCAAGCGGTATCCGGACGGCACGGTGGCGGTCGACCGGCTCTCGTTGGAGATACCCGACCGCTCGATCACGGTCCTCGTCGGCCCCTCGGGCTGTGGCAAGACCACGACCCTGCGCATGATCAACCGGATGGTCGAGCTCAGCGAGGGCACCATCCTGATCGACGGCAAGGACAGCAGGCAGCAGCCGGTCAACACACTGCGCCGGTCCATGGGTTACGTCATCCAGAACGCCGGTCTCTTCCAGCACCGCACGATCGTCGACAACATCGCCACCGTGCCCCGGATGTTGGGCTGGGGCAAGGAGAAGGCGCGTGCCCGGGCCCGGGAGCTGATGGAGCGGGTCGGTCTCGACGCCTCGCTCGCCAAGCGGTACCCCTACCAGTTGTCCGGCGGACAGCAGCAGCGTGTCGGGGTCGCCCGCGCGCTCGCCGCCGACCCGCCCGTGCTGCTCATGGACGAACCGTTCTCCGCCGTCGACCCCATCGTCCGCAAGGGCCTGCAGGATGAACTCCTGCGTATCCAGGACGAGTTGGGCAAGACCATTGTCTTCGTCACCCATGACATCGACGAGGCCGTCAAGCTGGGCACGATGGTCGCCGTGATGCGCACCGGCGGCAAGCTCGCCCAGTACGCGCCGCCCGCCGAACTGCTCTCCAGCCCCGCCGACGCGTTCGTCGAGGACTTCCTCGGCACCGACCGGGGCATCCGGCGGCTCTCCTTCTTCACCTCCGCGGGCCTGAGGCTGCTCACCGGACCGGTGGTCGCGGTCGACGCCACCGCCGAGCAGATCGCCGCGCGCGACACGGCGGAGGCCCCCTGTCTCCTCGTAACCGACGTGGACGGCAAGCCCCTTGGGTGGAGCGAGCCGGCTGACCTGACCGCGGGGAGCGTCGACGTCGGGCAACTGCTGCCGTACGGGAGGCCGTTCGTGGCCGGTACGGACTCCCTGCGGGCCGCGCTGGACGGTGCGGTGCTCTCGCCCACCGGGTGGGCCGTCGGTGTCGACGCCGACGGACGGGTGGCCGGAGTGGTCTCCCAGCAGGCCATCGGCGAGGCGATCCGCGGGGCGCATCAGGCGGAGGGGCCCGCGAGCGACCAGGCCTCCAAGGTCGCCGGATGAACGGCTTCTTCGACATCCCCAGCGACCTCCAGCACAGCTGGCTCGGGCTCGTCGGCCTGCACCTCAGGGAAGCCCTGCTGCCGGTCCTGGCCGGACTGGTCGTCGCGCTGCCGCTGGCCCAACTGTGCGTGCGCTTCCGCTGGTTGTACCCGCCGGTGCTGTGGGTCACGACCGTGCTGTACGCCATCCCCTCGCTGGCCTTCTTCGTCGTCCTCATCGACTACACCGGCCAGACCGAACTCACGGTGATGATCCCGCTCACCGTCTACACGCTCGTCGTGCTCGTCCCGGCGATCGTGGACGGGGTCCGCTCGGTGCCCCAGGAGACGCTCGCCGCCGCGACCGCGATGGGCTTCGGGCCCGTACGCCGTTACGTCCAGGTGCAGTTGCCGATCGCCGTGCCCGCCATCATCGCGGGACTCAGGGTGGCGACCGTGTCCAGCATCAGCCTTGTGAGCGTCGGCGCCCTCATCGGCAACCAGGGCGCGCTCGGCAACCTGATCAACGACGCGAACATCTACAACCGGCCCGAACTCGCCGTGAACGCCGTGGTCAGCATGGCGGGGCTTGCGATCCTCGCCGACGGACTGCTGGTGGTCGTACGCCGACTGCTCACCCCGTGGATGCCGAGCGGCACCCGTGAGCGGCGCGCGGCACGGCCCGAACCGGAGGGCGCGGCCCTGTGAACGTCCTGAACTTCATCAACGCCTTCTTCAGCGACAGCGCGCACTGGCAGGGCTACGACGGCATCCCCACGCGGATGGGGGAGCACGTCCAGTACACCCTGGAGGCGCTCGCCATCGCCGTGGCGATCGGGCTGCCGGTCGGTCTGGTCACCGGGCACTTCGGGCGGGGCGGCAACACGCTGGCGCTCATCGCGGTCGCCGGGCGGGCGCTGCCCACCTTCGGTCTGCTGGTGCTGATGACCCTGTCGCTCGGGTTCGGGCTGGTGAACGTGATGATCCCGCTGGTCGTGCTGGCCGTACCGCCGATCCTGGTCACCACGTACGAGGCGATGCGCTCGGTGGACCCGGCGCCGGTGGACGCGGCGCGGGGCATGGGGATGCACGAGGCGGAGGTCCTCTTCCGGGTCGAGCTGCCGGTCGCCCTTCCGCTGATCCTCGGCGGGGTGCGGTCGGCGGCGATCCAGATCGTGTCCACGGCCACGATCGCCGCGTATGTCTCACTCGGGGGGCTCGGGCGGTACATCGTGGACGGGCTCTATCAGCGCAACTACGAGAAGGTGGTGGGCGGGGCGACGCTCGTCGCTGCGCTGGCGTTGGCCACGCTGGCGGTGTTCTGGGGGATCACCAGGCTGACGGTTTCCCGGGGAGTGCGAAGGGCCGCCTGACGGGGTGCCGCGGTCCGCTGTTCGGCGGCCGCGGCATCGTTGTGGCTTGTCGCGCGGTTCCCCGCGCCCCTTGCAGGGGCGCTTCAGCCCCTGTGCGTTCCAAGGGCTGTTCGAGTACGACCCCCAGGGCGTCCCTCACCGAGCTTCCTTCACAACCGACCGCGGACTGACGCCAATTGTGACCAGGCCGCTCTTGACTGACCGAGAACTGGGTGGATTGGATCAGTGCAAGGGCTTCCCACTCGAACGCCCTTGAACCACCTTGAATCCCCAGAGTTCCGGAACGGGAATCGTGACTTCTACCGCCGCACACCACAGGTCCATCAGGAAGAACCCCGGCGTGGCCGCTGTCGCGCTCGCCGCCGCCACGGTCCTGCTGGCGGGATGCGGGTCCTCCGACGACACCTCCGACCCGCTCTCCGACGACACCGCGGGAGCCGGCAGCGGCGACACCGTCGTCGTCGGCTCCAACAACTTCGCCGAGAGCATCCTCCTCGCCGACATCTACGGCGAGGCGCTGAAGGCCAAGGGCGTCAAGGTCACCTACAAGCCCAACGTCGGCAGCCGCGAGACCACCTACGGCCTGCTGAAGAACGGCTCCATCACCGTCCTGCCCGAATACAACGGCTCGCTCCTCGCGTACCTGGACAAGGACGCGGCGCAGGAGTCCGCCGAGGCCGTGGACGCCGCGGTCAAGGCCAAGCTCGACTCCAAGCTGACGCTGCTCGACTCGGCGCCGGCGGAGGACAAGGACTCGGTCACGGTCAACGCGGACACCGCGAAGAAGTACGACCTGACCTCCGAGTCCACGCTCGCCGACCTCAAGGACATCGCCCCCGACCTGGTCATCGGCGGTTCCCCGGAGTTCCAGACCCGGCAGCAGGGTCTGCTCGGGCTTGAGTCCGAGTACGGTCTGAAGTTCAAGTCCTTCAAGGCGCTCGACGCGGGCGGCCCGCTGACCCAGTCCGCGCTGAAGAAGAACACCGTGCAGGCCGCGGACATCTTCACGACCGACCCGACCATCACCGCGGAGAAGTTCGTCACCCTCCAGGACCCGAAGAACCTCTTCGGCTTCGCGAACGTGACCCCGCTGGTCTACAAGTCCGGCCTCTCCTCGGAGGGCGTCGCCGCCCTCAACGCCGTCTCGGCCAAGTTGGACACGAAGGCGCTCCTCGACATGGACTCCCAGGTCCAGCTGGAGGAAAAGGACCCGTTGGACGTGGCGAAGGCCTGGCTGAAGACGAACGGCCTCGGCTGACACACGGGTAGGACAGATCACCACGCCGGCGAGATCCTGACCCGGTTGAGGAAGCCGTACCACCACGAACTCGACTTCACCGACCTGGAGTTGAGGCCGCGGAAGGCGAACGTCGTGCTCGTCGAGGGCGGCTCTCCGGAACCGGAGCTGTTCGCGATGGCCGCCGACGGGAAGATGGCCCTCACTCGACCGGGCCCGACGAGTGAACGTTTTCTCCCCGGCCCGGGTCTAGTCGTCGACGGCCGCGGCGATCAGCAGGTCCAGGAGGGCGATCAGTACGTCCCGGGACGACTCGCGTCGCCGTGCGTCGCACAGCATCACCGGGACGTCCTCGGGCAGGGCGAGGGACTCCCTGATGTCCTCTGCCGGATAAGGGTGTTGGCCGTCGAAGCCGTTCACCGCGACGACGAAGGGGATACGGCGGCGTTCGAAGAAGTCCACGGCGGCGAAGCTCGCCTCCGGGCGGCGGACGTCGATGAGGACGACCGCGCCCAGGGCGCCGACCGCGAGGTCGTTCCACATGAACCAGAACCGCTGCTGGCCCGGGGTGCCGAAGAGATAGAGCACCAGTTCGTCGGTGATGGTGATGCGGCCGAAGTCCATGGCCACGGTGGTGGCCCGCTTCTGCTCGATCCCCGCGAGGTCGTCGACGCCCAGACCCGCGACGGTGAGGGGTTCCTCCGTGCGCAGCGGGGCGATCTCGCTGACCGACCCGACCATGGTGGTCTTGCCGACGCCGAAGCCCCCGGCGATCAGGATCTTGACGGTGTCGGGTGCGGCGGGAGTGTCGGCTGCCTCGGTGGCGAGCGCGTCAGAGCCGGCCAAGGCCATCCCTCACTTTCTGCAACAGGTCCAGGTCGGGGGAGCGGGGCGAGACGGGACGCGGCGGACGCGCGGTGATCAGGCCCGCCTCCAGCAGATCACAGAGCATGATCACGATCACGCTGACCGGGAGGTCGAGCAGCGCGGCCAGTTCCGCCACGGCGAGCGGACGGGCGCAGCGGCGCAGGATGCGGGTCTGCTCGGGCTGCTGCCGCGGGGCCTGCTCCGGCGGTGGGTCCACCGCGGTCACCGTGGTGATGAGGGTGAAGTCGGCGCGGCTGGGCCGGGTCCGTCCGCCGGTCAGGGCGAACGGTCGCACCAGTCTGCCCGCCGCTTCGCTGTCGGTCACCTCACCCGCCGGTGGGGCCGATGCCGGCCCGCGGTGCCGCGCTGAGGTGCTCACCGATCTTCTTGACCAGCATGTTCATCTGGTACGCCACGACACCGACGTCGGCGTTCGGTCCCGTGAGGACGACGAGGTGGGCGCCGGGACCGGCCGACGTCAGGATGAGGAAACTGTTGGCCATCTCGATGAGCGCCTGGCGCACCGGGCCGCCGCGGAAGTCCATGCTGACGCCCTTGCTCAGGCTCATCAGACCGGACGCGGTCGCCGCCAGCCGCTCGGCGTCGTCGCGCAGGAACCCGGTGGACTTGCTGACGACCAGCCCGTCCTCGGAGAGCACGACAGCCTGCGTCACGTCGGCGACCCGCTCCACGAGTCCGGTGAGCAGCTGGTCCAGCTGGGTGTGCGTGGCGGGGATGGGGCGTGTCATGGCGGTGTCCTTCATGAGCGATCGGTGTGGGGAGCTTGGGAGGCGACGGCCGGGTCGTGCGGGTCGCTCAGGGGGCCGGGAGCGTGGGCGGCGGGGGTCACGCCGGTCCCATGTCCGGTCGCTTCCTTCGGTACGGCGATGGGGGCGGACTCCGCGGCCGGGTCCCCCGGGGTGTCGACCAGGTCGTCCTCGTCCCGCGCGCGGAGCGTGCCGCGCTGGAATCCGGCGAGCGAGGAGGCCGCGTGATCGGCGGTGAACTCGTGGGCGTCCGCCGCCTCGTCGACGGCGTGAGCGTCCTCGCGCAGTTCCACGGCCAGACTGGTCTGCGGTACTCGGCGGGGGAGCGGGGCGAGCCCGCCGGGACGGCCGGTGCCGGTACCGCTGCCGCGGCCCTGGGTCCGGGCCGGGGAGCCCGTCCGCCCGGCCACGGACTCCGCGCTCCGGGTATTGGCCGGGTCGCCTGCGCCCCGGGTGCTCGCGGTGCTGTCCTGGGCGGTCGTCGAGCCCTGAGTGCCTCGGGTGCGGGCTGCTCCGGCCGCGGGTGCCCCATTCCGGGTATCTGCCGGGTCGCCGGTGTCCTGGGTACCAGCGATGCCGTTCCGGGCGGTCGTCGAGGCCGCTGGGCCCTGAGGGCCCCGGGCGTGGGCCGCTCGGGCCGGTGCCCCGTCCCGGGCATCTGACGGGTCTGTTGAGTCCCCAGAACCCCGGGTACTTGGCGCCCCGCCCCGGGCATCCGCCGAACCCGCCAGGTCCCCGGCGCCCCGGGCGTCTTCCGACGCCGTCGCGTCGGCGGCTCCTGCGGACCCCGCCGGGGCTGCCGTAGCCGCCGTATCCGCCGAATCTCCCGCGCCTCGCGTGCCCGTCGGGCCTGCGGAGTCGTCCGCGGCTGCGGGACCGCCTGTGGAGTCGCCCGTGCCTGTGGAGCCGCCTCTCGAGTCACCCGCGTCCGCGGATCCCGCCGCGCGCCCCGCGCCCCTTGCGCTCGCGCCGAGTCCCGCACTTGCCAGACCTCTCGCGCCGCCCACGCGGCCCGTGCCGTCGGAGTGCTCCCCGTGGCCCGGGCCCGCCGTCATGCTCAGGGTGCCGTTCGAGTCGGTCGCACGTCCCGTGCCCACCGAGCCCGTCGCGCCGCCCAGGCCCTCCGCCGCGACCTCGTCCCGAACCACGACCTCGTGCGGGATCAGCACGATCGCCGTCGTCCCCCCGTACGGCGAGGACCGCAGCGTCACCTGGATGCCGTGGCGGTTGGCGAGGCGGGCGATGACGAACATGCCGAGGCGGAGGTCGTCGGCGAGGGCGACCACGTCGAACTTGGGGGCCTCGGCCAAGTGGGCGTTGATGGAGGAGTATTCGTCCTCCGACATGCCAAGGCCACGGTCCTCGACCTCTACGGCCAGCCCCTTGGCGACCAGCGCGGCCCGTACGCTCACCGGACTCGGCGCGGGGGAGTACAGGGTGGCGTTCTCGATCAGTTCGGCCAGGAGATGGATCACGTCCGCCACCGCGGGCGGCGCCAGACAGACCTCCTCCTCCGTGTGCACCTCCACCCGCTGGTACTCGGCGACCTCACCCACCGCACCGCGCAGGATGTCGACCAGCGCGACCGGCTCGGTCCAGCTGCGCCGCGGATTGCCGCCGCTGATGATGACCAGGTTCTCCTCGTACCGCCGCAACTGGCTGGCCGTGGAGTCCAGTTCGTACAGACCCGCCAGCACGTCCGGGTCCTGGTGCTCGCGCTCCAGCGTGTCAAGGCGGCTGAGCTGCAGGTTGACCAGGTTCTGGCTCTGGCGGGCGATCCCGAGGATCACCTTCTGGAAACCCCGTCGGGTGTCGGCGAGTTCGACAGCGGTCACCACGGCCGTCCGTTGTGCCGTGTTGAATGCCTGGGCCACCTGCCCGAGTTCGTCGGAGCCGTAGTCCAGCTCGGGCGCGGCCTTGTCCACGTCGACCTTCTCGCCTCGCTCCAGCCTCGCGACGACGTCCGGCAACCGCTCCTGGGCAAGACTGAGTGTGGCCACCCGCAGGCCCCGCAGCCGCTGGGACAGCGAGCGGGTGATCCGCCAGGACATCACGAGGCAGATCAGCAGCGCGATCAACCCGCCCGCACTGAGCCACGCGGCCGTCAGCAGCTGCTCGTGCGCCTTGTCCGCGCTGCGGGTCAGCAACTCGGAGGTCTGCTGGCGGATCAGGGTGGTGTAGCGGACGGACACCTTCTGCATCGCGGCCGCCCACCGCTTTCGCGCGTCCGGCAGGGCCACCTGCCCGGTGCCGTCGGCGGGCCGCGCGGCGAGCACCTGGTCCTCGACGGCCATCAGGTTCTGCCAGTCCTCGCTCGCGAGGATCCGCTCGGTCTGCGTCTTCGCGTTGCCGCTCAACGCGGGCACGATCTGGTCCTCGACGAGCCACCGGCGCGTGTTCACCAGCTGGACGAACTGGGTCCAGGAATTCTCGTCGAGATGCCCGGACGGCCAGTCCAGGGTCAGTTGCACATCCTCCTGGGACGTCAGCTCCGCCGCGTGTTCGATGGCGACGAGCGGCCCGGCCTGGGAGGTGAGGTCGCCGTCGTCGACCTGCGAGAGCTGCTGGAAGGCGTGTATCTGGTCGTCGATGATCGACGTGTACTGGTCCAGCGCCTGCTGGGCGGTGATGTCGGTGGGGCGGTCCACCTGATCGCGGTAGTACTCCAGGCTGCCCACCGAGCCGAGGACCGAGTACAACTGCTCGGCGATGCGGGCGGGCGCCCGCTTGATCTCGTCGGACTGCTGGACCAGCTTGGCGACCGCCGCATCCGTGGCCGCCCGCTTCTCGTCCAGGGCGGCCCGGGAACCGGGCACCTTGGCCAGCCAGGCGGCGGACACCGCGCGTTCCCCCTGGAGGGCGAGCGTGGTCTCGGTGCCCATCGCGCCGGTCGATTTGCTCAACTCGGTCTGCGAGCGCAGCCGTAGGCCCTCCGAGAACAACTGCATGGTCGTCACACCCCACATGGCGGCGAGGGTGACGCTGGGCACCAGCGCCAGCAGGATGAGGGAGAGCCGTATGGAGCCGAGGCGGCGCCGGGCACCTTTCCGGTCGGGCATGGTCGTCCTTGGGCGGTCAGGGGGAGTGGTTCCTGGCGAGCGGTTTTCCTGAGAAGCGGTTTTCCTGGGAAAGGGTCAACGGGTGCCGGCGGCGGCGAACTTCGCAACCGCGGCGACATTCGTGCGGGTGACGAACGCGGGCCCGGTCAGCACCGGAGCCACACCGCCCCCGCTGACGTTGCCGTTGGTCTTGTACAGCCACAGCGAGTCCACCGCGAGGTAGCCCTGCAGATACGGCTGCTGGTCCACGGCGAACTGTACGTTCCCGGCGCGGACCGACTTCACCAGGTCGCTGTTGAGGTCGAAGGTGGCGACCTTGGCCTTGCTGCCGGCCGCCTTCACCGATCCCACGGCGCCCAGCGCGAACTGCGCGCCGAGGGTGACCACTTCGTCGATCCCGGGATCCTGGCGCAGCTTGGCCGTGAGTACGGTGTTCACGGCCTCGGAGTCGGTGCCCTCGACGTACACGTTCTCGGTCTCCCCGCCGAACGTCTTCTTCACCCCGGCGCAGCGCGCCTCCAGGGCGACATTGCCCCGCTCGTGGATGACGCACAGCGTGTGCTTGGCCTTCAGCTCGTTCAGCTTTTTCCCGACGGCCGCGCCGGCCACGCTCTCGTCCTGGCCGAAGTACTCAAGCAGGCCCTGCGACTTCCAGGCGTCGATACCGGAGTTGAGGCCCACCACCGGGATGCCCGCCGCGCGGGCCGCGGCCACCGGCGCCTTCATCGCGGTCGGCTTGGCCAGGGTCACCGCGATGCCGTCGACCCGGTCGCCGATCGCGTCACGCACCAACTGGGCCTGCCCCGCCGGGTCGGAGTCGTTCGCGTACGACAGCTCGACACCGTCCTTGGCGGCGGCGGCCTCGGCTCCCTTCCGCACCAGCTCCCAGAAGGCGTCACCTTCGCCGCCGTGGGTGATCAGGGCGATCTTCAGCCCGGCGGTGCCCGCGCCGTCCGCCGCGCCCGCGCCCGTACTGAGCCGGGAGTCGCCGCCGGTACCGGAGCAGCCGACGAGCAGCAGAAGGGCGACGGCGGTGAGGGCGGTCACGCGTACGGATCTGGAGGAAGCCCGAGGTGGAGGAGGAGTGTTCATGGGTGCGGCACCTCGCTGTGCGGCCGAGCAGGCGGAACACAAAAGTGTGGCCGGAACGCGGGCGCGTCGGCCGATTGAACTTTCACTTGCCAGGAGCCAACCGTGTGTGACCGCCGGTAGTCAAGTGATCAGCCCCTTGTAGTGAGTTCTCGGTTCCGCATCGTAATGATCTCCAGGTCAGCGGGCAGTGGGGGGTGACGGTAGCAGGGTTGTGTCGCGGCATGCGTCATGGTTTGCGCCCCACCACCCCGTACATCGCGATCTCCGCGTCCCGGATCACCTCGGTGCCGGTGCCGTCGGGATGCCACTTGTGCACCTGCACGACGCCCGGCTCCACGAGTTCAAGACCCGTGAAGAACTCCTCGGCCTCGGCGTGGGTGCGCAGCCGCATCGGCATGCCCCGCGCCGCGTACTCCCGGGCCACCCGGCCGACCTCGTCCGGGGCGAACTCCGCGGTGCCGATGGACATCGCGAGGTAACTCCCGGACGGCAGCGGGTCGAGGAGCCGGCGCACGATTCCCACGGCGTCGTCCTCGTCCATCATGAAGTGCACGATCGCGATCACCAACAGCGCCACCGGCTCGGCCGGATCCAGCGTCGCCCGCAACTCCGGCGCGTCGAGGATGCCCGCCGGGTCCCGCATGTCCGCCTCGATGTACGAAGTCCGGCCCTCGGGTGTGCTGTTGAGCAGTCCTTGGGACAGGCGCAGCACGAGCGGGTCGTTGTCGACGTACACCACGCGCGAGTCGGGCGACACCGACTGCACGATCTCGTGGATGTTGGGGGAGGTCGGGATGCCGGTCCCGATGTCGAGGAACTGCCGTATGCCCGCCGCCTCGGCGAGATGGCGCACCGCGCGGTTCATGAAGTCGCGGTTGGCCCGCATGTGGACCGGCAGCGCGGGCCACTCACGGACCATGGCGTCTCCCGCCTCACGGTCCGCCGGGTAATGGTCCTTGCCGCCGATGATGTAGTCGTAGATCCGCGCGGAGTGCGCGCTCCCGGTGTCGATGTCTGACTCCATGCACCTACCGTCCCACCGACAACTCTGTTCCGACCCGGGGGTCGCCCAGACGGTGCGGGTTTTTCCGCGGCCTGGGCGCCGGAGATGGTGTAAATCCCCGATACCACGTCCGTGACCGGCCGCCCGATGAGGGCCCACCACCCGCAGCGCGGCCTCCGCGCACGACCGCGGGTACGGCATCTCCTCGCGCGAGCGCTGGCTAGGATCACGCGAATGGCCCCAGAACCGACGATCGTCGCCACCTCCGGAGGACACCGCACCGGCGGTCGCACCATGGTGTCGTTCCACGCCCTGGTCCACCACGCCGTCGACCTCTCGGGCGCCCACGGCCGCAGGCCGCGCGTGATGTACGTCGGCACGGCCATCGGGGACGCCGAGCACTTCACGGCGCGGATGCACGAGGCGGCGCGGGTCGCCGGCTTCGACCTCACCCCGCTCCAGCTCTTCCCCATGCCCAACCTGGACGACATCGAGGGCACCGTACGTGAGCAGGACGTGGTGTGGGTCATGGGCGGCTCGGTGGCCAACCTGCTCGCCGTGTGGCGGGTCCATGGACTCGACCGGATCATGCGGGCGGCCTGGGAGTCCGGCGTGGTACTGAGCGGGGTCAGCGCGGGCTCCCTGTGCTGGTTCGAGGGCGGCACCACCGACTCGTACGGCCCCGAACTCCGCCCGCTGACCGACGCGTTGGGCTTTCTGCCGTACGGCAACGGCGTGCACTACGACAGTGATCCGGGCCGCCGCCCGCTGGTCCACCGGCTGGTCGCGGACGGCACCCTGCCCGTCACCCACTGCACGGACGACGGGGTGGGACTGGTGTACCGCGGCACCGAACTCGTCGAGGCGGTCAGCGAGTTGCCCGGGAAGGGTGCCTACGTCGTCACACGCGAGGGCGACACGGCGGTCGAGGAACGCGTGGAACCGCGCAGGCTGCCCGGCGTGTAGCGGGCGGTGCCTGCGCGGTCCGTGCCTCGGGAGGCGGGTGCGCGAGCCGGTTGCGAGAGCGGCCCGCGCAGTCGGGTCACTGGGCGGTCTGCGGTGTGCCGGCGGTCATTCCGGCCTGGGCCGTGTCGGCTCCGGTGCCGGGGTGTCCCGTGTCGGTCGCCGGCCCGTCCTGCGCCGCCCGCTCTGCCGTCCTGCGCCGCTCCCGGCGGCTCACATGAGGATCCTGGTCGGGCATCCAGCCGAAGGTCAGGCAACTGCCCACGACCCCCAGGAGAAGGCCGATCATGAAGCCGCCCATGTTCGAGGTGACCCAGGTGCCCAGGGAGAGCAGGACACCGACGATCGAGTAGAACAGGCGCTGGGCCGGGCTGAAGAGGATCAGCAGACCCAGCACGATCATCAGGGTCGGCAGGAGGTAACCCGCCAGCCCCTGCATGCCGACGTGCAGGACGACCTTCAGCGAGGCCTTCATGGTGAGCAGGGTCAACGCACCGCCCAGGGTAAGCCACAGCCCGCCCCAGAAGGGCCGTCCGTACACCCAGCGGGTGAAGCCGTCCTGGCCGCCCACGGACTGCTGTTCGCCCGGAGTCCCGTGCCCGCCCTCCGGCTCCTGGCCCTCCATCAGCAACCCGTGCTGCTGAAGCTGAGCTTGAGGCCGGGCAGCTTGAACACCGCTGCGGTGGTCGCGTAGTTGGTCTGCCGCAGGTTGGCGATGTGCACGGTGTCGGCCTGCTGGCTGAAGACGCCGAGGGGACCCTTCACACCCGCCTTGGTGAGGGTGCTGGCGTCGTTGCCGATCTCGATGTTGTCGAAGGAGGCGTCACCGGTCAGCTCGGTCGAGTCCGTGGTCAGGTCGGTCGCCTCGACCTTCTTGTCCCCGCCGCCCGCCTTGATGAGCAGGTTGGTGCCGCCCAGGTCGACGCTCTGGCACAGCTTGGTGAGCGTCGCGTTCTTGATGGCGGAGGTCACGACCAGCACCTGGCCACCGGTGTCGCCGGCGTTCGGGCTGTTGTCGGCCATGTTGTCGAGCCCGCCGAACTGCTCGAACCCGGTGCCGTCGAGCTGTGTCGCGGTGACCGTGAAGGGCATGCCGGAGATGGCGAACTGGACGCCCAGCGCGCCCTCGGCGGTCATGATCGCGAGACCCGCGGTGATCGCGACGGCCGGTACCGCCATGATCGCGGCCCGGCGCCCCCGGACCCGACCGCGTCTCGCGGAGCCGTCGGGGGCTTCGGGTGCGGAACCGCTGTCGGGGGTCTCAGAGGTGGTGCCGACGGACGAGGCCATGTGCTGCTCCCAGGGGCATAGTCAACGCAAGTGGGGCTCACGTGCGGATTGTGCGGCTTCATTGGCTTGTTGTCCTGGCGCGGACAGTGGCTGCGGCGCACAGCTCCCGGCAACTCCCGGCGGGTGCAAGGGCTTTCCCGTACTCCGCAGTAACGCCTCGGAAGTTACCGGCGGTTACGACCATGGGTCAAGCAAGTTGTGAGTAAAGGGTGTTGATTATGTTCCAGTTGTGATCAACAACGTTCGGCCGGTCGGAAAAGGCTGTGGAAATGCGCCGTTCGAAGATCAACTGCCTTACTGCGCCTTGACGTTGACGGATGATCAGGTCTACAACTCTCCCTGGCTTCTTCGGATCCGTGGCGCCGGATCCAAGCCGCCGGGCGGCACCTGCCCGCATTCCCGGACCGTCTGTCCGTCACGGGCTCTTCACCGTTCGAGTCCGATCTTCCACGGCACCCGAAACGGCCGCTTCCCCCCTGGGCCGTAGCGGGCTCGCCACCTCCCGCCCGGCCCGGCCGGAGCCCTCCCCCATTGGGCCTCCGGCCGGTCACCGGCCGGCTGCCGTTGCCGGTCCGTCACGTACGGAGAAGGCGTGACGGGGCGGCAACGGCGGACGCCGAGGCGCGTCCGCGCTCCCCCACACCCACCCTCGCACCCCCACCTCACGAAAGAGGCAATCCCGCATGCGTATGCGTTCCCTGGTCTCCCTCACCGCCGCTGCCGCCGCCTTCGCGCTGCCCGTGGCCGTGGCCGCGTCCGCCCCCGCCGCGGCGGCCGACATCGCGGTCCTCACCACCGGCGGCGTCGGTGGCACCAACGTCGCCGACGGCGCGACCATCACCGCGCCCCTGGCCAGCGGTACCACCGCCACCCTCTACTCCAGCTCGACCGGCACCACCGGCATCACCTGCACCACCTCGCAGTTCACCGCCACGGTCGGCACGGGCGGCAACCCGACCGCTCCCGGCACGGCCACCGAGTCGCTCACCGCGCACACCTTCGCCAACTGCACCTCGAACAACGTCGGGGTCCTCGGCGTCACCAGCGTCACGGTCAACAACCTGCCGTACACCACCACCGTGGCCTCCGACGGCACCGTCGCCGTGACCCCGGCGAGCGGCTCCACGATCCAGACCACCGTCGTGCTGAGCACCCTGCTGGGCAGCGTCACCTGCGTCTACCAGGCGACAAACGGCAGCCTCGCCGGCACGGCCTCCAACACCGACAACAGCATCGCCTTCACCAACCAGCAGTTCACCCGGACGTCCGGCTCCTCGCTGTGCCCCAGCAGCGGCTACTGGACCGCGAAGTACGCCCAGGTGACCACCGGCGGCGAGGCCGTCTACGTGAACTGACCCGCGTGAAGCGGTAGTTCAGCGCCGGCGCAGACGAAGCGCCAGGGCGGCGCCCCCGGTGAGCACCAGCACCGCGGCGGCGCCGCCCGCAAGCATGGGCGCGGAAGGGCCGGAGGCGGGTTCGGCGTCGGCGGCCACCGGAGCGGAGTCCGCGGCGGTGCCCGCCGAACGGGCCACGGACGGACTCGGCGTGGGAGCGGCGGCGGAGGCGGTCGGCGACGGACTCTTCCCCGGCTTTTTCTTCGCGGCCTCCTTCACGGCCTTCGTCGGGGTCGGCGACGGGGCACTCGCACCGCTCCCGTCCTCCTCGGCCGCCGCCGGGAACACCACGTCCGAACACGAGTAGTACGTGTCCGCCGTACTGCTGTTCTGCCAGATCGTGTACAGCACCTGCCGTCCCGTGCGGTCCTTCGGCAGCGTCATCCTGATCCGGTACGCGCCGTTCGTCAGTGCCGGGTCCTTCACCTGAGCGAACGGCTGCTCCGGCAGGTCCGACCACTTCAGCGGCTTCGAGGGGTCGTAGCCGGGCTCGGTGAGGTACATCCGGAACGTGCCGGTGTGCGGGATCGTCGAGACGTACTTCATGGTCAGCGTCGCGCCGGGGGACAGGCGTGTCGACGGCCAGTCGGCGCGGGCCAGGTCGAGGCCCTGATAGGCGGGAAGTCCCCCGCTGCACAGCTTGCCGTCCGGGATGGTCTGCCGGTCCCGACCGTTCACGTTCGCGACCCGCAGGTTGTCCCACGCCGTGAAGGGCGAGCCGTTCGCCGTGATGGCCGACCGGCATGCGGCGGTCCCCGACGAGTCGCCGTCGGGGGAGCAGGCGAAGACCCGGCTGACCGGATCCGTGGGGGCGCCATGGGCCTGCGCGGGCGCCGCCGCGAACACGGTCAGCAGGAAGGGCGTCACGGCGGCGACCGCCGCACTCGTACGGCGGGCTGTGGTCCAGGGCATCCGGGCCATCCGGAACGCCTCCTCGGGCGACGCGGGAAAGACGGGCTTCCGTGCAGTACGGGACACGGGCCCCACGCGTTCACCGGAGCACCCAGGTGCCCGCCTCCGCGCAGACGAGGGCAAAGCAGCCGCCATCGGTCAACCGGCCATCGCAGAGGGTGGGTTCCCGGCCGGATCAAGGGTTTCCCCTGTATCCGCATGACCTGCTCTTTGCCTATCGTTCGACCACAGCTGACCCACAGGCAACCCCGAACGGGTCATGCTCCCCGTCTGGCCGGCCGTTGCGCTCTTGGCTTCACCCCCCGCCGCTTCATCGACGAAGCGATTCGACTGCCGCTCCGCGCTGCCCGGAGCACGGCCACGAAAGGCAAGCCCTTGCGTACCTCCCCCTCCCTCCGGCGGAAGCTGATATCCGTCGCCGCCGTCTCCGCCGCCCTGCTCTCGGTCGGTACGGCCTCCGTCGCCGTCGCCCAGGACACCCCCGTCCGGGAAGCCGCCGTCCCGGCCGCACTCACCGAGGCCGCTCCCGGCATCCAGGCCGAACGCCTCATCGTCGGCTACAGATCCGGCGCCGCCGAAGCCACGTCGAACAAGGCCGCCGAGGCCGACGCCGCCGCCAAGGACGCCGACTTCGAGCGCCGCCTCGGCACCGGTGCCGCCCTCGTCGACCTGGGCGCGGACCCCAGCAAGACCGAAGTCGCCGACGCCGTCGCCGAGTTCAAGGCCGACCCGCAGGTCGCCTACGTCGTACCGGACCGCCTGAACAAGCCGCAGGCCGACCCGAACGACACCGAGTACGCCAAGCAGTGGGACCTGTTCGAGACGACCGCCGGCATGAACGTGCCCGGCGCCTGGACCAAGTCCACCGGCACCGGCGTCACCGTCGCCGTCATCGACACCGGTTACGTCACCCACTCCGACCTCGCCGCGAACATCGTCGGCGGCTACGACTTCATCTCCGACACCGCGGTCTCCGTCGACGGCAACGGCCGCGACAGCAACCCGGCCGACCCGGGCGACTACTACGCCGCCAACGAGTGCGGCTCCGGGATTCCGGCCTCCAGCTCCTCCTGGCACGGCACGCACGTCGCCGGCACCATCGCCGCGGTCACGAACAACAGCAAGGGCGTCGCGGGCATCGCGTACGGCGCGAAGATCTCCCCGGTGCGTGTGCTCGGCAAGTGCGGCGGCTACGACTCCGACATCATCGACGCCATCACCTGGGCGTCCGGCGGCACCGTCTCCGGCGTGCCCGCCAACTCCAATGTGGCCAAGGTCATCAACATGAGCCTCGGCGGCGACGGAGCCTGCACCTCGGCGACCCAGACCGCCATCAACAACGCCGTCAGCCGCGGTACGACCGTCGTCGTGGCCGCCGGCAACGACAACGAGAACGTCTCCGGCCACTCGCCGGGCAACTGCAACAACATCATCTCGGTCGCCGCGACCAACCGCGCGGGTGCCAAGGCCTCCTACTCCAACTACGGCTCCCTCGTGGACATCTCGGCCCCCGGCGGCCAGACCAGCACCGGCACCGCCAACGGCATCCTGTCCACGCTCAACTCCGGTGCCTCCACGCCGTCCTCGGAGTCGTACGCCTACTACCAGGGCACCAGCATGGCCACCCCGCACATCGCGGGCCTGGTCGCGCTGGTGAAGTCGGCCAACTCCTCGCTGACCCCGGCGCAGATCGAGACCGCCATCAAGAACAACGCCCGCGCTCTGCCGGGTGCCTGCTCGGGTGGCTGCGGCGCGGGCCTCGCGGACGCGGCGAAGACGGTGGCGGCCGTGAGCGGCGGTACGACGACGGGGACGACGTTCTCCAACTCGACCGCCGTCTCCATCCCGGACAACTCCTCCGCGATCGAGTCCTCCATCGCCGTCAGCGGCCGCAGCGGCAACGCCCCCTCGACGCTCCAGGTCGGCGTCGACATCACCCACACCTACCGAGGCGACCTGGTGATCAGCCTCGTCGCCCCGGACGGCACGGTGTACAGCCTGAAGGCGGCGAGCTCCTCGGACTCCGCCGACAACGTCAACACCACCTACACCGTGAACGCCTCCTCCGAGACCGCCAACGGCACCTGGAAGCTCCGCGTCCAGGACACGGCGGCGCAGGACACGGGCACGCTCAACAGCTGGAAGCTGACCTTCTGAGTCAACTTCCCCACGGAGATGGGCCGGTCGGTGCCGTTAGGGCACCGGCCGGCCCATCGTGTTGTGTGGTGCCCCGCATCACGACTGCGCGCCCACCAGCTCGCCGCTCTCCACCGACGCCAGCACACGTGCCCCGCGGTCGGGACGGCTGTCGAGGCCGATCAGCAGCCCCGGCACCGCGATGCTCGGCAGCACATGGGCCCACATGACGGAGATCCGGTGCCCCAGATCCTCCCGCCCGCTGAGCGCCCGTGACATCAGCTGGACCCCGGCGAACGCCCCGACCAGCAGATCCGCGGTGTCCCGCGGCTCCACCATCGGCAGCAACTCGCCCTGTTCCCCGGCCTCTTGCAGCATCGACCTCAGATGCTCGCTCCACTGCCGGAACGGTCCTGTGTGATCGACACCGGGCGGCGCGCACTGCTCCACCGTCAGCCGCACGCTGCCCTTCAGCAGGGAGTTGCTCCGCAGCCGCTGCCCGAAGACGAACGTGATGTCCACGATCTCCTGCAACTTGCACGGATGCGGCGGGACCGCCCCCAGCGACAACTGCTCGTCGAGCACCGCCTGGGCGAGGGACTCCTTGGAGGGGAAGTGGAAATACAGGGCACCTTTGGTGACGTCGGCCCGCTCCAGCACCATCGCGATGGTGCTCGCGGCGTACCCGTGCTCGTCGAAGACGGCGCCCGCGGCCTCCACGATCGTTCTGCGTGTCCTGATGGCGCGCTCCTGTCTCGCCACAAGAACCCCTCCCATGAGCCGAGTCGGATCCAGTCCGGTCTCGATCAGGTCACATTGAAAACAGACCGGAATCCCTCGTACTCTATCGCTCACCGGCACGAGCACCTCGCCGTCCGTCATCGCTTCGGAGGAACGAGGGGGAAACATGCCAGAGTTGCGGCCGTTCACGGAGACCCCGGCCGGGCCAGGGCCGCTGACGGCGACCGTCCCGCGTGAGTTCGTGCACCGAGTGGCCGTCGCGGAGATCCTCCTCACCGGCTGGACCAGGACGGACACCGACCGATTCACCATCACCGCACAGTGGCCGCGCGCCCACCAGTTACACGTGTCCGCAGACCGTTCCGCCTATGAGCCGCTGCTGGTTGCAGAAACGGTCCGCCAGTGCGGGGCGCTTCTCGCCCACGCCGCTTACCAGGTCCCGCTCGGTCAGCAGTTCGTCCTCCAGGAGCTGTGCATCGACACCCGTCCCGAGCACCTCGCAGTCGGTGCCGCCCCCGCGGAACCCGTCGTCGACATCACCGTCGCAGAGGTCCGCCGCCGGGCCGGCCGCCCGGTCGCACTCCGCTACGACGCTGTCGTACACCTGGGCGGTGAACGCGTGGCGACCGGCCGCATCGCCGTGAGCTGGACGAACGAGTCCGTCTACCGCCGACTACGAGGGGGCCGTACCGCCGACGTCGGTGCCCTGCGGCTGCCGCGGCCGCTGCCGCAGGTGTTACCCGCCGACACGGTGGGACGGTCCCTGAGCGTGGACGTGCTCCTGGCGCCCGACACCCGCCCGGGCCGCTGGCGTCTTCGGGTCGATACCGCGCATCCTGTTTTCTTCGATCATCCACTGGACCACATCCCCGGCATGCTCCTCCTGGAGGCCGCCCGGCAGGCCGTGCGGGCCCGTGAAGGCGGAGCCGGGCGGGTGCCGGTGTCCTTCCGCGCCATGTTTCACCAGTACGCCGAGCTCGACCGACCGGTCTGGATCGAGGTGAGCGACGAGGACGGCGCAGACGTACAAGTCGTCGCGCTGCAAGGGGAATCGGTGGCCTTCGAGTGCCGTGTGGGCGCCGTCGCAGGGTGAGATATCGTGTACAGGGAGTAAGAAACAAACGGCATGACCCGTTCTTTTCCGTACCAGGAGTGTGCAGTCGATGCCGAGGCAGTTACGCGCTGAACAGACCCGAGCGACGATCATCAGCGCCGCCGCCGATCTGTTCGACCGCCGCGGCTATGAATCGACGAGTCTCAGCGACATCGTCGAACATGCTCAGGTCACCAAAGGCGCGCTGTACTTCCACTTCGCCGCGAAGGACGATCTCGCCCACGCGATCATGGAGATCCAGTCGCGGGCGTCGCGACAGGTGGCGGGGGACATGGACGCCCGCGGGTACACCTCGCTGGAGGCGCTGGTCCGGATCACCTTCCAGATAGCGCGCCTCTCGGTCGAGGGGCCCGTGCTTCGGGCCGGGCTCAGGCTCGCCACGGGCGGAGTGGAGGTGCGGCCGCCGCTCCGGCATCCGTTCACGGAGTGGCTGGAGCTTGCCACGGGGAAGTTGTCGGGGGCGGTCAAGGAGGCCGACCTTCATCCGGAGACCGATGTGGACGCGGTTGCCCACTCGCTGGTGTGCTTCTTCGTCGGGACGCGGGTGGTGGGCCGGCATCTGGAGCCGGTGGGGCGGCAGCCGCGGCGGCTCGCGGAGATGTGGCACGTGATGATCCGGGGACTGGTGCCGGTGCCTCGGCGGGCGCGGTATCTGGCGCTGGTCAGCCAGCTGGAGCAGGAGTCCCGGGGCGGTGGGTGAGCGCCGTTGCGGGGTGCGGGTTCGCTGTGGCCGGTCGCGCCCGCGCGGCGGTAGCCGCAGATCGATACGGCCCCGCGCCCCTGAGGTGGTTACAGTCGGCGCATGTCCTTCCGTGCGGATGTCATCTTCGGCAATGAACCCGGGTCCTTTCCGTACAGCGTGCTTGCCGAGCGGCATCCCGCGATCATCCGGCAGGTGCGGGAGAGCTTTCCGTACGGTCCCGAACAGCACCGTGCGCTCGACGCACTGCTCGACAGCTGTACCAAGGGTGTGATCGAACCGCTCCCCGGCGGGGCGTGGGACGAGTGGGGGATCGACACCTACGTCGGGCAGCCCTGGTTCGACGTGCCCTGGCTGTGGTCCGAGAGCTATTTCTATCGGCGGCTTCTGGACGCCGTGGGGTACTTCGGAGACGGACCCTGGCGCGGAATCGATCCGTTCCGGCCCTCCAAGCTCGCCGAGCTCGAATCCCCGGAGACGGACGAGGAGTTGAAGGCGCTGGACGAGCTCGCCTCGCGGTCGGTCGAGGAGCGGGGCGCGGCCCTGCTGCACGGGTCGCTGTGGGGCAACCGCGCCGACCTCGGGTTCCGGCTCTCCGACGGTGAGGCCGAGGGGCGCGACGCCGTACCCGATCTGGTCGCCGACGACAGTGACCGGCTCTGGTCGCTGCTCGACGGCGGAGGCACCCTCTGTGTCATCGCCGACAACGCCGGCCGGGAGCTGATTCCCGATCTGCTGCTCATCTCCCACCTGCTCGAACACGCCCGTATCGACCGGGCCGTTCTGCACGTGAAGCCCTACCCCTACTACGTCTCCGACGCGACCACCGCCGACGTGGTCGACGCGCTGCGCCGGCTCGTGCGGGCCCCGGGAGAGGCCGCGGCGTACGGGCGTCGGCTGTGGGAGGCCATGGCCGACGGGCGGCTCGAAGTGCGTGCGCACCCGTACTCCTGCGCTCCGCTGCCGTACTCGGACATGCCCGACGACCTTCGTACGGAGATCGGCGGGGCCGCACTGACCGTGCTGAAGGGGGACCTCAACTACCGGCGGCTGGTGGGGGACCGGTGGTGGGCGCCGACCACGTCCTTCGCCGACGTGACCGCGTACTTCCCGGGGCCGGTCGCCGCCCTGCGCACGCTGAAGTCGGATGTGATCACCGGGCTCGACGATCGTACGGAGGCCGCGCTGGTCGCCGCGGAGGGGCAGCGCTGGCGGACCGGTGGGACCCACGCGCTCATCCAGGTCCGGCCCTGAGGAGCGTTATGCTGCCGACTTGTACCGGTGGGCTGCCATACGTCCCGCCGACGGGCAGCGAAAGAGGACGTCATTGACCCCGCGGTACCTGAGCAATCCTGGGGAGCCCGTCTACGACGTGGACGCACGGCGCTATGTCGATGTCACGGACGCCCGTGACGACGCGGACCTGCACGACGTGTTCACGGACATCTACCGCACCAACCGCTGGGGTTCCGACGAGACCCGCTCAGGACCGGGCTCCGAGCTGCAGCGCATGAAGCGGGTGATCGCCCGACTCGGCGGTCTCATCAAGGACTTGGGTGTCCGGTCGGTGCTGGACGCGCCGTGCGGAGACTTCAACTGGATGCGGTATGTCGAACTGGACGGCGCCTCCTACCTCGGCGGGGACGTCGTCGCGGAGCTCGTCGAGGCCAACCGGGCCAACCACCCGGGGTCCGGGCGGGAGTTCCAGCTACTCGACTTCACCGCGCAACCGGTGCCGCGCGTCGACCTCATCGTGTGCCGGGACGCCCTCGTGCACTTCTCCTACCAGCATGTGGTGGAGGCGCTGACCCGGTTCCGGGAGAGCGGCTCGCGCTATCTGCTCACCACCACCTTCTCCCGGACGCCGGCCAACACGGACATCGTCACCGGCTGGTGGCGGCCGATCAACCTCCGGCTCGCCCCCTTCGGGCTGCCCGAACCGCTGCAGGTCATCGGCGACGACGAGTCCGACGACTTCTACGACGACAAGTCGCTCGCGTTGTGGGACCTCGGGCAGATCCCGGCCCGCTTCCCGGGCTACGAACCGGCGGCGGCCGAGTCGGGATCACTGGGCGCCTGATCCTCCGAGCGCAGGCGGGCGAGGGCGTTCTGGGCGGCCAGGGTGCGTGGATGCCGTAGCCCCAGGACCTCCTCGCACGCAACCCGGACTTCCGTGAACTCCGCTTCGGCGGCCGTGAGTTCGCCCTTCAGGCACAGCAGGTCGGCCAGGTTGTGCCGTACCGCGAGCGTCCCCGGATGCCGGGGGCCCAGTGTCGCCACGCAGTCCGCGAGCACCGTCCGGTACTCCGCCTCCGCCTGTTCGACGTGCCCGCGCAGATGCAGGACGTGCGCGGCGCCGTGGCGTACCGAGAGGGTGAGCAGGTGCTGTTCGCCGAGGACGGTCCGCCGGGCCTCGTAGACCTCTCTGAACTCCTGTTCCGCCGCGGCGAGTCGGCCCTGGTCCTTGAGCAGGTCGGCGAGGTTGTGGCGGACCGCGAGGGTGCCCGGGTGGCGGGGGCCGAGGGTGTCGACGCAGTCCGCCAGGACGGTGCGGTACTCGGTCTCGGCCCGGTCCGTGCGGCCCCGCAGGTGCAGCACGTGTGCGGCGCCGTGCCGTACCGAGAGGGTGAGCAGGTGCTGTTCGCCGAGAACGGTCCGGCGCGCCGCGTACACCTCCCTGAACTCCGCCTCGGCCGCCTCCAGTTGGCCGCGCTCCATCAGCAGGTCGGCCAGGTTGTGGCGGACCACCAGGGTGTGCGGGTGCATGTCGCCGAGCAGTCTGCGCTGGACCTCGAAGACCTCCCGGAACTCGGTCTCCGCGTCGGTGGGCCAGCCCCGGTCGCGCAGCACGGTGGCCAGGCCGTGCCGGGCGGCCACGGTCTCCGGGTGGTCCTCGCCGTAGGCGTCCGCGCGCATCCCGAGCACCGCACGGAACTCGTGCTCGGCCTCCACGAGCAGGCCGCGGTCGCGCAGGACGTCCGCGAGGTCGTGGCGCACGGCGAGGGTGCTCGGGTGGCGCTCGCCCAGTACGTCCGCGCACACCCGGAGCGTCTCCCGCAGCTCCTCCTCCGCCTGCCGGAACATGCCGCGTTCGTGCAGCACTTGGGCCATCTCGTGCCGGGTGACCAGGGTGTCGGGATGGTTTGCGCCGAGGGTCTGCCGGTAGGCCTCCAGGAGCAGGCGGTAGTCCTCCTCGGCCTCCGCGAGCAACCCTCGGTAGCGCGCCATCCAGGCCACGCCCTTGCGGGCCGCGAGGGTCCGGGGGTCGCGCTCGCCCAGCAGGGTCCGGCGTGTGGCATGGACCGCGCGGTACTCGGTCGCCGCCTCGACAGGGCGGCCCCGGCCGTTGAGCAGGTTCGCGAGTGCGTACCGGACGTCGGCGGTCTCACCGGCCGCGTCACCGAACAGGGCTCGCGTGTCCTCCAGCACGGAACGAAGCAGCGACTCGGCCGCCGGCAACCGGCCCCGCAAGTGGAGCAAGTGGGCGGCGGCGGACCGGACTTCGAGGGCGTCCGGATCGCGCGGCCCACAGGCGAGCACGATCGGCTCGCAGGCCTCCAGCACTTCCTCCGCCCGGTCCAGCCAGCCCCTGCGGATCAGATGCCGGGCCCCGGCGGCCGCCGCCCGCAGCGCCTTCGAGACCAGGTCGTCGTCCGCCTCGTACGGGTCGCCGATCAGGGCCAGCGGGGCGTCGCAGTGCGGCAGCAGCAGCCGCCATCGCGGCCAGTCCCGCGGATCGTCCTCGCTCAGCTCGGCGGTGGCGGAGACGACAAGGTCGGAGACGACCGCCGCGTACTCCGCCATGTGCTCGGCGAGGTCCCGTTGGAGCCGGCCGGCGTCCCGGACGAGCGGGTGCATCAGCAGGGTGCGCGTGTGGTCGTCGCCGCCGCGCGGGGTGTGCAGCTCGATCAGCCCGAAGTCGGCGAGCGAGGTGAGCGCGGTGAACAGCTCCTGGGGCGTGACACCGGGCAGCAGCGAGGAGTCCGCCAGCCGGTCGGGGCGTAACAGGCCGACCAGCGGCACGGGAGCCTCGCCCAGGCAGCACAGCAGTCGCATCAGCGGCCTGGCCTTGCCGATGCCCCGCCGCTCCAGGAGGTCCAGGGAGAGCTCCCATGTGCCGGTCACCGGGACGGAGTAGTCGCTGCCCGGCCGCCCGGGCGGGTTCGCGTCGAGGAGCTCGGTGAAGCGCTCGTCGAGGGCCGCGCGATAGTCGGCGTACGTCCGCACGGTCGTCGTGCCCGGCCAGGCGGGGAACGCCGAGGCCGCCGCGAGATGCGAGCCCGCGATACGCAACGCCAGCGGCAGCCCGCCGAGCCGCCGGGCCAGCAGCCGGGCGTCCTCGCGGGAGCCGGCCCGCTCCCCGGCGAGGTCCCACAGCACCTCGGCGGCGTCCCGCTCCTCCAGCGCGTCCACCGGGTGCAGCTTCGCCCAGGGTCCCCAGGTCGTCGGGCTGCTGTCCCGGCTGGTGATGAGCACCAGGCCGGGCAGCTCCGCGGCCGGCCGGATCCAGCCCGTGCCCTCCGCCAACCGGCCGTGCGGGGCAAGGTGTTCGGGCTCGTCGGCGTTGTCCACGACCAGCAGCCAGGGGCTCGCGGTGTCGCAGAGCCGCCGCCACAGCAGGTCGGTCGCGCTCGAACGCCCCGACCAGGCACGGTCGATGAGATCCGCGGGGGTGCCGAGCGCGGCCACCACCTCGCGCATTCCGGCGCTCAGCGTGGCGGGGTTCTTCGCGGTCACCCACCACACGTCGACGTTCAGGGCGGCGGCGTACGCGGCGATCTCCAGCGCCACGGTCGTCTTGCCGCCCCCGCCCATGCCGTGCAGCACCTGCACACCCGAAGTCGGCTTGCCCACCAGCTGTTTGAGCGTGCCGAGCAGCGGTTCACGGCCGCGCACCCGGCGGTCGAGGCGGCCCAGCGGCGGGGCCACGGTGAGCGCGCCCGGGGTGCGGGCGGCCTCCAGCACCGGGGTCTGCTGGACCTGGATGAGGATCGGCCGCGCCAGACCGGAGAACTCCTGGACGAACTCGGCCAGCACATCGGACAGTGCCGGTTGCTGGGCCAGCAGACCGCGCAGGGTCGTGTCCCACTCCTCCCGCTGCTGCCGGAGGATGATCTCCTGCCGACCGGGAGGCGCGGCGTCCAGCGCCGCCCGCGCCCGGTCCAGCCGCTCCACGTCCTCCCGCCGCAGGAACCGCACGATCCGGTGCCGGGCAGCCTGCCAGGCATCCGTGGTCATCAGCCCGACCATCGTGCCCGCGGCGGCGGCAGCGGTCTGGGTGAACAACTCTGGCCCGAACAACGAGGACCCCCTGTCGGCACATACCTCGACGGCTACGTCCGAACCCTCTCAGGTCTTCAGGTTCTCATGTCAGGCGGACATGAGGGGACTTGATCCCGCCGAACGGTGGGCGGAAGCGTGGAAGACGACCACCTCGTCACCGGCCCGGATAGGCTGCCCGCAGACTCTCGTACGCCTCGGGATGCCCGGCGAGCGCCGACAGCCCGCCGGGAGCCGCGCTCCGCATGGTGTCGTTGCCCGTGCCCGTGCCCGTGCCCGTGCCCGTGCCCGTGCCCGTGCCCGTGCCCGTGCCCGTGCCCGTGCCCGTGCCCGTGCCCGTGCCCGTGCCCGTGCCC